>NZ_NSFU01000042.1:0-19552 GCF_002294875.1 Mesorhizobium sp. WSM4312 | reverse complement strand
GGCATTCGGCGGCGTATCAGGGCCAGCTTCAATGAGCAGCACGCGAGCGCCATAGGCGGAGAGCCTGCTCGCCATCACGCATCCAGAGGAGCCACCACCCACGACGATATAATCGAAAACCACGCAACTCCCCATCAAGGTACCAAGTGTGATGGGCTTCTTCAGCAAAGCGCTCCTCCTACCGCCTGAGATATGGTCACTTACGGCGCGGCAGCTCCACATCATGCCGTCTGTAACGGAGCGATTTGATCGCCAAATCGGTCGAGGGCATGCCCGAAGCGAGACCGAGCGACCCATCTGAACTATCTCTGAACCGACAAGCTCTCAATTCCAGGGCACATGCATCTCCGGACACGCCGGTGCGTCGGTGTGAATGATTGCAAGTTCGTAGGGCGAGAGCAGCGCTCGCCTACGGTTTCTTGCATCACCGTCTTCCGAGAAACAATGATACTAACAAGAGATAACGACGACTTTTTCGATTTTTACAGCAGTCAAGACTGTCACTTCAAAATATCGCATAACTACGTTATTGTAGACCCGGTCTCTTACATAGCGAAGGCCTACTTTCGGTGCTTTCCGAAGCGAACGCGTGTTCGTTGGGCGAATGAATGAAGTGACCTTCTCGAGCGTTAGGTTCTCGAAAGCAAACTGGATCGCTGCCCTGCCGGCCTCTGCGGCGATCCCCTTACCGGAAGACGCAAGGTGGAGGCACGATACGGTTTCCACATTAGTGGGATCTTCGGGCAGATACGGGCCACTGTACATCAATCCACAGTAGCCTGCGAATTTTCCGACTTGGCCTTCGCCTTTTACGAACACCATCCATAAGCCGAAACCATTGCTCTGCCAATGATGGATGAACTGTTGTAGTTTAGCTTTCGATTGCTCTCGGGTCGGATAGACTCCATCCCACATGGCATTTACCACAAATGGATCGCTATGAAGCTCATGTAGAAGAAGCTCGTCGCTATGCGACGGTGGCCTTAGGATTAGGCGCGGCGTTTCTAGAATGTACATGAGAAGCTCCCTTCTAGCCATAAGTTAGAGCCGCACTTACCTCCAACGCGGCCATGATCTCCTAGCATGAGCGTCAAGGCCGCAGTGCTTGATTGAAGGCGTTCGACGAGGTTTATGCTTAAGGTAGCGAGGTCTACACAAATCAAGCTTTGGGCGCCTAACCGTGTCAGTGTTGACGGCACCTGGAAAGCCGGCCCGAAGGCGATAAAAAAATTAGGCGCCTCCTTTCAGAATGGAAGCAGGCGACGCGCTGGTGAGCGGGCGCCTGATACGCGCAACATGCTGCGGCGGCGTTTACGCAAGGGGTTGCTTACCCCAAGGGGGGGGTATGGTATTGGCCCAAAACCGGCTAACTACATTGTTCATTTAAAATACGCGCCTCCTTCAAGCTTAACCTGCACTGGTCACTTTGCGAATGCCCGCCAGTGGGTTCTTCAGCGTGCCGACGGTGTGCAGGTATTCTCCCGGATCACCGAAGTCCACCATTTGCTGGTTTTTTTGTATCTGCAGTCGATTCATACATCGTCGCAGAAATTCTGGAGCGAATAGGTCATGCTGCCTGTATTTTTCGTCATATTCCGGATGTTTCGTCTGGTAGCCAAGGATGGACTCGCTTACGAGCTGCCAGAAGTGTGTCGACGGAAAATCAAGATGTTCTTCGAGTGTTACAGCCAAGTAACGAAAGAAGCAGTCGAAAACGTCGGTGAAAATGAAGTCGTGCTTCATGTCGCGATTTACTTGAATGCAGATCCTCTTAATCTCCTCCGGCACGTTGAGATCTCCGCCTAGAATACGAAGCTCCTCGCCAATGTCTTTCATGATAACTCGCGTCGGAGCGTGATCTTTCATAACTAGAATTATATTTTCTCCATGTGCCATAAACGCTAGATCGTAAGCATAAAAGCAGTGGAGAAGCGGCGCCAGATAAGATTCAAAATAGCGGCGTAGCCAAGCGGCGGCGTCTAACCCCGAGGCATTGATGAGGGCTGTCACGAGTGCTTCACCATTGTAATCGACATGAAGCAGCGACGCCATTGTCATCAGACGTTCCCCTTCTTTCAACTGCCGAAGGGGGCTTTCCCTCCACAGCGCAGAAAGCATCTGCTTGTAAGGGGAGTCCTTCTTGAGGGCGGTGTTGAAACAACGATTGCGATAGCCAATCGTCGCGACCTCGCGAAGGATGCTGAAGCCGTTGGCGGCTAAATAGGAGTCACTGTCGAGCAAATTCTTCAACCATTCGTTGATGGCGGGCGTCGCCAGCATGTGTGTCGGTGACAAGCCGCGCATAAACCCCATGTTAAGTATCGACAGCGCCGTTTTCACGTACCGTTTATGCGGATCGCTTATATTGAAAAGTGTGCGGATCGATTGCTGGGCATGATATATGTCCTTCCCCTGGCCTAGGCAGACAATGTGCCGGTTGGCGATATCCGCCGCGAAGATAGTTGAGAGCCGATTGAACCATTGCCAAGGATGCGCTGGCATATAGATGTAATCGGTCGAGTTTAGTCCCTTTTGACGCAACGCTGCGTCGAACTGTTCCAGCGCCTGTCGACCGAGTTCCTCGTGCATGAGAAGGTCGTAGTCGAGCGTTGAAATGGACTTAAACGTTGCCATTTCTTTATGGACGGCCAGCCATATGAGTCTTATCGAACTGCCCACCTCCGGCGCATAGCGACTATAGTCGAGCGCGTCAAAGCCAATGCGACCGTTATTCGCGATAAAGGTCGGGTGGCCCTCCGTCATGCCAGCCTCAACGATCTGGTAATCGGCAAAAGCCAGTTCTGCGGCGGATATCTCTGTTTTGGCCTGCTTGTACGCGCTGCCATACAGCGTGCTGCTGATCTCCTGCAGGTAAACCGGCATCATCTCTTCCTTTATGCCAAGATGGCGGCTGAACTCAATAACAAAATCAAGCGCATCCAGGGGGGCCGGCCTGCCCTCAATCCTTTTCTCCAGAGAGCCGGCGTCCACTTGCCAGTGATCTAGCAGGAGGCGCCGAGCCTGGAACCAATACTCCAACCCAGGGGTCTCGCTTTCCAGCACATACTTCCCCCAGTCGCCTTCCATTCGCTGGAGTCGAGGAGCAATTAGCAACTCGTGTGCAAATTCGCTGATTGCTTTACGGATAAGGAGCCGGTTGGCCTTTGCCCATAAATGCGGTTTCAAATGCTGCGTTACGCGTTCGGCTAGGCTTATCTCATCGTCTCGGGCTGTCATATCACTCACGATCTCAACTCCTTCAGAACGTAACGGTGTAAGGTTCGCGAACGCGCCTTACACTCGTCTCGCCAAACTTCGACGTCGCACAAAATCCGTTCTATTTTTCATCAGAAAGGATAAGAAATACCGGACCTCTTATACAAGTTAATTTCTAATGTGTTGTGTACCGTTCGTCTTCGCTCGTGATAAACCAGCAATATTACCATCTTACTTATATAATATATTAGAATACCGGTTTCACCGGCCCTGGACGTCGTCCTTCATCTTGCAACGAGCAAGAAGTGTGTATTGATTTGCACATGCCGTACTGTCGTTCGATCACGTCAAGCGGTCGGTGTCCATTGTTTGAGCTCTCCGAGTGTCCATTTTTGCTGTCCGTCTCCATACAATCGCATACGTCTAAAGCGGAATTTCCTTTGCTTGATAAGCCCAGACTGGGTAGGGGGGACTGAGTGAATGCCTACTCCGCTGAAATGCTGTCCTGCACCGCGCCAATGCTGTCGCGTACGATCGACAGACCACGGCGCAGTTCAGCCTCGGTTATGGTAAGGGCTGTCATGAACTTGAGCACCTCACCATACGAGCCAGCGATCTCGATCACCAAGCCGCGACGAAAAGCTTCCCGGGAAATGAGCCCCGGCAATGAGTGGTGCTTTGGTGATACGAGTCCATACATCAAGCCGCGGCCTCGGACATTCAGAGCAAGGCTGGGGAAGTCGTCTGCGATCGACTTGAGTTCTTGAGCCAAGATGGCTGATTTGCGAGCAATCTCATCTTCAAACTTGGAGTCGGACCAGTAAGTCTCAAGGGCCGCACGAGCAGTGACGAAAGCATAGTTGTTGCCCCTGAACGTGCCGGTGTGCGCACCCGGCGTCCAGACATCAAGTTCAGGCTTCATGAGGACAAGGGCCATAGGCGTTCCAATTGCAGACAACGACTTTGACAGGGTAACGATGTCCGGCACGATCTCAGCCGCCTCGAAACTGAAGAATTTCCCTGTGCGACCGACACCAGCCTGAATATCATCGAGGATCATCAGGATCTCGTGCCGAGAGGTCAGATCACGCAGCCGTTGCAGCCATTCAACGGTAGCAGCATTGACACCGCCTTCGCCCTGCACTGCTTCTAGGATCACCGCAGCGGGTTTGCCGAGACCACTGCTAGGATCATCGAGAAGCTTCTCGAAATACTCGATCGTGTCTGAAGCGCCGAGATAGCCCTCGTACGGCAACGATGTCACGTGCGCGAGGGGAAAGCCGACAGCATCTCGGAACTTCGTGTTTCCGGTTGCCGCCAACGCCCCAGCGCTGACTCCGTGAAACGAGTTCGTAAACGAAACGATGTTTGACCTGCCGGTCACTTGGCGAGCTAGCTTCAGAGCCGCCTCGACCGCGTTCGTACCTGTGGGGCCAGTAAATTGCAATTTATAAGACAGACCGCGGGGCTTCAAAATAAACTGCTCAAAAGCTTCGATGAAGGCCTTCTTGGCGGTCGTAGCAAGGTCGAGCCCGTGCACAATTCCGTCGCGCGCAATGTAGTCCAACAACGCCCGCGTGAAGGCTGGGTTGTTGTGCCCGTAATTCAAGGCTCCCGCGCCTCCCAAGAAGTCGATGTATTCCCGACCGTCTGTAGCTATGAGGGCAGTGCCGACGCCTCGATCGAACAGAACTGGGAACGCACGGACGTAGCTCCGCACCTCAGACTCAAGACGATCAAAGATCGCGAGGCTTACATCGTTTGTAGGAGTAAACTGCTTCTTCATAGGGCGAGTCCTGAATTGTAGCCTGCAAAGGCATCAGCCCAAACTGTCTGGCGAAGGCCATTTCAATCGGTTCGAGGTTCGGCTTGTATGACGGCAGCATGAGCAGTCACACGCCTGGCCACGCCAACTCACGGCCCAAGCCAGTCGATCGCTGCGAGGTCCAACGTCACGTCCACCAGAGAACAAGATCAGGCCGCGCAAATCCGAAAAAGCAATTCAGCACTAGGCGACGCTTTCCGTCGCCTAATTGACCGGTAACCCCGTGAACGAAGCCGCCATCGATTAGGGCGATATCCCCGGTTTTGAGCTCGAACTCGCGGCAAGGGACGGCTTCCAGATAGGCTGCCGAATAGGGATATCCAGTGGTCTCCACACCTTGCGATATCCGGTCCGCAACCGTCGGCTTGTGGCTCCAGAGCTTCAGATTGCCGCCTTCCTCAGGCATGCTGGGATAGAGGTTGAGCGCTGCGACCGTATTGTGCGCCACCGCAGAAAGCTCGTAATCATCGCCAGCACGTAAGACTTGAGCGACGTCGTCGTGGGGATCCAAGGAAAATGTGCCTGTGCCCGACCAACTGAGGCCGCGACAAACATTGGCCTGGCCGTGTTCGGAACGGGCTAGCCGCAATTCGATTCCCTGGTTGTGAAGCTCTCGCTTCAACGCCCTGAATACTGCTCGAACCGGGTCAACCAAATTCTTAAAAAGGGCATCGACGTACGGCCGCGCGTTTTCGGCGTCTGCGAAATAGGTGGCTGCATCCTTCCTGTAGTGAGATGCGCCGACATATTGTCCGGGCACACCATCTTTACGCTCTCTGAGACCAGAGCTTCCAATAAAGTTCGTAGTGATCTCCTCGGCTACTTCGGTGCTGAAAGCTTGCTTGATGTGCAGAGCGGTGAGCTCACCTTTCAGGACCGAGATGATCTCCGCCGTGTTGATCGACCCGGTCCGTTCTTTGATCGAAACCGGCGAGATGGCTGGCACTTGAGATATCTGACTAGGCATTGTCTTGCTCCTGTAGTGCGTGTTCAAGGATGGTGATGCCACGATCGAGTTCGGCATCGGTGATGGTTATCGGTGGGAGGACTTTGATAACGTCGCGATTTGGCCCCGAGGATTCGATAAGAAGGCCATTTTCGAATGCGACATCGTGCACGCGGCCGACAACTGCCGGTGAACGGCATTTCAGGCCGGCCATCAGACCGCGGCCGCGCTTCTGTTCGATGTATCTTGGAAATTTCGCAACCAGGCGATCGAGGTGCGTTTGCAGCCTGACGGCTGTCCGCTCGACACCTGCAGTAAATTTCCTATCCGACCACATCTTGCACATGGCTCCTGCCGTCACGAAGGCGAAATTGTTGCCTCTGAAGGTCCCGCTATGTTCTCCGGGCTTCCATATGTCCAAGTCGGGTCGAATCAGAACGATGGACAACGGACTACCTGAACCGCTTAGGGACTTGGAAAGACACACAATATCCGGTTCGATTTTCGCGGACTCGAATGAGAAGAAATCGCCAGTTCGGCCCGCACCCGCCTGAATATCGTCGACGATAAAAACAATGCCGTGCGTACGGCAAATGCGCTGAATTTCCGTGAGCCAAGCTGCGGATGCGGCGTTCATGCCGCCTTCGGCCTGGATGGTCTCCAGAATGATTGCGGCAGGCTTTTCTATGCCGCTCCCCGGGTCGCTCAAAACGCTGTCGATGTAACTGGCGGAATCGAAAGCTTGGCTCGGATAGCCGTCATAGGGAACACGGATCACATCGTGGCGAGCGACGCCTCCCAGTTCCCTGGTTGAGGCCGAGCCCGACACCGCTAGAGAGCCGAGCGACATGCCGTGGAACGCATTCGTAAAGGCCATGACGCTCGAGCGGCCGGTGTATTTTCGCGCCAGCGCCAGCGCCGCTTCGTTGGCGTTCGTGCCGGTCGGCCCGGGAAACTGAATCTTGTACGAAAGGCCTCTGGGTTTCAGGATCCAATCGACGAACCCTTCAATGAAGTCACGCTTTGCCGCCGTATGCATATCAAGCGACAGAAGAATGTTCTCACCGACGAGATATTCAATCGCTGGCGCCATAATATCCGGATTGTTGTGCCCGTAGTTGAGTGCGCCGGAACCCACCAGGAAATCGATAAAGGGCTTACCCGTCTCGTCCCAGATCGTCGCCCCAAGGGCCTTCGTAAAGACGGTGGGGAACGCCCGGCAATAACGACGAACGTTAGATTCATGAGCCGTGAAAGCGTCGGTGTCCATATCAAGTCCTCTGCACATAGTCTTTCAAAGAAGAGAGCTGTTTAATGGCTAGTGGTTTGCGGCAGATGTTCGTCGCTTAACGTTGAAGCAGAATGCCGGAGGCAGCTTTGTTTGGTCTGGGTTTGGTCTGGTGATGCCGGCATCCTCATCAAATATTGTTGGGTTGCGTTGCCCTCCATTCGGATGCTTTCGAATGTGCTGCAACAGGATGGCTTCTAAAGCTTCCGCGAAAGCATCGCTACTATGGCATCAGGTAGTTGACGTACCCACCCTTCGCTGCCCATAGCGCTCCGGACAAATGAATGAGTCCAAGGAGATCAGCAGGGTCGCGTCGCCAGAGGTTGTGTCGCTCGGCGGTAGCGAAGCCGCTCGCGAGCGCGCTCCTCAATAGCGCCGTAGCGAGCGAGCGGCTTCGCGGCGGTCATCAATATTCGCCGTTCAACCTCGGGCTGCGGACACCAACCTGATTCAAGAAACTATTTGATGACCGATGACACAGCGAAAGCCACGCTCTCTTTGAGAAGAATGCGGATTCCGATCTCTTGCGCGATGACTGGCCCGAGCCGCCGGATCAAGAGGGCGGGGCCGCCGTGGACCCCCTTGACGGAAAGCCCGTTCGTAGGCCAGGCGGAAGCAACCGGGAGACGCGCTGGCGAAGGGCCGCATCGGTTTCGAGAACGTCCACTACCGCGACGGCAACCATCCCCGGCCGCAGCTGGGCTGCTGCCTTCAGGCGAGTCGAAAAGGAGATCGTCCGGGAGGGTGAAGGCGTTGACGAGGTGAGCCGTGAGTAAGCAATCAAGCTCTGATCGGGATCGACTAACACTGTTTCCATCCGACCGATGGTTGACCTGTGATCGGCGTTACCTCAAGCTAGGCAGGCCGACAAGCTCGGTTGGAAGGCGAAGACCTTTCGATGAGCTCGTCTCCGAAATGCTCGAGGCCCACTGCCGCGCCTACAGGAACATACTGGCGTAACGTGAAAACACGATGGCGTCGCGGGCAGGTGCATCTGTCGTGGGGCCATCCGCACTGCCAGGCACGCCCTCTCGGCCGGCATGCACTCAGGTCCGGTCGTTTGGGTCGGCGAATTCACACATCCTGCAAAGCAGAAAACCATCTGCTCCATTCATGCGGTCGACGATTTCGCGAAAAACTGGCTTTTCAAACAGAGCGGAGTAACCCTCATATAGAAGGTTGCCCAATACGTGACGCCGTTCAAAATCCATAGAGCACAGGGTAACGTCGCCGTTTGGAAGAAGAACATTCCGATACTGTCGTGCGTCCACGCAGGTTAGGGCTCCGACCACTGGCTGACGTGGTGCAACGATCTTAGGGTCGACGCTTCCACCCCTACTGCTCACCGGCCGCGCTTTTATCAGGGCTTCGGTAGGAATAATGTCGGCTATATCTGGGTGGGGCTCGCCCAAGGCCACGAATCGGATCAAGGGGATGTCCGCGTCGACGAGTTGACGAACCAGATCGCGATACTTGTCTCCGACCAGGCGGCTGTTCATGTAGGTGCCGTCATCGAAAACATGGACCACGAATACGCCCAAGCGCAAGGCTTGCAATCGCTGCAGGTCCTGCCCGTTCATTCCCACCAGCGTCGTAAAAATCCTGATGCCATGGCCTTTGGCGAAGGCGTGCTCCACCATTTCGGTACAGTCCGGATTGAGCCAAGGTTCGGAGTATCCCGCAAAACCAATGTCGACGGAAGTCGGTACGCGGGCCAGACACCGCTTGAAATCTTCAAGATCCAGATGACTCGCATGAGACACTTTTCTTTGCCGGACCGCGAACTTGTCCTGGGGACAATATGAACATCCTACGACGCATCCCGTGGTCGTCGTTATCTCCAAAACCCTGCCGGCTGTGTTTGCTGAGCGAAGTTCCGGTAAAATCACTGGTGATTACTCCCATCTACTTCCTGCGAAGCGCCACGATGGTGTGCGTGTGCCTTTGGCTTTCTGATACCGCCTGCTGATCTACCGAGGCAACGCAGACATCTACCCTTTTTGGCAGCCTAAGCCGCCCGGTTCACCGATTTGCCGGGCCGACCCTTCACAAACTTCCAGCGCGTCGGACCAGAGACAGCATTGCATCTTTCGAGGCATCACTCGCTCCGGAGATGTAGCCTCAACCGTTGGTCGCTGGCCCGTCGCCGAGATGCGCGCGCAGCACCCTCGAACCCGCCGGAGAGAAGCTTTCTGGATGCCGTCGATCATCCTTCATCGAGCGAGTTCCGTGTTCTCATGCGGGTCAGCCCTCACACTATATTGCCGCACATCGACCAGCAAAGGCCGAGCTAGTGCGCCTGGCGCGCAGTTACTGCGAGATAGGCTTCGAAAAGCCCGACAGGGCTAAGACGCTCCGCTGTATTGAACCCGAAATGTTTTCTGACAGCTGTCAGATTTTGGACACACATCACTCATCGTCAGTCGCTTAATACGGATGGTAATTTCTTCCAGGAATCGGTGACATTGAACACCACCCTGTCATGACCGCCCAATCTCAGCGAAGCGAACTCAGCATCGCCACCAGGACCAAGCCTGAAGATAAATCCGCCGTAGCAGCGTCAACGACATTTTGCTTTCGAAGCCGGATGGATTGCACGAGGTGATTCGCGCCGTGATGCAGGAGGTGCTCGAGGCCGAGATGGACGAGGCGCTGGGTGCTTCGAAGAGCGAGCGCACGCCGGAGCGTCTCGGCTATCACGCGCGCTACTACGGGCGGAGAACTAGCTGCGCACCTACGGCGGTTGGATAATCCCAAGGTTCAAAGCTTTTACAACAGCTACCGTTCTGCTGGTCGCATCCAACTTCCGCATTACATTTTTTAAATGGAAATCTATCGTATTTCGTGATCTGCCTAAAATAGTTCCTATTTCCCAAGATGATTTTCCTTGTGACACCAAATCAATGCACTCTATTTCTCTCGGAGACAGGTTATGAGCTCGTTCCGACGCAGTCGTAGTGTCGAACTTCGTAACCATCCGATGAAACCGCAGCGCGGCCATTTGCAGGTAGGTGATCGCTCTATTCTGCAATTCGCAGTCCGAGGATTGAGCAAAACTCACAAACCTAAAGCTGCCACCAGGGCCATGTAATGGGACGGTAACGCCTGACCTCAAGCCGAATGTTGCTGCTTCGTCCAAGACGCGGCGTCCATCTTCAGTTATGTTTTCATCAGTATACACCTCGCTCCATCGAAAGGGTCCCGCCTCCTTTCGACCTTTCTTGATGAGGGGGTCTATTTTGGCATAGCCCATTCTCGAGTAGCGCTCCTGCCATTCAGCAGGATAATTCCACATCACCACAGAACCCTCCCGGTTCGGCTTGAAAGCCCTCTCTGATGCGAGCGGCCCATAGGCAATCCACGGGCAATCGAAATTCAGCGCAAACGCAGACAACAGTTCGAACAACTGTTCGGATTGAGCGACATCATCAGTCATCTTGAGGAATAGGTCTAACTCCACCGCAATCCGCCGGAGTTCCATGATGTCTCCTTCATTGCGTTCTCATTGGTGCACAGTTTGCTCCAACCCAGCCTCGCAACATCCGAAGTCAACGGGACTCGAGCCGGAGTTCCTTCCGCCACCTGGAGTACCCTCAAGAGTCGTGCCAGCTTGCGAGCGAAGCTTCTCCTTCAGGTCGTCAATCGACGGGGGAGGTACCCAGGAGGCGAACCGACAGCACTGTGTCGGGGAGCGCACAATCCGACAGTCGAGCATTCGATTGACGGAATATGGGCAGGAAAGTATTCGCGGCGCGCTTTTGAAATCAGCACCTAAGTGCCGGGCCTGAGAAAGCTGCATTGCAACTGTACTTATTTGATCGAGGCAAGAACAAGCTCAAAATTCAATCGATACATCGACCTTCTTTTCCAATCTCCCGAGTTGAGCAGCCGTAGCAATCGTATCGACTGGATGGCGGCTGACTTTCTCCAGGCTCGGTAACCTGCTGAATTTGTCCTTCGGATGTTCCCGCTCAGTTGGCACGACTTTTGAACTCACCGTCGTGAGGCGGCAAGAGCTGCCCGCCAAAATTGATGCTGTTATGGGGGAGGTCGAAATTCCAGTTTTGTCTTTTATCGTCTTTGGGACCGAGCGTGTTGATGCGCCCGCTTGGAAACTATGAGACGTTTCCCCGTCCATGGGCGCGGCGCCACTTGTCGCGACGTTTTCGCCTTCACTGTTCGCCTCTGGAACAGGCAGCCGGCCCGGCTCGCGATCATCATGACCGCGATGCTCGCCTCCACGCTGGCTGACGTGTTGATGCCGCTCTATTCTGGCCGACTCATCGACGCTGTTTCTCGTGCTGCTAATGCGGCAGCACCAGCTTCGGATTCAGCTGTTGCAGCATTCTCTGTACCGATTGCATTGGCACTCGGTGGCATTGCCATGCGCCACGTCGCCTTCATTGGCCTGAGCGACCTGGTGTTGAAAATGATTTCCGACGTCGCGACCGAAGCGTTCCATCATGTGCAGCGCTTTTCGACAGACTGGCATGCAAACAGCTTCGCCGGCTCGACAGTGCGCAAGATAACGCGCGGCATGTGGGCGCTCGACCTCCTCAACAGCACGATACTCGTCACGCTGCTCCCGTCGTTTGTCATCTTGATCGGCTCGACGGTGCTGCTCGGCTGGCACTGGCCGGTCATGGGCGTGATCTTTGCTTGCGGCTCTCTCGTCTACCTTGCGTTTTCGATTTCGCTGTCGCTCGGCTATGTCGCGCCAGCGGCGAGCCTTGCCAACCGATGGGACACAAGGCTCAGCGGCGCGCTTGCGGACGCGGTCAGTTGCAACGCTGTGGTCAAGGGCTTCGGCGCAGAGGTTCGCGAAGACGAGCGGCTTGCAAATATCATGACGAAATGGCGGCACCGCGCGCGCCGGAGCTGGGTGCGCGGAACGATCATCGGCTCAACCCAAGGCGTAACTTTGGTTGCGCTCAGGGTGGCGGTGGTCGGATATGCCCTGCTTCTGTGGTCGCATGGACAGGCAACGCCGGGCGAGATAGCATATGTTCTCACGTCCTTCATCGTCCTGCAGGGCTATCTGCGTGATGCCGGCATGCATGTCCGCAACGTGCAGCACTCGGTTAATGATATGGAAGAACTGGTGGCCATCCACAATCAGCAGGTGGATGTTGCCGATCGTCCAGAGGCCAAGCCGATCCGGATCACGAACGGCCGTATCGATTTCGAGAACGTCCACTTCCGCTACGCCAACCATCCCCTGCCGCTCTATAGCGAATGTTCGCTGTCGATTGAAGCTGGCGAAAGGGTTGGGTTGGTTGGACCCTCCGGTTCCGGCAAGACAACATTCGTGAAGCTGATCCAGAGACTCTACGACCTGAGCGGCGGCCGGATCCTGATAGACGGTCAGGACGTCTCGGAGGTGACCCAAGAGTCCCTTCGTTCGCAGATCGCGATCGTGCAGCAGGAGCCGATCCTGTTTCACAGGTCGCTTGCCGAGAACATCGCCTATGGCCGGCCTGGCGCGAGCCAGGCCGAGATCGAGCAAGCGGCACGACTGGCAAGTGCCCACGAATTCATCGCGCCCCTGCCGAAGGGCTATGGGACATTGGTCGGCGAAAGGGGTTTGAAGCTCTCCGGCGGCGAGCGCCAGCGCGTGGCGATCGCGCGCGCCTTCCTCGCGAACGCGCCGATCCTTATTCTGGACGAGGCCACATCGAGCCTCGATTCGGAATCCGAGGTGCTCATTCAACAAGCGGTGGATCGGTTGATGGTGGGCCGAACCACACTCGTCATCGCACACCGGCTGTCGACGGTCCGCTCGCTCGATCGGCTGCTCGTCTTCGACCGTGGCCGCATCATGGAGGACGGCGATCATGCCGCCCTGATCAATCTCGATGGTGGCATTTACCGCCGCCTCTTCGAACGGCAGGCGTTGGAACTCGCGAAGGGCCTGGCCTGATCGCTAAACCGGCTTGCGCGATGCGCCGAGCCGTTGCCGGAGAGGGGTGTGGCAGTGACGAGCGGCGGGCGTTAGGCGGCAAAACCAGCACGGCCGGAACTGTCCGCCAAACGGGCGAGCGGGAATGCACCACGTCTAAGCTTCGGCGAATGCGCGCAGTTACACGCGGGCACCGAATTGTCGCGCCTAACGGCGCACGCACCAAAAGGGCGGGAATGTCGACGGCCCGGGAAGAGTGCGGCCCTCGCCGTTACCCACATTTCGCCAAAGGAAGCGAAGTCAACGCACATTGAGAGGGCGGTGCTTCCCGGCCGGCCGGGATCCCTGTCGCTGGCCCAACCTACCGCACGCTGGCCACGTCAACGGTTCAAAGTCCCTTCGGTTCGCAAAGTCGTCCCCTTGGAGACCCGGAAGCGCAGGAGCTCCGACCGCAGTCTTCGCTCAACTCTGGCCATCTGCTCCGGGATTGGATTCCGTTCCCTTGCTAGCACAGTGGCAGCTGAGCACGAACTCGCCGGCCCCGTGTCTTTCGATTACGGCCAACGGGCTTAGGAAGAGATTGGATTCGCCGGCCCTCTGCGGAGCGAATGAACAGTTCTACAGATCATCGACGTCCGCGAAAAAGAGCACGCAGCCGAAATAGCAGGCCTGAAGCAGCAGCGAACAGGCCAGCGTCGTGACGACTGCCACACGGATCGAATCCAAAGCGAAGTAAACCATCGACGCATTGCTGCACAGGACCAGCCCCACGAGCCGACAAAAAGATGAAGTGCAACGCCGTTCTCCTGGTTTTCGCCAGATCATGTTGCGAGCTCGTCGGCCGCAACATGCGTCTGGCAGTTCTTGGGGCAGACGCGGCCGCAGGCTCCGCAGCCTATGCAGCGGCCGGCATCATCGACAACCATGATCATGCGATTGAGCTTGCCGTCGAAATCGTCGTCCTCGTCATCGCAGGGGCCGAGGATTTCACCCGCATCATCAACGCCGTGAAGATGCATGACATCGCGCGAGCAGACCTTGAAACAACGGCAGCAGCCGATGCAGGTCTTGCTATCGATGGAGGTCAGGTACGACGGCATCCAAATGGAGCCGTCACGGGTGGTGAATGTGCGCATCATCCTAAATTCTTCATTGAAGCGAGTTCTCTCTTGGCAACATCCAACTCGGCATAAACGGCTTGGGTTTTCTCGGCGACTTCCTGTATGTCGGCCCACTTGCCCGGCAGACCCTCGACAAGGTCCTGCAATGCCATCTTGGCAATAGCTGCACGCAACTGGAGCTTTCGGACTTTCTTCCTCATCTTATCTAGGTCTGACATAGATCCTTCCTGGAACAATGGTTTTGTTGATGCGCTCCATCTCGGGCTAGGCTTCAATGGCTGCAGTCGCATCGTCGACCAGTTTCGTACCGGCCTCAGCAAGTTTGCGGAAAGTCTCGAAGCCGAACCGGTGGACGTCTCGACAGAACGCCCAACCGCTGGAAGCCCGCAGGGGCTTCATTCCAATTATTGGCGACGTCGACACGCCGGAGCGCTCCTCGATCGCAAGCGCTACGGCGGTGTAAACATGTCGAGCCTCCACAGCGCGTCAGGATCGGGATCGCCGCCAAAGGGTACCGCACGTTGCTGTTGCTTGGTGATGATGAACTCGGCCAGCAGCTCGGCATCCGAATGGCCTTCCCATAAGCCGAAGGAATCCTGAGTACGAATGAGCCGCAGGAGGCATTTGACGAACGGGGAAGCAAGGGCCTCGTCGTCATTGTTGACAGCAGGGCCAACCGGAGGAATTTCGTTGTTCGTCATTTCAGTCTTCGTCTTCGAGGTACGATTTCCTTTTCCTGCGATGCCCACTCCGGGTCCGCTTGCGTGGCCGACGAATGGCTTGGGCGGGCCAACCCCAAGAGTGCCCCGTGGCCGACCTCGACATGTCCACGAGTGCGAGACCTGCGGCGCGAATTCGCGGCGCACATCGTCTGCGCCGCGATCCGACCGGTGGTCAACGCAATTGAAATCCAACCTTCCGCAAGCCGCCGCCCTGCTGCATCGACATACTTGCTGCGAAGAGAGCTTCGATGGGCGGATTGGCCAGTGTTCAATTCCAATTGTCAGTCCCTTCGCGATTCTTGCTCAGGAAGTGACTTCGTTTTGAGTTTCGGGTGCCTTCTTTTGCGGAGCCACACAAAGATCCGCGTGACAGGCAGGCTCACCCGTGTAGTTGGCCAGTGCTTCGAGCAATGGGGTAAGATAGTACTGTTTGGTGTGGTCCGGAATTGGCCCCAGCCGGTCCACCGATTTCAGTGCCACCTCGATCAACTCGATTGCGCGATCTTTGTTGCCGCTCTCGTAATAATACTGAGCTACCGGGAGGTACCGGAGGTATTTAAACGGGCCATCGCCGTTCGGGGGATTGAGTGCCAGTATCTGTTCCGAGAGCTCGTTGCCCATCGCAAAGCGCTCCGCGCGCGGAAGATGGGAATTGTCCATCGTGGGATCGAAGAGTTGGTTGAGGGCCAAGGCCATCCACGACACCGCGTCGGACGTTTTGTCGATCGCGTCCTCGACCAATTCTCGCATGACCGGCATGCCGGTCTTGATGTCGCGCAGCTTGTGAAGCAGAAGATCCGCATGAATCTGCCGGAACTCACAAGAGTCTGGCATCAAGGCGAGGCCTTCTTCGATGGCCAAGAGCGCCGCCGTCCAATCCTCGGCCTGCATCGCCGGCTCAAGTTTGGCGTATATCGGCCCGGTAAGCGACATTTCGCGCGCTGCAAGTTGGTTATGCGCGATGCGCTTTGCATCGGCGGCTTTCGCTTCATAGCTGCTGCGCCAGCTGCCGTTAAGGACTTTCGGCAAAACGTCATCGAGTTCCGCCGGGTGGCCGATAAAAGCGATGTGGCCGTCGCGGTCGACCACGAACGAGGTGGGAATCCCAATCGAAGAGCTGGGATCCATCCAGAGCTTGTTCATTTCGCCAATGTAATCGAACCCGATACGATAATTCAGATTCGGGAACTCCTCGGTCAGCCAGGCATCCACGTTGGTCCGCGCCTCGTCTGCGGTAGGACCCTGTTCGCAGGCGGCAACTCCGACCGCCTCAAATCCGCTGCCTTCATATTTCTCCTGCAGTTCGATCAAATGGGGCATGGCGTCGACACATGGTCCGCACCAAGTCGCCCAAAACTCAACGAGGTAGACCTTGCCGGGCCGAAAGTTCGTGAGGGGCTCGCCACGCAGCCAGTTCTCCACTTTGATCGCAGGAGCCGGGGACCCCATACGCAGTTCCATCTTGGTGTCCAAAGTCATTCCACACCTTTCGTCTCTTTTGTCGCGGAATATTTTCCAGTCAAAATCGGACACGGTCTCGAGGGCATCGCTCCCTCTGGCTTGCTTCAGCGAAGCTCTCACCGTGTTGCCGCACATCAAGCTGCAACGGAGGTGCCAATTCCCTCAGCTCCGGTAAGCGGCGGGAAATGCTTTGAAATTCTCCACGAGGCCAAATGCGGCCGATTGTCGTGAACCCGACATGTCTTCTGCCGCTGTCGGGTTTCGCCCTATCACTCTTGAGAGCTTGGACGGCTCGCCTGTGATTAGACTGGCCTCGGCCCTCGAGCAGTGGCAGTTTGGCGCCAGTTCGAAAGCGCGAACTCGCCGGCTTGGTCCTCGTGCCGCCACCGCCGCGTGTGGATTCTTGCCCCGGAGTCAAAATTCGCCTCGCGGTTGCCAACGGCGGCATGCGCTCAATGCGCGTGGCGTTGAGCACCGACAGCACGTAATGGTACCAATTAGTGGATGCCCGTCGCTGCCTCCACTTCTCCAGCCAAGCGCTCGAACGACGCTACCTACCCACGTTCGAGCGCGACCGCGGAATCGCAGACTGCCGAACGTCAGCCGTTGCGAAAGGTGTAGCCGTACCCGTTGATCGCCGGTGCGCCGCCTAGATGTGCGTAGAGGACCCTCGATCCCTGTGGAAAGAAGCCCCTCTGGACGAGGTCGATCATCCCTTGCATCGATTTGCCCTCGTAAACGGGGTCCGTAATCATGCCCTCGAGCCGCGCGCACAAACGGATTGCCTCTTTGGTTTCCTCCGATGGAACGCCATAACCCGGGTACGCGTAGTCCATGAACAACACCACGTCTGCCTCGACAATTTCCGCTCCGAGGTGGACGAGCTTCGCTGTATTTTGGGCGATGCCAAGCACCTGCGCCTTGGTCTTGGCGGGCATGGCGGAGGCATCGATACCGATCACGTTGCGCTGTCGACCATCCTTGGCGAACCCGACGAGCATGCCGCCGTGGGTTGAACCAGTCACCGTACAGACGACGATATAGTCGAAGGCAAACCCAAGCTGCTCTTCCTGGGCACGCACCTCCTCAGCGAACCCCACATAGCCCAGGCCGCCGTATTTGTGGACAGAGGCGCCGGCAGGTATCGCATATGGCCTGCCGCCCCTTGCCTTGACTTCATAAAGTGCCTTTTCCCAGCTGCGGCGGATGCCGATGTCAAAGCCCTCGTCAACCAGGCGCACCTCTGCCCCCATGATGCGGCTCAAGAGGATATTGCCGACCCGGTCGTAGACAGCATCATCATGTGGGACCCAGCTCTCCTGGACCAGGAGGCATTTCATGCCGATCTTGGCGGCGACCGCAGCGACCATGCGCGTATGGTTGGACTGCACGCCACCGATTGTGACGAGCGTATCGGCATCTGACGCGATCGCGTCGGGCACAATGTATTCGAGCTTGCGCAGCTTGTTTCCGCCGAACGCGAGACCGGAGTTGCAGTCCTCGCGTTTGACGTAGATTTCCACCTTGTCGCCCAGATGCTTGCCGAGGCGGTCGAGCCTCTCGATCGGCGTGGGTCCAAAGGTGAGCGGATAACGTTCGAATTTTTCCAGCATGCTATCTCCAGCAAAAAAGTACCTGAACCTGCTACGCACCGGTCAGCCCAGGGGTATGGTCGCGTGTTAGCCGAACACAGATTCCCTATACGATCAGCTCAGTCATCAGAGGGTGACCAAAATTGGTGTGGGTCTGAGCACTGATCCTGTCATCCGCGCATCAAAGCAGCAGCACATGCTGGGCATTCGACCAAGCCGGGACACAGCTGAAAATTGCATTCCGCAGTTGATCAGAGTCAGACGACTGGTACCCGAGCTTTCCTGTAACCATCGGCATGCTGGCCCCTGTGGCGAGTTCCACGAGCGCGGCTAGAGGACTGCCAGATCAGAAAGAGCACGCGGCCGAAGTAGCCGGCCTGAAGCAGCAGCGAACAGGCCAGCGTCGTGACGACTGCCACACGGAGCGAATCCAAAGCGAAGTAAACCATCGACGCATTGCTGCACAGGACCAGCCCCACGAGCCGACAAAAAGATGAAGTGCACGCCGCTCCCCTGGTTTTCGCCAGATCATGTTGCGAGCTCGTCGGCCGGAACATGCGTCTGGCAGTTCTTGGGGCAGACGCGGCCGCAGGCTCCGCAGCCTATGCAGCGGCCGGCATCATCGACAACCATGATCATGCGATTGAGCTTGCCGTCGAAATCGTCGTCCTCGTCATCGCAGGGGCGAGGATTTCACCCGCATCATCAACGCCGTGAAGATGCATGACATCGCGCGAGCAGACCTTGAAACAACGGCAGCAGCCGATGCAGATTTGCTATCGATGGAGGTCAGGTACGGCGGCATCCAAATGGAGCCGTCACGGGTGGTGAATGTGCGCATCATCCTAAATTCTTCATTGAAGCGAGTTCTCTCTTGGCAACATCCAACTCGGCATAAACGGCTTGGGTTTTCTCGGCGACTTCCTGTATGTCGGCCCACTTGCCCGGCAGACCCTCGACGAGGTCCTGCAATGCCATCTTGGCAATAGCTGCACGCAACTGGAGCTTTCAGACTTTTTTCCTCATCCTATCTAGGTCTGACATAGATCCTTCCTGGAACAATGGTTTCTTGATGCGCTCCATCTCGGGCTAGGCTTCAATGGCTGCAGTCGCATCGTCGACCAGTTTCGTACCGGCCTCAGCAAGTTTGCGGAAAGTCTCGAAGCCGAACCGGTGGACGTCTCGACAGAACGCCCAACCGCCGGAAGCCCCCACGGGTTTCATTTCTATTGTCGGCGACGTCGACACGCCGGAGCGCTCCTCGATCGCAAGCGCTACGGCGGTGTAAAACATGTCGAGCCTCCACAGCGCGTCAGGATCGGGATCGCCGCCAAAGGGTACCGCACGTTGCTGTTGCTTGGTGATGATGAACTCGGCCAGCAGCTCGGCATCCGAATGGCCTTCCCATAAGCCGAAGGAATCCTGAGTACGAATGAGCCGCAGGAGGCATTTGACGAACGGGGAAGCAAGGGCCTCGTCGTC
>NZ_NSFU01000041.1:0-20129 GCF_002294875.1 Mesorhizobium sp. WSM4312 | reverse complement strand
TTATTGCCCCAGACATAGCCCCAAAGGCAAAAGCGCAATTTCGCGCTCACGCAGACATCATAGCCAAGTGCTTGGAAATGTTTGGCTCCCCGGGCCGGATTCGAACCAGCGACCAACCGGTTAACAGAGGTTTTCCGCTGACTTTCTCTGGACCGTCTTGCGACAGCCTGAAACATCAGAAGCTCATGTAATGAAAGGCTTTTTTCTCTCTTCCGCATCTCGCGTCGTCGCATCGCATCTCGACAAAGCGCGTGGATTCCTGTAGATCATTGTGTAGATCACGCGAACCGGTTGGTCGAGGGACGGATGCCGCAGAACGAGCTTACGGACAAATTCTGCCAGTCTGCGAAGGCGACTTCTGGCCGAAAGGTCGACTACTTCGACACGTTGGTAAAAGGGCTCGTCTTGCGTGTGTCGGCAGGTGGGACGAAGTCCTGGTATCTAGTCTATGGGCCGCCGGCCAAGCGCCAATGGCTGAAACTCGGCTCCTATCCGGAAATACCGCTCGGTGGTGACAGGGGAGCCCGTCAGCGCGCCCGGGATGCGCGTGCGAAGGTGGGAGATGGAGGCGATCCGGTCGCCGACAAGAAGTCGCTGACGGTCTCCCAGGCTGTTGCCGACCTAGTCGAGAACTACGTCAAGCGTCACGCCTCGACGAAGCGCTCGGGCGACGAGATCGCTCGCCGCCTTCGCAAGAATGTTTCTGGCCGGGACGCCGACGGTAAGAAGTTAGAGGATTGTTCGGCGGGTTGCATCGGGGAGGTCAAGCTTTCCGAGTTGCATCGCCGCGATATCACGAAGGCGATCGACGCCGTGAAGGATCGCGGCGCCCCCGTCGAGGCGAACAGACTCTTCGAAGACGTTCGCGCCATGATCCGATGGGCTAGAGGCCGGGGCGATCTTGATCAGAATCTCGTCGAGGGTATGCGCAAACCCACCGAGACAGTTGAACGCGATCGCGTGCTATCTGTCGACGAGATCAGAACCATGTGGGGAGCCTTGGCAGACGCGGATATGCGGGAGTCGACGCGGCGCGTCATTCGCCTGTGTCTTGTCACCGCGCAGCGCGTAGGCGAGGTCTGCGGAATAACGGTCGACGAGCTCGACCTTGACGCCGCCCTGTGGACCATTCCGCCGACGCGTTCAAAGAACAAGCGCGAGCATGCGGTCCCTCTATCGCCAATGGCCGTCAAGATCATTCGCGACCAACTTGCCGACGTGAAGGCGCTTGCCGAACGTAAGGGCAGGGCGATGACGGCGTTCGTCTTGCCTGGACCTGGAGCCCGTGCGCCTGTGACCGGCGCCGCGATCGCCAAGGCGATCAAGCGTGAAGAGGTCATCAAGCGCGGAACAGCGACGATCTTAGGCGTTGAGCCTTGGACGTCACACGACCTTCGCAGGTCGGCGGCAACGCACATGGAAGAACTCGGCATCTCGCCCTTCATTATTGGCCACGTTTTGAATCACGTAAGCGCGACGAAGGCCAGCATCACCAGCCGCGTTTATGCGCGCTACGATTACATGAGAGAAAAGCGAGAAGCACTCGACCTTTGGGCCGATCGACTGGCCGGAATTGTCAGAGTTGGCGCGGAGGTCATTCCGTTCGGCTCGATGGACGCTACGTGACAGCAAGGATTCGCTCAAACACGCCCCCGAATTCAAGTACTCGGACGAGCAAAGAGGGCGATCGTCGAAGCCCTCGCGGTTGACACCTAACTGCCGCCGCGTCGAAATGATTGTCGGCGAATGAACGCGCTGTGCGTTGGTCAAAGGACGCGACGTCACCGAGCTACGTGCTTTCGGAACGCCTTGACAAGCGCACACCGACACCACCGCCATTTTCAGGTATGAACTCGATGCCGGCATTCTCAAGCGTTTTTTGAAGGAGGTATCGCGTTCCAGTTTGAGGAACAGAACGGTCGTTTTCAAAATTGCGAATGGTAACAGCACTCGCGCCGGAGCGGGCGGCAAGATCCTCTTGCGTCCACTTCAACAGTGCTCGTGCGGCGCGACATTGAGAAGAATCCATGCCGCAAACTGGTGATAACTTCCGAAAATCGCAAGCCTTTTCGGAAAACCTTGACGGTGGCTTTCTAAAAACAGACAATCCTTTCGTTTTTAGAAAGCGGCCGCATCGAGTGAGCGAACACTCGACGCGGCCTGACCACAACCCAAGCCGTATGGAGCTCGGATCATGGATGATTCCGACGATAGCATGAGTTTGTCTTTCGTCACCCGGCGGCGCTTGCTGGCGGGCACGGCCACGGCCGCGTTAGCATGGCCGGTCCAAGTAAAGTCGGGGGCCGCCGAACTGAGGGACGGCAGTGGCGCCGCCGATCCGGCGCTTGTTTTGTGTGGGAACTGGCAGGATTTCCATGACAAGACACTGGCGTTGTGCCGCGAACAGCAGAGGTTGGAGACACACCTCGTCAGGACGATCGGCTTTCCCTGCGCCAAGGTACGGCTTGCCGATGGTACGGAATTAACGCTCCATTCCATGGAAGGTCTGAACGATGCCTACTCTCCCGAAATTGAAGCCGAATGGAGCAGGGCGGTTGCCGACTTCACGACACACCAGGCGCGTTGGGATGCCGCCGATGCTGAGATCGGCTATTCGAGAGCCGACGAACTGATACGGCAATCCGAAACAGCCGAACGAGTACTTCTGGATAATCTACCGCAGACAGCGGCTACCTCCATGGAGGGCATTTTAGCTAAGTTGCTCGTTATCCTGCATGACGGTGAGCATTGGGAACATCCCGCCGATTTTCCCTGGCCGCATATCCGCTCAGTGCTGGATGACCTCGCCCGCCACCATAAATATCGATGCGGCGATCATCGCCGAACCGACGGGGAAATCGTTAGCCGACGGATGTTATAGGCGGTGAGGAAGCAGTCTGCTTCGAAGGAAACCGGATCGGAGGCAGCCCGTCACGGCCGCTTCGCTCCAAAGTCGCCCTGCTTGAGCAAGCCATCTTGATGGGCGCGAGGCCGACCACCGTTCTGGTTTGCCGTTTTCGCTCGCCTCGGCGGCGCTTCTGACGGACATGGCAGTAACCCTGCCCCTGTGACCGCTGCGTCTCGATGAAGGCCAGCTTTCCGCGCAGGGGTGCATCACCCTCATCACAACTTGTCGCCCTGGTCCTGCGGACGCCACGAGACGGGATTGGTGATCCAGCGACTGATGTCGGATTCATGCCAGCCTGCACCGTGGACACTGATTTGGATCTGGCGCGGGAAGGTGCCTTCGGCGATCTTGCGATAGATCGTAGACCGGGAAAGACCGGTCCGGGACAGGACGGTTTTCAGGCGGATGATCCGGTCTGGTTCAGGCATGGTCGCACTGCCTCTCGCTGGCTGGTTCTGATTGCTCCTGATCCAGAGACGACAGACACTTACGGGCGCGCAAGAGGGTTTCCCGGGTCGTCTTGCCCCGGCGTGGAAATGGCGGCGAATCGGACGTATTCAGATTCCAATGCCACGGCCTCTGCCGATGCCGTGGCTGAATGCGAGTTCCGAAGCGACGCTACGGCCGGAATCGGTATGAATGCCAAGATCGCGTTTGCGATTGGCAAGGAGGGATTCCAGTTGAGGATCGCGTTCGAGGCTTTTGGCCATATCGGACATGGCCGAGCGGGTTGACTTGTAGCCGGACATGTCGCCGGCCTGGTATTGGCGCTGGCCCGTCCGGTCGAGCTTTTGCCAACGTTCCACGAAACGGTCGGCGCGGCGGATCGGATCGGCTTCCAGTCCGGTGCGGATTTCGGTTTCAAGCTGGAGAGCCAGCACGATGCGGTTGACCCGGCCGGCCGCCGCTTCACGAACAAGCTCGGGATGTTTCACATAGGCCGCTTCGGCATCGCGCCAGCCATCCGGCCGAACCTTCTCGAAAGCGCTGCGGGCATCCCTCAATTCGCGCATCTGCCCGGGACTGCCCTGGCCGTCGGCATTTCCCGGGCGCAGGATCGCGTCGAGCGCACGCGCGTGACGCACAAGCGCCTTGGTGCGAGCGCTGCGCAACGCCGCTTCCGCGTCCACCGCTGCATCCGTTTCGCGCTGCACTCCATTGATGGAAGCATTTCTTTGAGGCGTGGGGCCGGCATCTGCGATTTGCGCGCCAACATTTTCTCTTCCCGGCCTGCGCTCACCTTCTTGGCTGGGCTCGGCGTCGCCGGGCGAGCGTACCCTGTCCAGCAACCCGCCGATCCTGTCGCGCAGCTTCTCCGGAACGATCCGGCGCACGATCTCGGCCACGCGCTCGCGTAACGTGATGCCGCGCCGCTCGGCAAAGTCTTGCGCCGGGTCGATCCGCTCGTAATCCGACGCCATGTCCTTGGCGCGGTCCCGGGACAGCGTGCGGACCAGCCGCTCCCGCGTACTGAAGTCGTCGTCGCCGTAATGCAGGCCCATCCCGTCGCGATGCCGTGACAGGGCGACGTAGCTGCCGTGCGCATCCATGCCCGGTGTGGCGAGCACATGGGTCCGGTCAACGGTCATGCCCTGCGCCTTGTGAATGGTGGCGGCATAGCCGTGATCGATATGGGCATAGTCTTTGAGGTCGAAGCGCACCGACCTACCGTCGTCGGTGCGCACGGCCATGCTCCGTGTACTGACCTCTTCAATCACACCAAGCGTGCCGTTCTTGACGCCAAGCCCGCGCTCGTTACGCAGGAACATGACACGGTCGCCGGCTGCGAAGTTTCTTGCACCTCGTTCGACAGCGACCTGAACATCGTCGCCGAGATCGCCGGCAGCGCGCATGCGCTCACGCGCTACCTGGTTCAGCGCGCGCACCTCGTCGTTTGTGTGGGTGAGAATGATCCGGCTTGCCTGTGGCTGCGTGTGCCTGTCGCGATCCCAGCGCTCGACGAGTTCACCTCGCGCTTCGTCGCGCGTTGCAGCCTGATGCACCATGCCTTTGTCGTCATAGGCGCTGATCGCAGCGCCGATCCTGCCGGTTGCCAGATCGCGCGTGGCGTCCCGCTGCCAGTCCTCTCGCTGCCTGCGCACTTGGCCGATTTCGACGCCGCCGTATCGCTCGTGGATGGAACGGAATCCAGCGCCGGCTTCGATCGCCTGCAACTGCTGCGGATCACCGACCAGCACGACCTTCGCGCCAGCGTCCGCCGCATGGGAAAGCACGCGCTCTAACTGGCGCGTACCGACCATGCCCGCCTCATCGACCACCAGGACATCACGCGCGGTAAGCAGATCGCGGCCCTGTCCCCAGTTATGTTCCATGCTGGCGATGGTGCGTGACGGGATGCCTGATCCGCCTTCGAGATTCTCAGCGGCAATGCCGGAGAGTGCCGCGCCTCGAACCTCGTAGCCCGCGGCTGCCCACGCCTGGCGCGCAACACCAAGCATGGCGCTCTTACCGGTTCCAGCAAAACCGATAACGACACCAAGACCGCGTCTATCCGTGCTGTGATCCAGTGCATTGGTCTGCTCGCCTGACAGGACAAGACCGCGTCGCGTTGCTTGTGCCAATGCTGCCTCGCGCTGTGCGTCAGTCACCGCATGACGTTCCTCGCCGGCCATGCGTTCAGCCGCGCGATGCAGGCGCTGTTCGGTCTCGATCATCTGCCGCGTGGTGAAGCGATCTTCGCCGCGTCCGTCCTTGCCAAGTTCGACCAGATCCGGCGAGTTGGCGATGGCTGCCGTGACCTGATTGAACTGCTCCATTCCGTCGCTATGCCGATGCGCGAACTTCGCAATGTCCTTTCGGGTGAAGGTCGATTGCTGATGCGTGATGGCATCCAGCGCCACGGATGGATCCGCGATAATCCGCGCGCCATTGTTGCGCGCGATCTCGCGGTGCATCTCCGCGCGATCTGCTTCAATGTCGCCAGCGTCAAGGCCACTGCCCTCAATGCGTTGCGCCGGTGCGCCAATCTGGGTTTGCGGCTCCAACGCAATGCCCTGCGCTTCCAAACTGCGATGATCGATGCGGGCGTCGAAGTCGAGTTCGGCCAGGCGCTCATTGGCAAGCTCCGCCCATCGCTCGCGCCAGCGCTCGACCAGCTCGGTCTGGTTCCAGTCGCGCACCTTTGGGCCAAAGCCGTTCCCGTCCACGGACCGCATGGTGAGCATGACATGGGCATGCGGTTTGGGACTGCCATCTTCTGCCCTGTCCCAATGCACATTGAGATCAGCGACCATGCCTTGGCTGACAAACTCGGCTTGTACAAAGTCGCGCGCCAGTTCGATGCCTTGAGCCTGGCTTAGTTCGCGCGGAAGGGCGAACTCGACCTCGCGGGCAAGCTGGGCATCCTTGCGCACCTCGAACGCCTCGACATCGTTCCACAGCCTCTCGCGGTCGCGCCAAGCCTCCGGTGCATCGTCCGGCAGCATCACCTCGGAATGAACGACACCGCGCTTGGCGGAGAAGTCGTGGCTGCGTTCGATCCGCTCGTCGCGCAGCCGCGAAGCCGAGCGATAGGCGGCCGACGCCACAGCGCTCGAGCCTGCCTTGCGGCCAATGACCTTGACGTGAAGATGATAGATCGCCATCGCGACAGGATCATTTGCACGTCAAAGCGCACGTCGGCACGACGTATAAGCGCGCCCTCCCTCGAAAAATTCTCGGGATGGACCAGCCCGTCCCGGGGTGTCTCGGCAACACTGAAGCCTTCCAGGGGGCGCTCAACTATCATCGCCGCATTGACGTCAGATGGAGACAGCGATGCGCAAACCACGTGACTTTGACGCCGAACTGAAGACACTGGAAGACAAAGCGCGAGAACTCAAAACGCGAAAGGTGCAGCAACTTGGCGAGTTGGTGATCGCCACCGGCGCCGATCAACTCAGCATCGAGGAACTGGTTGGTGCACTGGTCGCAATCTCAGAAACGAAAGACACCTCAAAGCGTGAGGCATGGGCCAAGCGTGGGGTGATGTTTTTCGAGAGCAGGCCCCGGCGAACTGCTCCGGCACCTCAGCGCAACCAGGGCAGCGCTCCAGCACAACCGGGCAGCTCACAATCGCCGGCAAGCGGCACTGGCCCGCAATGACATGCGCGCCTGGCAGGTCGAGCGCCGCAAGCGCACCCGACATCTGATCGAACTCGGCGGCCTCGTCGTAAAGGCGGGCATCGTCGACCTGACCTCCGATGATCGCGCTACCATCTACGGCGCGCTGCTTTGGATCGCGGAGAAGCTCCAAAGCGAGCACGCCGAACGCGCTCGAGTTCGCTGGGCTCAAATAGGGAAAGATGCTTTACGCGGGCAGGTATGAACGGCTGAAAAGCTGGCGAATGTAACTCTTTTGGGTCGGTCGGCGGGCGACGCGGATACCTCAAATATCGCAGCGTAGCCAGCTACGCGCCGACAGTCGACCTGAAGCTCTAGAACTTCAAAGGCTCGATCGGGCTGTTTGCAGCGATGGATAGGGGGCAGATAGCTGCCGTCCGGCGAAACTTGTCAGTAGAAACTCGGAAGCAGCGCAATGTCGACTGCGCTGGTCACCGGCGCTCGCTTCGGCGAGCTCGCTCGCTTGCGAGTTTCGGACTACCACGCGGTGAACAATTCTGTTTTCGTCGCCGAGAGCAAGAGCGGCAAGCCCCGGCATATCGCGTTGCCGCCAGGTGGCGCCGATCTGTTGAACGCCTCATCCGTGACTGTCCTGGGGGCGAACCGCTGCGCCGCTAATCGTTGTGGCTGAAGCGCTAGGGCAAAGCGATACTGCTTCGGCATGATGACGGTACGGCCTGGGCACCGGGGACCGCTGTTGCGAACCATTGTACTGGCGTAGGTGTGGCGGATCTCGTCACGTCCGACAGTGTGGCTTGCCCGAGCAGAGCCTTCCACGGACGCAGGTACCAGGATGGCTGAAAAGCACTATGCTCATCTGGCGCCGCCCTGCGTTGCCGACACGATCAGGCGGCTGGCGCCAGACATCTGATCGGGGGAGGTGGCTCGACAAGGACATACAATCATTCGCATTAGGCACTAGGTGTCGGACGCCTCTTCCAACAACGCTGATTTGTCGGTCACAGCCTTGAATGTTTGTAGCATGGCGTCTGCGACGAAATTTTCGAGCTGGGTATAGAATGGGAATTTTATATCACAGACAGGTGACGCGATTCCGTCTTTGTAAGCCTCGAATTGTCCATCTGCTCGCTTCCGCTTGTTTCTCTCAAAAAGCTCACGATATCGCCGAGGCGATACGCCGTAAAAGTGATGAAACTGCACCGCCGGATACCCTTGGTAACGGCCGCGGTCACTGCTTTCGACCTGCAGTGAATCGGAATGTAGATCTGACGCCAGGCTTTTGGGGTAAGGCTCTAAAAATATCACTTTGGAAATACCTGCTGCCACTATGTGTTTGGCGCACATGTGACACGGAAATGTCGTGCAATATAACACGCCCTCTCTGAGGGCATGGCCTAGCCTTGCAGCATCCGTGATCGCGGACATTTCGGCATGAACTATGCGACCATATTCCAAAGCGTCCATAAACTGAGAATCGAGCACTTTGGAATTTTCGAGCAAATCGTTGATGCTACGCTCGGGATCAATGATTTTGATGAGCTCGGATAGAATTTCTCTTTTTCGCTGATCATTTGAATCATGCTGTCGAACATACTCTCGGTCATCGTGGTCCTCATCATGCCAATAGGTCCCTCCTGTGGCCTTAGGAACCTCATTCGAACCGAGAGCTAGAATTTCACCGGTTGGCGAAAAAACGGCGGCCCCGACTTGGCGCGATAAATCGAGGGTTCGCAGTGCTGCCGCCTTTGCTAGGAACATGCCGTATTCCATGCGAGTTGGAGAAAGGGCATTCGACCCGAAAAGGAGTTCACAAAAGCGATCAATCTGCTTGTGCACGGATTGCTCTGCGTCGGTATTAATTATGAAATCTGCATCGTGAAAAATTTTGGACACCCGCTGGCCGTGAGGATGCCCAAGTTCGTGTTCATCCGCTTGGGTCAGAGCCTCAGCCTTGTCACGAAACCGGTTAGGTCCCGACGTGTTATCGTCGCTCGCAAAGCGCCGCGACAGATAGTCTACGCGTGCTCCCCTGCGGGAATAGATCGAAACTTGGTAAAATAGATCGCCGTAAACCGATCTCAGGAGATCAATCTCTTCCTTCCGCTTGAACTGTTGCAGGAGATAGACGACTTTGCTGAACTCCTCGATACCTTCCCTTTTTGGAAGACGCAGCCGTTTCTTGATGATGCGCATCACCGTAGCCGAGGCCAAAAAAGCATTATCGCCGAAGCGTTCTCGCAATTGGTCACCGTATGCGATGTGCGTTTCATAACGCGCATAAAGCGGTGTTTTCTTCAGTGGTTTGCTGGGTTTTACATATTTCTGAAAAACCGAAAATACGTCGGTAACTTTGAGGTCGACGACGTGATAGCCGCGACGTTCAAAATGGACCCGAAAATCCTGCAGCGATTGTGTCATTTCTGCGCCCATAGGCGCAACAAACCCGATAAAGATCTCGGGAAATTTAATTCGCCTAATAGCCGCACTCAATGAACCATCTCCCTAGATATGTGTTATCCTCCAGCACGGAGCTAGGAGGCGAAAATGGCTGGAATGAACCCCGAGAGAAAATCCCAGGATGCGATCGAGCAAGCCAACCGCAAATTGCTTCAGGAAAATGATAAGCGGTTGGAAAAATGGAGAGAAGACCGCTTGAACTCGTTTGAGCGCGACAGAGAAATTTCGGCGCAAAATTTCGCAAGACCGGCTGTTCGCAAATAGAATCGCCTGAGGGGCGGGCAGCGCAAATTTCGACCTCGCTTGCCGCATCTCGGCGATTGAGAGGCCACTTGTAGGAGCGGGTTCTGTTCATGCTGACCAACCCGGCCAGGCGCTGTCGACCATTGGTAGACCGGCGCAGTAGTAGTCGTCAACGAACCGCCCCGTAGCTCTGTCTCGGCATCGCCACACTAGCGCATAGTTCTGTCCGTAGAATTGGTCCCAGGCCACGCCATACGCCGTGGGAGGCGGCCGGTAATATCCGCCACCCCCGCCATTGTTGGCGGCAACAGCTACAGCCGCGCCGCCCACAGCAGCCACCGCAATCCCTGTCGCTACAGCATTGTCAGCCTGTACGAGCCGCATGCACTTGTCCACGGTCGCGCCGCGGCGCACTAGCAGGGCTGCTACTCTGGTTCGATATTGCTCGTCAGTGCTGGAGGCCAAAACATGGCACAATGCCACGGTATTCATTGCCGTGAGATCGGTATCGGATACAACAGGACTCGTTGAGCAGCTGGCCAGGATAAGCGCGGCGCTCGCAAGAACTTGCAGTTTTTTCATTTGATTTCCCCCGCGCAAATAATG
This sequence comes from Mesorhizobium sp. WSM4312, assembly GCF_002294875.1. Lineage (NCBI taxonomy): Bacteria > Pseudomonadati > Pseudomonadota > Alphaproteobacteria > Hyphomicrobiales > Phyllobacteriaceae > Mesorhizobium > Mesorhizobium sp. WSM4312. The sequence continues at coordinate 9,832 of NZ_NSFU01000041.1, read as the reverse complement.
GGGCAACTACGTCTCAGGAGTCCAGAGGTAGTTTTCTTCCCCGCGAGCATTGAAGCGGATAGCGCAGCCTACATGCGCTGCAAACAACTCGTCGGGTGCTCGTTGACCTATGCTGTTGATCCCAGCACTCCGTGGTTGGCCCGCTGCTCTCCCTCAGCCTGGCTGCGAATAGCAACATGGATCGCGACATGGAAAAGCCTGCGCGAGGCGGGCTAAGTGGTTTAGCAACCTCGGAACCTTCCCTAGTCCGACAGGTCTTCGTGACGGCGGAGCATCTGTTGTCCCTCAACGCCGATGTCGGGCCTCGTACCCTAATTCGCCGTCACACCTCATCCATCTCAAATCACCAAGTGCTGGATCGTTTCGGCACTCACCGCGTTGGTGGAAATCCCGTGAAGGAGAATCACCATGGGCGACGATCGGCACCAACGAATTCAGCAACGGGCATACGAAATTTGGGAGCGTGAGGGCGGCGCTCATGGCGTTGACGAACGTCAGTGGCATCAAGCCGAAGCCGAAGTTGACCGAGAGGAGCAACTGCAGACTGGCTTGCCTGCCACAGACCCGAGCGCCGTCGGAGCGACAGTGCTACCTGCCAAGGCCAGGAAGCCGCGGCGCGGACAGGGAGGCAGCACAGATGCCATGACTGTCGAGGCGCTGGCGATGCGCACCGGCATAACCGGCGACCAGGCGCAAGACCTTATTGACCAGCTAGGCAATGATTGGGCAGCAATAGAAGATGCGGCGCGGAGCTTGGCCGCCGGTCAGCAGAATTTCAGCAAATGAAAAGGACCGTCTGGCCAGCGCCATCACGCAACCTCCCGCGAGGGAGCCGGCCTTTTTCCTCCTAAGCCCGTGCGGGAGGGGGTGAGCATCTTTTGCAGAGTTGACGAAGGGCAGGCCCATTAGTCTGGGAACCATTTCCGCATCGACGACGTTTTGTTGGTAGCCAGAAATTGTGCCCCTTCAGCGAGGACTTGATCATGAAGTTCCTGTCCGGCATGGCGGCCGCCCTGAGCCCGACGTCATCCAAATTCGGGATGGCGTCAGATGGCGCCACTGGGGAGGCGGCAATTATGGGCGATATAGGGGTTATTATGGCCACGGCTACTATCGGCCCGGATACGGCGGCTATGACGACTTCTTTCCAGGACTTATCGCCGGAGCATTGATCGGAAGCTACTACGGCGGCTACTACGGCGGCGGGTACTACGGTGGTGGGTATTATGCCGACCCCTATTACGGCGGTGGGTATTACCGCCCTGTGTATTATCACAGGTACTACAATCACAGGTACTACAACCACAGGTACTACAACCACAGGCATCACCACCACAGGCATCACTACCATTACAGGCATCACTACCGTAGGCACTACTACAGCTACTGAACGGCCTCCAAAGCTGTTGCGCCGTGGGCAATGTGCAGGGCTACAACTTCGTCGCCCTGCATTTCATCGATATGGTACTTTGTCGTCATGGACTCCGCGCCGCGCGAGCGCGCCAGAGGGCCTGCCTGGCCGAAGCCGTCGAGCGGATGCCCGACGATCGCCGGCTCGCTGAACATCAGGCCGCCCATGACGCCACGCGCTCGGCGGCTGGTGAACCTTGTGGCGACGGTGCTGGAGCGGGAATGGTGGCGCCGCTGGCCGGAAGGGCGCGACGACGTGGAATGACGGCTCGGCTCGCTTCACATGCCCAAGGTCTGGCCGGCATCCAGGTGCAGGAAAGCCGCCGACGAATTGCTGCGAATGGCGTCTTCGAATGCCTCGGTCGCGTTGCTGTGCGTGACGTCGACCAGAACGGCGGCCGCCTTCACGACCTCATCGGCGGCGCTTTCAACACGGTCAAGACGGTTCGCCAGACGATCGTGCAGCATTTCCAGCCGCGCCGCCCGGTACAGATCGGAGCACTCTTCGCGGTGGTCGAAATCAAGCGGCGCGAACATCATCGTCATGGTACCACCTCAATGCGCAGTCGGCGCGATCTTCAGCAGCCGCCGCTTAGCTGCCTTCGCTCTCGCCTGGCCGGCTCGAATGCGGCAGCACAGTGCAAGGCCGACTGCCAGGCCGTGGTTTTCATCGAGCATAGCCGTGGCCTGCTTCAAGGTGCGCTCGGCTCGCTGCGCACGTTCCTAGCGGCTGCCATTTCCAGAACTACAAGTTCTACCATCGTCCCGTTTCCTTGCGGGCTGAGGTTCCTTCACGGAATCAACAAGCGCGCCCGGCATTTGTTCCTGTGGCAGCCTGTCGCGCGCGCCACAGCAAAGCACGCCGAGATGAGAGCCTACATGGGAGACTTAGCGCTGCGCGGTCGTGGCGGACCGGAGCGAAAGCGATGAGACCGGCAATGACCAGCGATACCTTTGCCGAATTCGAGCAGATGCTCGCCGAGATGCGCGCTCGCGGTGCCGTGGTCGGTCCGATCATGATGATGGCTGCCGGGCCGACGCGCAAAGCTCTCAACCGCCGTTACCGCAAACGCGAAAAGGCCGATACTGTGGTCGTCAGCGTTCCTGTCAGCGTGGATATCCAAAAGTGGCTGATAGAGCGGCACGATCCTGCCGGTGGGAAGGCCGACCGCGTATGGCTCCGCAGGGCAATTCTCACGCTGATTACCGAGGCCTTTGCTGCAGCGTTGCCGGTAACGCGGGAAATGGAGCAAGCAGCGGTAGAAAGGGACAACGACAACGCAACCGAGGCCCAACCCAAGGCTCGCAAGAGTGTTCCCGATGACGAATGAGACCCCGGAGGCAAAGGCTGATCGCATCCGCGAAAGCCTGAAACTGCCTGCCAAGCCGAACACGTTGAGGCTTGCCGAATCGGACGTCGAGCGTGCCCGCACCCGGCGGGCCGAGCTGCGCGCCGAGATACAGGATGCCGGGAATGCGGGTGGAGTTGCAAACAGGGCGCACCTTCAGCAACTGACGGTCGAACTGGAAGCCTTCGAGCGGGGCGACAGCCGAAAGTCATTTGAGGAGCGCACTCGCCGTCGCGAGGAATTCAGCAAGTGCGCCATGGCAGAAACTGCCGCGGCAGTCGCCGAATATCGCACCGAGATGAACCGGCTCGTCGACGAGATGGAGGCGCTGAATGCCGCGGCGGTCGAATTGCTGGCCCGCTTCAAACGCGAACGGACTCGAAACGCTCTCGACCGTGCGAGGAGCGCTGCCGCTAGCCGATGCGCTTCGGACGGTTCGCCGCATTCTCGCTGCATGAGCACGCGCGGAACGCGATTGTGCATTACGATGCCGGCCTGCCCGAATAGGTTGCCAACCCTGTCGAGACGAGGAATATAATCCTCTTTGTTGCGGCGACCCTTCAACGAAACGGAGATCGCCAATGGCCAGGTCCAAAACCATCCAAGCAGTTATCGCAGGCTGAAATCGAGTGCTTCCTGGTGGCAGCGGAAGCGCTGCATAAAAGCATCGTGAAGCCGTTTATATCGCCGCACTGCGAGCATTACCGCCCCACGCGGTGCTTGCACGAAGCGCCGTTGAAGACCGTCCGGGAAGTGACCGGGAAGGAAGTCGAGTTCATCAGGTGGAACACGACCGGGCCCCTTGCTCCCCTCTGATACGGCGCGGCCCGGCGCGAAGGTGACGGTACCCACGCACATGTCCTAGTTCTCCGCATGGCTGAACACGACAGCGCGGTTATCCTTGCGAACCTCGACTGAGACGACTCCATCGTCACCCTTTCGGGTCGGGAACATGGAGATCGCGTGATCCTTCGCCATCTTCTCAGCGTCAAAGGTCTCCTTGTCGACAATGCCCTGTCTTCCATACCAAATGACAGTGTAGGCCATTGTTGCTCCGATGCTTTCGGCAAGCATAGCACCAAGCGTGCCGCGGGACCTACAGCGGGCCAGCGACAGGCACCAGGAGTCGATCGGCGCTTCGGCGGTGTTGGAGAGCGGGGAAGGGAACGCGCGTTGGCGGACTCAGAAGCCTGCACGGGAGCAGTGTTCGACCTCAAATCGCAAAGAATCATCGACCTCTTGTCTACCCGCCAACTCCGCCAAGCCTGCGCGTTTGCCGTCGCATTCTTTCTGGAACTTCGCCCGATCTATCGTCGCTATAAGTGCAGTGTCCTTTGGGTTGATGGGATATAAACCCATCGAGAGGAGCGGGAAGGCCACGTTCGTGAGGATATCGTTCTGCTTGTCAGATTCGGCTTGAAGCAATGGTCGGCATTCCGTCAACTGGCCCGAGAGATCTCGCACCTCCTTGGAATTTGGCCCGTATTTCTCGATGATCGGGTTTTTCTGTTCGGCCAGATCATAGCAGGCTTGCAGTTCAGGCGAGCGATCAGTGGCGAGCAGAAGCCCGCCGTCAATGTCGGCTTCGAATCGGCAGGTCTGAACGAAGGGCTTTGGTGACGTATTCAGCACCGAGTAGTCATAGGTGAGGGTGACCGTGTCGCCGGCCATCTTCGCGTCTGTCCTAGTATAACCGCCTGCGGATAGATCGGCGCCCCGAGCCCAACTGTACTCACAGACGGCCACCGCGGGATCGTCGTAAGCGAGGGCGGCTGTGCAACTTGCGACGAACGTCGCTAAAGTCAGAACGGCCTTCATCCCCGAGCCCCTACCTTTCTCCAAAGAAGGCAGCGCCACATCACCAGACATTAGGATCTAACCGGGGGATTTTCGTCGACGAGAGTATAGTAATCTCTTCCAATCAACAGCAAGACGAAGCCGCACAGAAACGTGATCCCGGTCAATGCGATCAGAGCCAATGTCCAAAAAATTGGTTCGTGATCGTACCAAAGCCAAGCAGCCATCTGCACTATCGGCGATCCTATAAATAGCCACGCGCCATGAACGCCGTCGCCATTGAGTTTAGTGGTGGTGACGCTGTACTTTGCCGGCATTGTTTCCCTCACTTTCCCCAACGGACAGCCTCGCGCAATCGTTACGCCTTCGCAAGCTATCCCTTCCGCAGCCTCACGCCAGCGCCGCTGCCGTTCTCCGGAAGAAACTCGACGCGTATCAATTACCGGCAAGCGCCCCATGGAGCCAACTTACGAAGTCCGGGACATTTGCCAGACCGGCCTTTATGGCCTCGATCGTTAGCACTTTCGTCGCCTCGGCCGGCAACGCTTTAATCTGGTCGACCAGCTTTGATCGGACACTGGGAGGGGATCCCGATTTTTCGACGCGATCGATCAGGAGGGCCTTAATGGTTTCCTCATGAAGGCGGATGGTCACGACTCCGAGAATGGCGGTTAGGCCGCCAACGGGTGGTTCGCGATCACCCTCGACAATACATTCGACGAGCCTATGGCAAAGACCTTGGTCAGCGAGATGAAGGCGAGGGGCGCGATCCCAGACGACGCTTACGCAACCTTCGGTAACACTTATGTTCGCAAGGTGTGCTGCCAGTAGGCACGCCGATCGCCGGGAGTCATCATGCAGCGAGGTCTGGAATTTCTATCGCCTTCGCGGAACCCTTGTGGCGATGAAGGTACGCGCCCGACGACGCTCGTCCATGTCGGTCGGTAACGATTTCACAGACCCTTTCGCGCGTCACCCTTCATTGCGACGACGGCAGCTCGCAGGCTGGGATCGCGCGCGCCGCTGTAGCCGAGACGAGTCAGTCGTCATGAGTGTCCAACAGGACGCCCAATTGCCGCACCCCCGCGCATTCAACGATCAATTCCTCTAAATCGAAATCGGACAGATGCGTTACGGCCCGCTTTCGAATGACCCTGATCGCGTCTGAAATAGACACTGGAGTGGTCTTGCTGTGATCGTCGAGGTATTGCCCGATCAAGATCACGGCGTCGACGTCAACGTTCTTAGGAAGATCCCTCATATTTCGAGAGTATGACAACGGCGCCGAAAAGCAATGAACGCTTTGCAGGCGCCGGGTCGTTCGGATCGCGAGAGGCTGTGCGCTGTTCAAAGGTCAGGGTACCAAAAGTGACGAAATTGGCACAGCGAATGGGATTCAGTCCATGACCTCGGTTTGTTCCGCGATGCCGGCATGACGTTGCGTAAAGACTTGGTTAGAACGCTATTGCGGCGGGCCTGATTTCCCGCTTGGCCGGCGCCTATCCAGGCAACCTTCCCGATCTGGCGCCGGCCAACTTACCTGCGTGCTGGACCACTTCTATAAGGTGCCCGACTTGTGGGAGTCGGTTTGGCAAAAAAGGGCGCTCAACGCTCTCAGTTCGAAACGAAATTGTATCAGTAGGCACCGCTCCGTCGGCGGGAGAAACTACCGCCAGTGTCTACCTGGAATTAGTCTCCACGTACGATCAGTTGTGAGGCAGTGGAACTTCGTGAGATTTTGAAAATAACGATATTCGTCTCGACCGGCGAGACCTTCGATCGTACATCTTCGCGACGTCGCTCAACTCGACAAACGCCAACATGACATTTGTGATGAAGTCAGACACCTACGCGCTGCTTCTTGCGAGCTTGAGCCTGTTCCGCATGCGCTTCCTGCACCTGCGGCCTGGCGCTTACCTCGGGCACACCCACGTCCCACCAGGCATCGCCGGGCGTCCAGGTGAAACCATCGGACACCAGCGTAATGACCGTCGTCCGGTCCGTTCCGAGGGCCCAATCGACGGCTTGCGCAAGGTCCGCGAGGCTGTCGACGCGCCGAGTGAGCGCGCCCATCGATTCGGCGTGCTTCACAAAATCGACGCTGAACGGCTCCTTGACGCGGCAATCCTTGATTAGGTTGTTGAAGGACGCCGCGCCCTTTGCATTCTGGAGACGATTGATAACGGCGTAGCCGCCATTGTCGCAGACGATCACCACCATCTTATGGCCGGACAGGACCGTGGAATAAATGTCCGAGTTCATCATCATGTAGGTGCCGTCACCGATCATCACGATCGGAGTTCGCGTGGGATCGGCCAGAGCGGCGCCCCAGCCGGCGGCGATCTCGTAACCCATGCAAGAGAAGCCAAATTCGCAGTCGAAGGTATTGGGCGACTTGACGCGCCAGTTCTTCATGACCTCGCCCGGCAGCCCGCCCGCGGCCGTGATGACTAGGTCTCGCTCGCCAGCCCGTTCATTCACTATGCCGATGACCTGGGCGTAGCTGGGAACGGGCTGGTTGGTCGGCTGCTGATACCCGTCCAGCGCCTTGTTCCACTTGGCGAATTCTACTCGGCCCTTCTCGGTCCATTCGCGTGGTGCTTGCCACTCAGCGAGTGCCTGCCCCAATTCGTTGAGCGTGGCGAGAGCATCGCCTACCACGGCCAAGGCACGATGCTTGGTCGCGTCCCAGCGGGCAGCGTTGATGGAAATGAATTTGGCGTCTGTGGCGAAAGCGCTCCAAGAGCCGGTGGTGAAGTCCATCAGCCGCGTACCGACGGCAATGATCACGTCCGCCGAAGCAGCAAGCGCGTTAGCCGAGGTTGAGCCGACGATGCCGATCGGGCCGACATAAGCAGGATGATTGTGGCTGACGGTACTCTTGCCGGCGATCGTCTCACACAACGGAATGCCGTGGATGAGGGCCAGGTCGGCCAACACCTGCTCGGCGCCGGAGTAACGGGTGCCGCCGCCAGAAATGATCAGCGGTCGCTTGGCTGCCTTCAGCAGCTTGACCCCTTCAGCCAGCCGATTGGTATCGGGCCGCGGTCGTGGGATCGCGTGCACCGTCTCCGCGAAGAATTCCTCCGGGTAGTCCCAAGCCATCTCCTGGACGTCCTGCGGCAGTGCGATGAATGCCGGACCGCAATCGGCCGGATCCAGCATGGTAGCAACGGCTTGGGGCAGGGAGGAGATTATGCCTTCAGGATGGACGATGCGGTCCCAATAACGGGTCACCGCCTTGAAGGCATCGTTGACATTAATGGTTGGATTGCCGAAGTGTTCGACCTGCTGCATGACTGGGTCGGGGCGGCGATTGATGAAAGTATCGCCAGCGAGCATCAGCACTGGCAGACGATTCGAATGGGCCACACCGGCGGCGGTGACCATGTTCAGGGCACCGGGGCCGATCGACGTCGCGGCCACCATGATCTGGCGGCGGCGCTTGGCTTTGGCGAAACCGATGGCCGCGAGAGCCATCGACTGCTCATTTTGCCCGCGCCACGTCGGCAACCGATCCTGGACCGCTTCCAGCGCTTCCGATAGGCAGGTGACGTTGCCGTGCCCGAAGATGGCGAAGACGCCCGGAAAGAGCGGAACTCGCTCCCCGTCGACGATCGTGAACTGATTGCAAAGATAGCGGACCAGGGCTTGCGCCATGGTCAGACGGACCACTGACATTTGATTCCTCCGGGCATTGCGGCAACTCATGCCGAATGACTAATTCAATTCTTATTGCAGAATTTATTTTTTTGCAAGCGTCATTGCAGAAGAAGGTAGCGTAGACTTGACTCACCGGTTTTCGAGGCGGAGCTTCACCGCTGGTAATCCAAGCGCAAACAAGCCATCATGCAACGAAAATTGCAAGGATGTCGGTCGTGGAAGAGAAAGTCAAAGCGCCAAAGGACTACGAGGAACTCATCCGCTTGATCCACGATCGGTATGAGCAGATGAGCAAGTCATACCAGAAGATAGCGTTGTATCTCACGCAGAACCCGAATGATGTCGCGGTGCGTTCCGTGAACGCGATCGCTGAAAGCAGCGGCGTTCACGCGTCGAGCTTCGTGCGCTTTGGCCAAGCACTAGGTTATGAGGGCTTCAAGGATCTGCAAACCCTGTTCCAGAAGCGATTGTCCACCGCGGCGCCCGGCTTTGAGGCGCGCATCAAGGCGCTGGAGACGGAACTGGGGGCGCGAACCGACCGCAGCGAATTCGCTTTGATGCACGATCTGGTGGTCCGTGACATCGCCTCGCTACAGGAGATGCTGACAGCTATCCCGCCGGAGGACTTGGCCGAAGCGGTCAACCTTCTGGAGAAAGCCGACGTCATCTATCTGATCGGGCAATTGCGCTCGGCGCCAGTGGTGGAACTCCTGCGCTACATATTGACGATGCTGGGTAAGCGATGCACGTTGCTGGACCCTGGCGGCGGGCTGGCTACGCACATGGCTCGTGCGATCCGCCCGCAGGATGTGCTTTTCGCGGTATCGTTTCGCTTCTATGCAAACGAGGTCGTGAATGTTGTGGAAGAGGTTGCCAGCAGGGGCATTCCCATCGTGGCGATTTCGGACAGCACCCTGTCGCCGCTGACCAAGGGCGCTCGCGTGCTTTTTGCTGTCCCGGAGCACGAATACACGTTTTCAAGATCGCTCGCCGCCCCGATGTGCCTCGCTCAGGCGCTAACCGTGGCGCTGGCGGCGCGCTTGCAGAACAACGGCATTGACCCGCGTATCCCGATAGTCACCGGGCAATAGCCCTCGTTACCTGTATGCGGTGGCTGCATAAGTTCAATCGCAGAGCAGGACGATGGTCTGCCCTTGCAATGAATTTTGCAGATCGGGTCTCTTCGTTGAGAAAATTGAAAGCGAATTGACTCACAGATCGTTGCAGAATATGCATTATCTGCAATTATCGTTGCGGAACGATTTAAGGAGCACCGCTAGCTTCAGCGCCGGGCGATCCTTTTCTTTTGCCATCGAATATCGGGATGGTGGCTTCAAGGCCGGAACGAGAGGCGGAGAGATTCCCCGGGGAGATCGGGGATTCCGGATAGATCGGTGCAACCGGACACCAAAAGTGGAGGAGAGATACAATGAAGAAACTGCTTTTGGGCGTCGCCTTCGCGGCGCTGATAAGTTCATCGGCCATGGCCGCCAAGATCGGCGTATCGATGGCCAAGTTCGACGACAACTTCCTCACCGTGCTGCGCAACGGCATGATCGCGCAGGCCAAGGGCATGAGCGGCGTCGAACTGCAGGTCGAAGACGCACAGAACG
>NZ_NSFU01000040.1:0-24077 GCF_002294875.1 Mesorhizobium sp. WSM4312 | reverse complement strand
GCTTGGTGATGATGAACTCGGCCAGCAGCTCGGCATCCGAATGGCCTTCCCATAAGCCGAAGGAATCCTGAGTACGAATGAGCCGCAGGAGGCATTTGACGAACGGGGAAGCAAGGGCCTCGTCGTCCCCGTGGACAGCAGGGCCAACCGGTTCATGAGGAATTTCGCTTTTCCCCAATTTCAGTACTCCTCTTGAAGGACGATCTCTTTTTCTGCGATGTGTGGTTCGGGCGCTTGCGTGGGCGGGGAATGGCTTGGGCGAGCCGATCCCACGCAACAGTGTCCCGTGGCCGACCTCGAGCACGTCCACCAATGCGAGACCTTTCACCGCGGCGCGAACGCCTGCGCCGCGGTTCGACCCGAGGTAAACGCAATGGAAATTCCACCTGCCGCAAGCCGCGCACTTTTGCGGCATCGACGTTATTGCTGCGAAGTGCGCCTGGGCGGGCGGATTTGCCGGTGTTCAATTCCAATTGTCATGCCCTTCGCGATCCTTGCTCAGGAAGTGACAGCGTTTTGAGTTTCGGAAGTCTTGTTTTGCGGAGCCACACAGAGACCCGCGTGACAGGCAGGCTCACCCGTGTAGTTGGCCAGGGCTTGGAGCAACGAGGTGAGGTAGCGCTGTTTGGTTTGGTCCGGCACTGGCTCCGAATGGTCCAGCGATTTGATTGCCACCTCGATCAACTCGATCGCCCGGTCCTTGTTGCCGCTCTCGTAATAATACTGAGCGACCGGAAAGTAACACCCGAATTTAAAGTCTCCATCGCCTTGCGGAGGATTAAGTTCCAGGATCTGTTCGGAGAGCTCCTTGCCCATCGCAAAGCGATCATCATGCGGAAGATGGGAGTTGTCGATCGTGGGATGGAAGAGTTGGTTCAGCGCCATCACCACCCAAGACATCGCTTCGAACTTTTTGTTGATCGCGTCCTCGACCAATTCGCGCATAAGCGGCAAGCCGGTTTTGATGTCGCGCAGCTTGTGAAGCAGAATATCCGCATGAACCCGCCGAAAATCAAAAGAGTCTGGCATCACGGCGAGGCCTTCTTCGATGGCCAATAGTGCCGCTGCCCAATCCTCGTCCTGCATCGCCGGCCCAAGTTTGGCGTATATCGGCTGACTCAGCGACGATTCGCGCACACGCGAGATTCGCTTTGCATCGACGGCTTTCGCTTCATAGCTGCTGCGCCAGCTGCCGTTAAGGACTTTCGGCAAAACGTCATCGAGAGGTGCCGGGTGGCCGATATAAGCGATGTGGCCGTCGCGGTCGACCACGAACGAGGTGGGAATCCCGAACGAAGAGCTGGGTTCCAGCCAGAGCTTTTTCATTTCGCCAGTGCAATCGAACGCTGTCCGATAATTCAGATTCGGGAACTTCTCGGTCAGCCAGGCATCCACGTTGGTCCGCGCTTCGTCCGCGGTTGCAGCCTTTTCGCAAGCTGCGACTCCGATAATCTCAAATCCGCTGTCTTTATATTTCTCCTGCAGTTCGATCAAATGGGGCATGGCGTGGACACATGGTCGGCACCAAGTCGCCCAAAATTCAACGAGGTAGACCTTGCCGGGCCGAAGGCTCGTGAGGGGCTCGCCACGCAGCCAGTTCTCCACTTTCAGCGCAGGAGCCGGGGACCCCATACGCAGTTCCATCTTGGTGTCCAAAGTCATTCCACACCTTTCGTCTCTTTTGTCGCGGAATATTTTCCAGTCAAAATCGGACACGGTCTCGAGGGCATTGCTCCCTCTCGCTTGCTTCAGCGGAGCTCTCACCGTGTTGCCGCACATCAAGCACGGCAAAGGGCATGCCAACCCTTCTTAGCTTCGGCAAGCGCCGGTACCGCCTTGAATAAGCGAGCCCTAACACGGCCAGCTGACGTTAACCTGAATGTCGGCTTTCGACGGCTCACCTTAGCGGCTGCCGTTTAGGAAGGTGAGAGTTTGGCTGGCCCGCTGGCGATAAGACCGGCTTCGGCGTCCTGGAGTAGTCGCACTTCGGCGATGGGGTCGAAAGTGCGGGAGAGGCTCGGTACCCTTGCAGCCACCGCCGCATGTGGCCCGGCGTCATAATTCGCGTCGCGGTTGCCAACGGCGGCGTTGGGCTCGATCCACGTGGCGTTGAGCCCGACAGCACGTAAAGCTGCATCGTGATTGAATGCCCTTTGCTGTTTCACGCCAAGCAGGAGTCGCGCGACGCTACCTTGCTCAAGCGCGAGCAGAGCGATCTGACGCCGTAGGAATATTGCTCGTCCCGCTTTTGCCGCCAGAGGCGGAAATCTTTCCTGAATGCCACCGCCGATCATCAATATCGACGAATCATATCCCGCTGCCCATTTGTTCGACTCCGAGGTCGGGCCAGCACTCCGTCAAGGGACGGTTGATGAACCCTAGATGCTCGGGATTGGCGCATGGCGCGCGCCGCAGAAGGCTGTCAAGGATGCGGCGCGCTCGCCAGGCCAGCAGCCCAAAGTTCGGATCAGCCAGCCCGCGCTGTCCAAGGCAGGCGTTCTGAACGAAAAGGCGTCGGTCTCGCGGTCCGTCCCAGTACACCGAAAAATCCTCGCCGATGGCGAGCTCATTGCCGATCTGTTCGAGGCGATCTGCGATCGGTTCTAGGAAACCCGGCAGCGGTTTCTCGTACCCGGTGGCCAGGATGACGATATCGGCGGTTACTTCTCCGATGTTGTCCAAGCCGCGTTGCAGCGTGAGCCTGTGCCCTGCTCCGGCATTGATGCAGCGCGACACGTTGCAACTTGGCCGCAATGTGATCTCGCATTGGTGTGGCTCGAGAAAGGCGTGGTGGTAGAGCGCCTGATAGACCGCGCGCAACTTGCTTTCTGAAATGCCCTCGGAGGCAAGCGCGAAACGCCGCAGGAACAGCTGTCGATGCACCTCGCTCATCGCAGCAAAACGATCCGAGAAGCATGGCGTGAACAGCCCGTTTGTGAACGCGTGGTCGTCGAAAGGCATCTCGCGCGTCAAGACCCATGTGATCGCCGCGGGCCGCCGTTCTTTCGGCCGGCCGACAAGGTGCAGTAGCAGCTCGGCTCCCGACTGTCCGCCGCCAACAACGCAGACATGCTTTTTTTGCACCTCAGGATTGATGTGGGCCAACTCAGATGAGTGGAACAGGTTGGGTCCAGTCCAGCCATGAAACTGAGGCGGAATTTGCGCCTGCTTGCCTATGTCGATGACGAGGTTTCTTGCATCAAGGACCGCGTTGTCCGTCCGCACGCGAAACTCGCCGTCAAAGCGGATTTCGCGAACGGCCTCGCCGCCACGGACAAGCGGATTCTTCTGGAACGCCCAGTTGAGATATTGGGCGAACTCGGCTCTAAGCACCCCGTGAAATTGCGCATTGAGGAAATTGTAAAGACGCCCGTTCTCGTGGAGGTAGTTTACGAATGTGTAGGCTGATCGCGGATTGACCAGAGTAACCAGATCCTGGAAGTGGCCGACCTGGAGCTCCGCGCAATCGAAAGCGCTGCCTGGATGTCCTCGGAAATCGACCTCCCGGTCCAGGAACAGTGCCCCTTGCGCAATCTCTTCCTGTATCTGACACGCAAGGCTCAAATTAGATGGTCCAGCACCCACACCAATACAAAAGAGGTCCACTTATCCTTACTCCTCTAGGAGTGTTTTCCAACTCAGCGGCATGTTGACGTCGATTGCCGGGCATTGAGCAATGCGAACCTCACAGGCATGCTTGAGCCGCGGTCCCGACTGAGAGGACAGCAAAAGCGTGTGCCGCCTTCCAGGTCTTGGGCTCAATGTCGGCGGCATCGACAGCGGCGCGGCGTGATCCGAACCCAAGAGCAGAAGGAAAGTGTGTGATGCTGTCGCGCGGCTCTTCCGGATCTTACGGCGGCTTCTAGCGCCGGCCTCCACCCCAGGAGTGGCTGTTTCCCTGCCACGACGGAAGCGGCTCTTTCTTTCGAGGGGCGTAACCATGGATAACGGCTCTTAATGCTTTCGGAGACTCCCATGCATGCGGCGTGCCGGATAAAGACCTGTCAAACCAACGAGTTCGCGCAGTTCCAGCTCGTCTGGAATCCGACATTGTCGCACGCCCGACGATCGGGCAGGGGAAGCTCCGCGGCAGCGGCCCTTGCACACCGCAGGCTGACAGGGACAGCCGCCGATTTGACGCGCGTCCGGGTACTGATAAGGGGCCTTCCAACAGGGTTCGCGCACGAGGCGGGGTCTCCTGGTACACCCGCCCTGTGGCTTGGCTGCGGTCTGCTGCAGCCGTTCGTCTTTACTGCCCGTTGCGGACGATCTCGCACGAGTTGGTTCACGAGAGCGTCGTGAAGCAGTCGAGGCGTCCGGTTTGGCTCTGACAAGCGTCGCAAGATGTTCGCGGATCCAGCCATGTCTCCGCAATCCGACCGGTAACCGACGACGACTTCGGACTGGTTGGCGGTCCTACGACCTGATCGGTGTTCCTACGGAGCTGATCAGCGAGCCAAAAACAGCGGCAATGTGGTCTTCCCAAAGCTCCAGCTCGGCGGACCGCCGAAAATCCGCTCACGCAGCCCACGGCTGCCATAAGCACCCATAACCATCATGTCAGCACAGATGTCGTTCGCGTGCTGGGTCAGCACTGTGCCCGCCGATTTGCCGGCGCTCTTAAGCAGGTCAACGGAGACCCGAGCACCGTGCCGAGTAAGATAGGCAGCGATGTCAGCTCCAGACTGCGCGCCTTTCCCGTTGTTTTGCGCCTTTGGATCGACCATAGCGACACAGACTTCCTTGGCAGCGGATAGGATACTAAGAGCTTCCCGAACCGCACGCGAGGCCTCTACACGCGAATCCCAGCCGACCAGCACGCGTCGAGGCGACAGCGTCGCCTTAACGCCCTTCGGCACGATGAGCACCGGCTTTCCGCTATCGAACAAGCAGCCGTTGACAACAGGAGGTCCGAGAGTCTCATCGTTGAGGAGGTCTCCTCCAACGATCGTCAGGTCAGCGCAGAGCGCCCGCTGTCGTGCCACTTCACCGAGGCTAGCCGGATCGCAATAGTCGGTGTCAACGTCACAGGAAAGCGACATAGCTTTCAGCCTTTTGAGGATATCCGCGGACCGTCTTTCCATTCTGGTCACGTCCTGTGAAAATTTCTCGATTTGCTGAAATCGATAGTTCGGTACTGCAATTGCCTGTGCACGTCCTGTATTCCATTCGGGGGGCGGAGACGACATCAAGAGCAATGGAGGCGGTATAATGAGTACCGATAGGTGCGCGCCGACCTCGGCACACAGTCCGGCAGCTGTTGTGAGGTCCTCATCAGAATGATCAGCACCCGTCACACTGAATATGCTTTTAAATTCCATTTGCCTGCTTCTCCTGGTCTTCGTTAGGAGCGCCTCAAAGCGGCAACACCGCTCTCAGGAGGAAGAGAGAGCGGCACCACGTTCGATCACCGATTTCAGTCGTCCGGCTTCTCGAGCGAGTAGCCGGCCGACCTGACGGTGCGAATGACGCTGCCGGGCAAGGCCGTTTTCAGCGCCCTCCTGATTCGGCTGATATGGACATCGACGGTGCGTGCACCGACATGAATGTTGGGCAGCCAGGCCGCCCCGATAAGCTCGTCCCGGCTGAAGACCTTGCCGGGGGCCTCAATCATAAGCCGCAGCACGTTGAAATCGATCCGTCCGAGATGGATGTCGTGGCCATTACCGCGAACCCGATGGGCATCGAGCTTCATCTCCAGGCCTCCACAACAAATCCAACTGTCGTTTTCAACCCCGTTCGGACCACGCTTGGTCAGCCCGAGCCTCGCCCGCAGGCAGTCGAGCAGCTTGGCCGGAGCCACCGGCCGCACAAAGCTCTCAACGCCTGCCTTCAAGAGATCGAGGTGCTGGTGCTCGGCGCCAGGCGCGATCAGGGCGATGATAGGCAGGTCGGTGGTGCGCGGTTCCCGCTTGAGGTGGGCGCAAATTGCGGACCCGTTTATGCTGGCTGGGTCGCAATCCAGCACTACGGCCTGAAGCTCCCGTTGTTCGGCCAAGGCCAGCGCAGCCTTCGCGCCGTCTGCCGTCTCACTGCTGAAACCGTCAACCTCCAGTATGTGGCTGTAGAGCAGATAGAACTCGGCATCTTGCGAGCAGATCAGGACCAGCGGCTTCTTCATCGGCGATACCCCAACAACCTGGTCGGCCTCGAGTCCCTGGATCGAGGGGACTGGCCAACATAGTTTCTCGGGTCCGTCATGATGGCCTTTCTCGAAAATCGCGCCCATCATGCCAGCGCCACGTGGGGAAAGGTTTCGATGACTGAAATCGCATCGTCGACCAGCTTCGTACCGGCCGTGGCGAGCTTCAGGAGCGTCTCGAAGCCAAACCGGTGGACATCGCGCAGCGTTTTGGACAAAACGACCAGCCGTCCGGTCGTGAAAAGCACCCGACCAAAACCCTCATGGCTCACCTGGATCATCGGCGATGCCATAAGGCCGCAGCGCTCCTCGATCGCAAGCCCGATGGCGGCGTAGTACTTGTCGAGCCTCCACAGCACGTCGGGATCGGGATCTCCGATGATTGGGATCCCTCGGCGCTGTTCCTTGGTAATGATGAAGTCGCCCAGCAGCTCAGCGTCCGCTTTGCGTTCCCACGAGCCATAGGAATCCTGAGAACGGATCAGCCGCACGAGGCATTTGACGAACGGGGTGCAAAGAGCCGCCTCGTCTTCGGCGACAGCTGGGGGGATTGCGGGGTCAGGCATTGGCGTCCTCCTCTTTTCAGTCCTCGTCCTCGAAGGACGGTTTCTTTTCGGCAATGCCCGCTCGCGCCAGCACCTTGCGCAGCCAAGGCGGAGGACACGTCCTGAGCATCATCTGCGTGCGCAAGAGCACCTGTGGGATCGATTGGGGCTCCGCCACTTTGATCGGGTGGATTTTTGCCGCGACAAGCTTGGCTGCCGAAGGGCCGCCAATTGCCAGACAAAACAGGATCTGACAGCCCTTGAGCGCATCCACCTTTGGCGTGATGCGATCATCGCGCTCGGCCCGATGCTCCCCGCTTTCATCGGACACGTCATCGAAGGCCACGGCTTCTACGAGATTCCATTCCTCGCGCGTCACGTCGTAGACAGCAAAGCGCCTGGCCGACCCGAAATGGGCGTTGAGGTCCTGCATGTCCTGAGTGGCGATCGCAACGCGCAATGCGCCCTTACGTCGTTCAGGCATCGGGGCGAAAACCTCACTACTGACCAGCGAGAGGCGGCGAACAGCGTTCATCGTGATATTTCTCGATTACGGAGTGGATCAAGCGCCTCAGGAGTGGGCGCGTGTTGGTTGGCCTGGAAGATGCTGGCGACCTCGAAGATCATGTCGCGGGTGCCCTGATAGAGAATTGCGAGCTTGTGCTGGCTGCCTAGTCGATCGAAGACCGGGAACCCGATGCGCATGAGCGGAATTCGGAGCCGCTCCGATGCTTGGCGCCCGTGCGAATGCGTGACAAGCAGGTCAGCACCGACGGCAAGACTTTCCAGATCGCCGAGATCGCCGATCTGAACCGAAACCGCCGGGACTTTCTCGAGAATTTTAGACCTGTCGGTCGTTGTGACGGCCGCGGCTATCTCGGAGCCGAGGCCAGCAAAGAAGGTCGCAAGTTGGAACAGCTGGTCTGGTTCGGCAGCGATGGCAATTTTCTTGCCGCCGAAATGGAAATGTCCGTCGAGCATCGCGTCCTGCAATTGCGCCCGGCGCCGGCGCACGCGGGCCGGTACCGCCGCGCCCGAAATCGCAGACAGCAGCGACACGAAGCGGTCCGTGTCCTGCAGCCCAGTCAGTGACTGGAACAACACGTAAGGCACGCCGGTCAACCCGTGCAGCGCTTTCGCCGGGCGGCGCATGTGCTCACCGATGGCGATGCATTGCATGGCCGTGCCCAACTCGCGAATGTCTTCGACGCTGGTGCCGCCGTATGTGGTCGCTACCCAGCGGTCAGGAACCGTACCGTCGAGCGAGCCTGAAATGTCGGGCAGAATAACCGGCTTGAGCCCAAAGCTTTCAACCATGTCACGCATATGCTCGATGTCGGCGACAGTGAGGTTGCATCCGGGCAGGATCGCGATCTTCTTCGGCTGCCGCGCACGTTCGCCCGAGCCTGTAATCCCTTTGATCATTGCGGTGACTGCCTTGGCCCAGCCCTCTTCGATCGCGCCGTCAAAATCCGGCGTGTTGGCCAGCACGACCTCCGTACCCGCAAGCTCTTGCGTGTGCTTCAGCTTGATGTTCGCAATATCACTCGCGCAATCTTCGCCACGCGTCTCCACCAGCGCGGTCGTGCACACCCCGATCAGCTTTGGCTTCGTGCGGTTCTTGAGGTTGAGGATGGCTTCTTCAAGATGGTCGGCAGCGCCGAGGATGGTCGCCACCTCATCCATCGCTGTTGTCTGCAATGGAATCGTTTCTTTGAAGTGCCGTACGAAGAGCACGAGCGCGAAGCTTGTGCATCCCTGGCTGCCGTGGAACAGCGGCATCGCGCCGTCGACCCCAAGAAAGGCAAAGGCGGCACCCAGCGGCTGCGACGACTTCAGCGGGTTCACCGCCGCGGATTTGGTCTGGGGAAGGATGCGGGCCATCGGTCGCCTCAACACTCGCTGAACTCGTGTGCCGTCGCGCCGGCGAATTCATCGAACAGGTGCCCGGACTCCTTCTTCGTGCATGGCAGTTCGTCTTTTAGATCAGGCTGGCAATCCCACGGGGCCGGCTGGCGCACCTGAGACCAGACCGGATTGTGAATGGCGAGGTCGATCTGGCGTACGAGTTCCACCATGCCGGCATAGCCGGCATAAGGGTGCTGGCGCTCCTGGTTGATATCGAGCCAGGGCGTCTTGGCCTTGAGCGCAATGAATTGCGTGCGACCGCCCGACAGCATGATATCGGCCCTGTGTTCAGAGAGCATGGCGTACAGCTCGCGCGCAGCCATGTATTCGAACATATGCTTGTCGTGCTTGAGAACTTGTTTGATGCGCTCCTTGTCCTGCACCGTAGATTTCTTGACCGAGGTGCCGACGATCTCGATTCCGATCTCCATCAGCGCACGGACAACCGACCAGGACTTCACACCGCCTGTGTTGAGCAGCACGCGCTTGCCTTGGAGCCTTTGCCGGTAGGATTCGAGTTTCTTCCACGCGATCGCCTCCTGCTGCGCGATCAGCGTCTCCGTGCGCTCGAGGATCTCCGGATCGGCGCCCTTCCTCACCAGCAGCCTGACAAGGTTGCGAAGAGCTTGCGATGTGTCGGAGATGCCATAGAAGGAGCCCTCGAAGAACGGGATGTCCCAGCGCTCCTCCATCTTGCGGGCAAGACTGATCAGCGCGGTCGAGCACACGATCATTGCCGCCCGGGCGCGGTGCGCGGAAGCAATGTCGCGGTAACGCGCATCGCCGGGAATGCAGGCGCGCACCCGGATGCCGAGCCGATCGAGGAGCGGCTTTACAAGCCAGAATTCGCCCGAGAGGTTGAATTCGCCAAGGATGTTGATGTCGTAGGGCCCGGGGTCGTCGGGTTCGACCGTGCCGATGACATGATCGAGCAACGCCTCGGCGGCGAGCTTGTTGCCGAGGTTCTTGGAGCCTGCCAGGCCAGGCGCATTGATCGGCACCACGGCCAAACCGAACTTTTCCGTGGCGCGTTTGCACACGGCCTCGATGTCGTCACCGATCAGCGCCGTTACGCAAGTTGAGTAGACGAAGATCGCCGGCGGCGCGTATGTGTGCTTGATCTCGCGGATCGCCTTGAAGAGTTTCCGCTCGCCCTGCCCCATCACCAGGTCGAGTTCGGTGAGGTCGGTCGTGAAGCTTGTCCGCCACAAGGTCGGCCCTGACGAAACCGCACCACGGTTGTCCCAAGAATTGCCCTCGCAGGCGAGCGGCGCATGGACCAGATGCGCAACGTCGGTGATCGGCTGCAGGACGATCTTGGCTCCGTCAAAGGCGCAGCCGCCGGCTGCCGCCCCTGGTGTCAGCGACTTCGAGCAGCCCTCCTTGCGCGCCTTGGCATCTTTGCCACGGTTCTTATCGCAGGCGGGCTCATCGAAGGCGTCCTTGATTTTGGCGCTGAGGGAGGACATCGCTCAGCCTCCCCAGTCCATTGGGCAAGGAATGGCCTCGGCGAAAAGCCGGCCACGGCTCTTAGCGCGTGAGGTCATAGGAATAATCCGTCACACCCGTCTCGCTCGTCTCGCGATCGAGTTTGTCGAAGATCTTGTCGAGGATCGTCGTCAGCACGCGCAACGCGCCCTGGTAGCCAAAGAGCGCAAAGCGGTGATGATGGTGCCGATCGAAGATCGGAAACATCAGCCGGATCAGCGGCGTTCCGGTGTCGCGCTCCAGGTACTTGCCGTAGGAATTGCCGATCAAAAGGTCCACCGGCTCGGTAAAGAGCAGCGAGCGCAGCGCCCACAGGTCCTTGCCCGCCCAAACCTGGGCAGCCTTGCCGAAAGGCGAGGATGCTAGCAGCTTCTTCAAATCGGCTTCCCATGCCGAGGTGCCATTGGTGGCGAGGCAATGGGTTGGCTCGCCGCCGGTCTCCATGACAAAGCGGGCCATTGCGTGAACGAAGTCGGGATCACCGTAGATGGCGTATTTCTTACCATGCAGCCAGGATTGGCTGTCCGCCATGGCGTCTACCAGTCGGCCGCGCTCGAGGCGAATTGCCTCGGGAATCTCCTTGCCGGAAATCGCCGCGACCTCCATCAGGAATTCGTCCGTCGCCTGAACGCCGAGCGGATAGTGGAACGAGGCCGTCGCCTGCCCGACCTCCTCGCAATAGCCCAGTGTCTTTCGGGTGTTGTGATGCTGCAGCGAAAGCGTTGCCTCGGCGTTGAGGGCCTTCTTCACCTCGTTGATCTTCGTGCCCCCGTCATACATGCGGTATTCACCGTCCGAAGGCGTATCGAACTGGTCAGAGGCATCCTGGATCAATGTATAGGACACGCCCATTACATCGAGCAGGCGCTTGAGCTCCCGGTTGTTGCCGACGCAGAAGCCGTCGAAGCCCGGAATGATGTTGATGGTTCCTTCGATTTGCGTACGCTCCTGACCTTTCCAGAAGTGCTCCAAAATGCCTTTGACCATGTTGTCATAGCCGTCGACATGACTGCCAACGAAGGCCGGGGTGTGGGCAAAGGGCACGTCGAAGTCGCGCGGGACTGAATCTTCGTCCTTGGCGTTCTGGATGAAGCTGTGCAGGTCGTCGCCAATGACCTCTGCCATACAGGTCGTCGACACGGCAATCATCTTGGGGTCGTAGAGCTGGTAGGTGTTGGCGAGCCCGTCGACCATGTTCTTCAGGCCGCCAAACACCGCCGCATCCTCGGTCATTGAGGAGGAGACCGCCGCGGCAGGCTCCTTGAAATGGCGCGACAGGTGCGAGCGGTAATAGGCGACGCAACCTTGGCTGCCGTGGACGAAGGACATGGTTCGCTCGAAGCCGGCGGCAGCGAATACCGCACCCAGCGGCTGGCAGGCCTTGGCCGGGTTCACGACAAGCGCTTTGCGGGCGAGGTTCTTTTCGCGGTATTCCCACGTCTGGGTGAAATCGCGCTGATCGGAAACGATTTCATCGGGGTGCGGACATTCGAAGTTTAGCTTCTTCTCAGCGAGCATCTTTCTGTATTCCGGCTCGCGGAACAGGGGAGCGTGATCGAGAATTTTTTCAGCCGACTGCGGCATGATGATTACCTCTTTTGCATCTGGCTGCGCGGGACGGCAGCTCAGGACGTCAAGACGTTCCAGGCTCCGGCGGATCAGAGGCCGCGGGAGTTCACCGTCTCAGTGGGAGACTGGGGCTGAAGCAAATGTTTATTCGGCAGCCATCGCCCGCTCATCGCCCCGGCTTCTTTTCCAAGGCGCGTGGAATAGGTCCCAGACCGGGTTGTTAATGGCGAGATCCACATCACGTGCGAAAATGGCAAAGCCGTCGTAGCCGTGATACGGGCCTGAATAATCCCAGGAATGCATCTGGCGGAACGGTATGCCCATCTTCTGCACCGGGTATTTTTCTTTGATTCCCGAGCCGACCAGATTTGGGCGAATCCCTTCGATGAATTTCTCCAACTCATAGCCGGTCACGTCATCGTAGATCAGCGTGCCGTTCTTCACGTAGTGGCCGGTGCGCTGATAGTCGTCGCTGTGGGCGAATTCATAGCCGGTGCCCACGATGACCATGCCGAGGTCCTCGTAGGCCGTGACGACGTGGCGGGGGCGCAGGCCGCCGACATAGAGCATCACGGTATTTCCTTCCAGGCGCGACAGGTACTTGGCGATGACCGCATCAACAAGCGGCCTGTACTTGGCAATGACCTTTTCGGTCTTCTCCTCGATTTCCGGCCCAAAATGCTTGGCTATGTTGCGCAGAGAGGCTTCGATCTGGGAGGGACCGAAGAAATTGTACTCCATCCAGGCGACGCCATACTTTTCCTCCATATGCCGACAGATGTAATTCATCGACCGGTAGCAGTGGATAAGATTGAGCTTAGCCTTCGGGGCGCGCTCGATCTCTGCGAGTGTGGCGTCACCCGACCAGTTGCCAACCACGCGCAGCCCTATCTCCTCAAGCAGTATGCGCGAGGCCCAGGCATCGCCGCCGATATTGTAGTCGCCGATGACGTTGACGTCGTAGGGGCCGGCCTCGAACTTGACATCCTTTTTGTCGAAGACCCAATCCCGGATTGCATCATTGGCGATGTGGTGGCCAAGCGACTGCGAGACGCCGCGGAAGCCCTCGCAGCGTACCGGCACGATCGTCTTGTCATACTCCTTGGTCTTTTTGCGAGAAACGGCCTCGGTGTCATCGCCAATCAGGCCGATAGGGCATTCGGACTGCACGGTGATGCCGTTGTTGAGCGGAAACAAGACTTCAATCTCGTCAATGATCTGTTCCAGCTTCTTGTCGCCGCCGAAGACGATGTCCTTCTCCTGGAAATCGGAGGTGAACTGCATTGTCCCGAACGTGTCGACGCCCGTTGTACCGACGTAGTAGTTGCGGCGCTGCGACCAAGAATATTGGCCGCAGCCGACCGGGCCGTGCGAGATATGGACCATATCCTTGACTGGCCCCCACACCACGCCTTTCGAACCAGCATATGCACAGCCGCGAATCGTCATCACCCCGGGAATGGACTTGATGTTCGATTTGACGTCGCATTCGGAAAGGACCTCGCTTTCCCCGCCAGCCTCGTTGCCGCTCTTTGCGACGTTGAGGTGCTTCTTGCGGCGCTTCGCCGCCTTGTCGGGATAATGCGACAGCACCTCTTCGATAAGCTTCGCATGAAGAGCACCGTCATTCTCGTATTCCCGGCTCATGAGTCCCCCTTTCAAGGTTGGGTGACGCCTCAAAGAATAGGCGCCGTTCTCTGCAAGGCGCGCCGATTCATGGCAGCGCTAATGTCACTACTGGGCCGCCGCCTTCGCCGCTTCCTTGGAGTGAAGCTCGGCAAGCATCTGCTCGTCGGTCTTCATGATGCCGAAGTCGAGCAGCATCTCCTCCAGCTCCTCCATGGTGATCGGCGTCGGGATCGTACCCTGGCCCGAATTGGCGTGGATCTTCTCGGCCAGAGCGCGGTATTCCCCTGCCTGCTTTGAGTCCGGCGCGTACTGGATCACCGACATCTTCCTGAGTTCGGCATGTTGGACGATGTTGTCGCGGGGCACGAAGTGGATGAGCTTGGAATTCAATCGGCCAGCCAGTGCTTCGGCCAGATCGAGTTCGCGGTCGGTTTGACGTTCATTGCAGATCAGCCCGCCCAGCCGCACACCGCCCGAATGGGCATATTTGAGGATGCCCTTGGCGATGTTGTTGGCGGCATAGAGCGCCATCATCTCGCCGGACATGACGATATAGATCTCCTGGGCCTTGCCTTCGCGGATCGGCATGGCGAAGCCGCCGCATACCACGTCGCCGAGGACGTCATAGGAGACATAATCGACATCGTCATAAGCGCCATTCTCCTCGAGGAAATTGATCGAGGTGATGACGCCGCGGCCGGCGCAACCGACACCCGGCTCGGGGCCGCCGGACTCCACGCACTTGATGCCTCTGTAGCCCACCTTGAGCACGTCCTGGAGTTCGAGGTCTTCCACCGAGCCTTCCTGTGCGGCGAGATCCAGGACGGTATCCTGAGCTTTCGAATTCAGGATCAAGCGTGTGGAATCGGCTTTGGGGTCGCATCCTACGATGAGGATTCTCTGCCCGAGGTCGACAAGGGCAGCGAGCGTATTTTGGGACGTGGTGGACTTGCCGATGCCGCCTTTTCCGTAAAAGGCGATCTGACGCAGACCTGACATAATAGCTTTCCTTCCTTCGTTCTAATTATCGCGACTGCCCGCGACACAAGTGCCGATAGGCAGCTCGTGCCGCCTCACACCAAGCATCGCAAAAAGCGTACCAGCGTGATCGGCCGATCCCAGAAGAAACTTTGTCATTAAATTCCAGCCGCTTAGACGGCGGCAAAACGCGCGAACGGGCCTTTCAGGCGTCTGTCACGGACACGACAAAGCCGACACAGATTGTCGTGCGCCATCCAAACCGCCGTGTGTCGAGCTCGAAGCGGGAGAATGGGGAAGTTAGCCCAAAGCTGATGGCGAGACCATCGGAAGACATCGGCTCTTGTCTTTCCAGCCTGCCATTGATCGGGCGGTCGCTGGATGAGCAGGAGCCTGGGGCTTGACCGCGGCGCGGGTAGTTCAGGCAGGCTTACAGAGCGGGAACGCCGGCGGCCGATAGACATCCGCGCTTAACCTTTCATAGCCCGTCTACAAGTTGGTTCCGCCGACGCGCTATATGGAAGCCAAATAATTCAGTAGCTTAGCCGAGAGCATTGATTTTTTCAGAAAGATACGTGTTATACGCGTATGAACCGCCGAACCCATGGTCGGCGCCCTCATGCGCGTGAGACCCCGTTGTGGGCGAGGCTCGCGACTGGCTGCACGATCCTAGCCGGCCTGCTTGCCATTGAGTTTGGTCCCGCCGCGGTAGGCTGCGGCATCAAGGGCAACATCAGCTACAACACTGGCAAGAAGATTATCACGTTCTTGGACAGGAATCTTACTGGGAGACACGCATCAACCTATTGAAGGGCGAGCGGTGGTTTTGTTCAGAGGAAGCTGCACGAAAGGCGGGCGGGCGGGCTTCGAGAGGTTAGTGTCGCGGCAGCTTGCAGATCTGCCCACGGGGCCGCCACGATCGCAAAGTGTGTACAAAAGCGCCCTCTCTGCCGAACTGAACAGTGCTCACGGCCATAGCCTCGGATGAGCCCGACTGGCTTGACCTCTGCATGATGAGAGCAGCTTTTACACCAGGTGCGCAGCACATGTCTTTAACGAACGCATCGTCTTCAAGAATATAGAGAGCAATTCGGAAAACCGAGTAGTTGGCGGCGAAGCTAGGAGAAGGTATACACTACCCTCTTGTTACCCCAGAGTAGAACGTGCAGCTGCGGCAAGACGCGGGCTTCGAACCACCTGTCGCTGGTCACCTTTTCTACCAGCGGTTCCATGCGCATCATATTCCGTCGGACTCGACAGAGACGTCTTCATTACCACGGCGGGGCGGCGTGTGATTGCCGGGTTGCAGACAAACCTCGCCGCGACGTATTTGGGACGAGTGGTGTCGGCACCGAATCCCTATCATTTAGACTAGCCAGCTTGGGGAGCGCCGTCAGAC
Organism: Mesorhizobium sp. WSM4312; assembly: GCF_002294875.1. Taxonomy (NCBI): domain Bacteria; kingdom Pseudomonadati; phylum Pseudomonadota; class Alphaproteobacteria; order Hyphomicrobiales; family Phyllobacteriaceae; genus Mesorhizobium; species Mesorhizobium sp. WSM4312. Next base: position 8,419 of record NZ_NSFU01000040.1, on the reverse strand, counting down.
CGCCAGACCGGAAGAGGAGGCTTCGCGCCAACTTGTGCCAAGAATGTTGGACCGTGCGGAACCGCTGGGGCGGCGCTCAACTCTGGCGCAGGATGAAGCGTCGATTGGGTGAATGAATAGGGCGCGCGTTCGACGGGTAGAGTGAGGCAAATCGCTGGATGTCTGCCGGATCAACGTCAACCGGTTCCATCGCCACCATCCACTCGACGTTTTCGGTGCACGGCGGCGTCGTCAGTGAGCCCTCATAAGTCCAATAGCCAAGCGAGGCTGGCAGAAGCCAGTTGGGATTCACCTCGTCGATCGTCACCTCCCCATTCGGCAGTTCGGGAAAGGCCGCAGCAAGGGCAGCAAAGCTGGCATTTGTCGCGCCGGGCGTTAAAAAGACGCCCAGCACGCCCAGAGTACCACTTTGCGTGTCCTTGTGAACGAAATGCACCTCCATCGGGAAGCTCTTGCCCGCCACGTGATGTTCGCTTGGCGCATGGAAATGGAACTGTACCAGTTCGTAGACACGATCGCCGCGGGTCAGCGTGCTGCCTTGTGGCATATTGATTTGAATGGTGTGGCCGTTGTTCACCATATTGCCGCCGCCCTTGTGCCAGCCGATGGCGATATGCGGGATATCCGCCTTGACCGCGCTGTTGATATTGATCGGCGATTGCTGCGTGCCGGCAGAGCATACGAAATTTTCCTTATCCAGATCAGCCCAGTGCTCCGGTCCGACCGGACCGGTGTACCCCCAATGGGCACTGGTCGCTTGGGCGGCTTGAACGCAAATCCGGCATGCGCCGAGCGCAACCAACCCTTTGATCAGGTGACGACGATACATATTACTTTTGCTCCTCTTGCGAACTGATGTTGGTGGCTGCCCTAATGGACGCGTGATGGCCAATCGGCGCGGCCAGTATTGTCCTTTGCAACTGATAGATGCCCGCACGCCTTGGCGTGCTTTCATAAGTGCGGCTGCCGTTTCTCGGCTGGCCGGCTTCTGCAGCCCGCAACGGGGGCAGTTTCAACCAGCTAAACGATAAAAAATTTTAGCAGACCAGCGCTTGACCCCCGCCGCAAAGGCACAGGCGAAGGTGATCACTGCGCGGCTGCCGTTCGCGCCGGAGGCCGCATCGCTATACTTTACACTCGCTGCCCAAGGAGACGCAGGCGACCCCAATACGTTTTCATCGCTACTCCCGACGCAGCCGACCCACGCCACGAAAACGTTGCTATATTTCACGTTGGGCCAATGAGGAAATCGATCTTCTTTATGGAAGGCATTTGCGCAATGGATGCATTCCCATGCTGACAGTCGTGCGTCAGGCCGGACAATGAGATACATCGATAAGAGCTGGACAAGGATGAGGGGATGACGTGCTTGCGACGGAGCAGGTGGGGCGAGAAGGCCAGTTCTTGCGGATTTCAACTTTGCGTGACGACAGCTCATCGGAGTCAAGGTGACACACGCCGGCAGCGGGGTGTCCGGGCGGTTTCCAGCCGCACAATCGCGAGACCGCTGACGCGAACAAAGCTCGGCTGTACTCGGCACGCGAAGAGAGCCTGCCAAGCCGTTGGAGCCCGGCCTTCCGGTGCGACGCAAGCCACAGACTAGACCGCCCTCTTGTTACCCCAAAGCAGAACGTGCAGCTGCGGCAACACGCGGGCTTCGAACCACCTGTCGCTAGTCACCCTTTCGACAAGCCATTCCATTCGCATCATTATTCCGTCCAAGTCGACAGAGGCGTCTTCACTGCCAGGGAGCGGCGGCGTGTGATTGCCGGGTTGCAGATAGATCGGAAGGTGCGGATATCTCGCCGCGACTTCTTTGGCGTAGGCATAGTCACTCTCGTCGAAAACGACGAGCTTGAGCACGATTTGCGGCTTCTCTTGCGCCGCTTCGAGGCATGCATCAAACGCAGCCCAACGGGTCGTCATCTCGCTGGACGGCGGCTTTGGGCTAAGGGTCAGCACGTCAAGATCCGCAAACCACTCCCTCACCACGGAACCCTGCGTTTCCAGTGCAAAACGATAGCCCTCGCGATGGCCTCGTTCTATGAGGGGACCGAACGGCTGAATGGCCGGGTTGCCGCCTGACAAGGAGACCATAACCGGCCTGCCGCCGGAAAGCGCATGGACGGTTTGCCACACGGCATCGATCGGCATCGGTAGCCATTCATGGCGATACTGATTGTCCACCGCGTGAAGGCTGTCGCACCATGAACAGCGATAATCACATCCGCCGGTTCTGATGAACACCGTCGGCAAGCCGATGAGCACGCCCTCGCCCTGGATAGTCGGCCCGAATATCTCGCTCACACGGATTGCGGGATGCATGTCGGTCACGGACGGTATTCCGCCCAAGTTTTCGGTGTTTCGCTAACGCGCACGGCCGCGGTCTGCGGCAGACGTGCCTTGCACCATTCATAGAAATGTCTGGCCAGGCATTCCGCCGTGACCTTCTCATGTCCCAGCACGTCGTTGAGGTGCCGATGGTCGAAGCTCTCGTCAATGTAGCGTTTGAGCGGCGCCAGATCGTGATAGTCGCGCACGAAGCCGTGGGCGTCCAGTTCCTTGGCCGACAGCTCCACTACGACGACATAGTTATGCCCGTGCAGGCGCGCGCATTGATGGTTGGGAGGCAAGGAGGTGAGCTGATGCGAGGCCGAGAAGTGGAATTCCTTGCTGATGTGGAACATTACGCGCGCCTCCTGCGCAGCGCCTCAAGCCAGAAATCGGCGTCCTCGTAGTCGGTGGGATCAGCGTGCCCGGCGAGATGGAACGCTTCGCGCCGCTCGACGCAGGTCCCGCATCGTCCGCAGTGACGCACGCCGCCCTTGTAACAGGACCAGGTCTCAGCAAACGGGGTGCCGTATCTTGCGCCATCCGCAACAATGTCAGCTTTTCCGAGATTCACATACGGTGCATAGAGGCGTATCTGCGCATAGCCGTCGAGCGCGCGGTCTTGCATTGTCTGGAAAGCTTCAATGAAGGCCGGACGGCAATCGGGATAGATGAAATGGTCCCCACCATGCACGGCCGCCGCCACCGCTTCGGCGCTGTGGGCGGCGGCGAGACCGAAGGCGATTGCCAACATGATGGCATTGCGGTTCGGCACCACCGTAATCTTCATCGTGTCTTCGGCGTAGTGGCCGTCCGGCACGTCGATACTGCTAGTCAGCGCTGAGCCGGAAAGGCCACGGCCAATTTCGCCGATGTCGATGATCTGGTGCGGGACCTTCAGTCGCTGCGCGCAAAGAGCGGCGAAGCCCAATTCCTTCCTGTGCCGTTGGCCATAGTCGAAAGATAGAAGGCCGGTGAGTTCGTGCTCCGCTGCCACCATGTGAGCAAGGGAAACGGAGTCCAATCCGCCAGAGCAGACGGCGAGAGTCTTCATCATTGGTATCCTTGTTTTGACCGGGTAAGGCTGCGACCGGAGATTTCTCTGCGCCCCCACTACTCCAGCGACTCAGTTTTGTGAACCGGGAGAATTTGCGCTCAGCCCGATTGGAACGGGAGTGCGTCGCGTCCAACACGCGTGATCAATAAAAGTTGAGCGCTTCAGCAGTTTGTTTCGCATCGCGCCAACTTTCGCAACCTGCTGTCCGATCGTCGACTTCGAGACAAGGTGATGTTCGGCCGACATCGGCTGACTCTTAATTAAGCCGCAGAACACATGTTGGCTTTCTGGCCTTCGCTTGTGCGGTTGGCGAGGGCGACATGGATGCCAGCAAATTTGACATTGGCGACATCCGCCTGGAGAACCCTGCGCGGCGCGATTGAGGCCGCAGGCGAGCCTGCTCTAACTGCCGCCCTACAGTCCCGACTTCAATCCGATTGAGAACGCCTTCGCCCAACCTAAGGCGCTGCTGCGAGCAAAGGCCGAGATAACCATCAAGGCTCTATGGGACTGACGTTGCCCCAGCAGTTTTGAGTTCGTTTCCGGCGTGGGTTGTGCCCTGCTGGGCGGGTGAAGCGACGGGCGCTGGCGCGGAGCCTTTGGCATAGCGCAGCGCGAGCGACCGTCGCGGATTGAAGGTGCTGGCGAACTTGGCCGGGGTCTGCCAGGGGGGAGTGCGGCCGCGCGGTGTTGTAGTCGGCGTGCCACAGGGCGATGGCTACGCGCGCCTGAGCCAGCGAGGTGAACAGCGTCTCGTTGAGCAGTTCATCGCGCAGTCGGCCGTTGAAGCTCTCGATGAAGCCATTCTGCATCGGCTTGCCGGGCGCAATGTAATGCCATTCGACGCGGTTCTGATCCGCCCAGGAGAGGATGGCGTTCGAGGTGAACTCGCTGCCATTGTCGCTGACGATCATCCTGGGCCGGCCCCGCTCGGTGATGAGCCGTCCAATTCGCGGGCAACCCGCATGCCCGAGAGAGACGTATCAACGATGAGTGCGAGGCACTCTCTCGTGCAGTCGTCGACGACGGCCAGGATGCGGAAGCGGCGCCCGTCGGTGAGCTGGTCCGATACGAAGTCGAGCGACCAGCGCTCGTCGGGCCTCAGCGGCACCAGCATCGGCGCCCTGGTCCCGATCGCCCGCTTGCGGCCGCCACGGCGGCGACGGCGAGCTTCTCCTCCCGATAGAGCCGGAACAGCTTCTTGTGGTTCACGACCAGGCCCTCCCGCCTCAGCATCACGAGAAGACGCCGGTAGCCGAACCGGCGACGCTCCTGCGCGATCGGCCTTCATCCGCTCGCGAACCTCGCGGTCGTCCGGCCTGCTGGTCTGGTAGCGAACCGTCATGCGGCAACAGCCGATGGCTTTACACGCCCGCCGTTCGCTCATCCCGAAGCCTTCCTTCAGGCGAGCGACAGCTTTCCGCTTGGCGGCGGGCGTCACCATTTCTTTCCCACAAGGTCCTTCAACGCGGCATTGTCGAGCATGGCGTCGGCCAAAAGCCGCTTCAGGCGCGTGTTCTCGTCCTCCAGCGCCTTCAGGTCGCCGAGCCTCGGTGACATCCATCCCGCCGAAGCGGGCCTTCCAATTGTAGATCGAGGCGTCGCTGACCCCGTGCTTGCGGCACAGATCGCCAACCGATACCCCGGCCTCGTGTTTCTTCAAAATTCCGATGATCTGCTCTTCAGAGAAGCGGCTGCGTTTCATGTCCTGGTCCTCTGGATGGGCCAGAACGAACTTCAAACCGGATTAGATCAGAGGGGCAAGGTCAGGACGCCTCGGCGCGGTCGTCGACCTCTTCACCCCAGCCGAATGTGCCAACTACTTCAAAGCCGCAGGATATGACCTGGATCAGATAGGACGTGCTCCAATGGTTTACACCTGACACAGGAGTCCGGCCCCCACAACCGTTTCGCAATGAGGAGCAGCGCTGCCGCTGCTCCTCCAATCACACGACGGATTCACGATGCGGCAACTCGAGCCATGATTTCGGATCCAATGGCCGATGCGGTGTATAGTGAGGCATCCAGCGGCAAATCCCCAAATGCCAGTTGACACAGAAGATAATTAGCACCTGCCTCTTCCAGCTGATCAAGGAGAGCTTTTCGGACAGAATCTGCCGTTCCCACGACGCACAATTCACTTTCAATTGCTGCATCGAAGTTCAAAGGCAAGTTTGGTGGAGTGGAAATGGCATTTAGTTCGTATAGAAATTTGAAGCTATTGAGCCATCGTTCATAGGCAGGTGCTGCGAGCAAATACGCATCTGTTTCAGAACGCCCTATCACCACCATTCGGAGCAATCCAAGAAATGGCGCTTGCTGGCCAATGTCAGCATCGTGAATTCGGGCGGCGCGGAACGCGTCGGTAACGCTGCGAACAGAAGTGGAAGGTCCGACGCAGGCGATGTTTGCCCCATTCGCAGCGGCCCAGCTAGCCGGCTCGGGTCGATTGGTGGCGATCCATGTCGGCGGACGGGGATATTGGTGAGGTCTCAACGTCAGCGGAACATCTTTCAACTCAAAGTGGCGGCCCTGATAAGAAAGCGTCCCGCCTTTCATCGCATTGATGAGAATCTCACTGGCCTCCGCATACTGTTCTGGTGCTGCTTCTACAGCAACCCCGAAGTATCCCAATTCAGTGGGAGCAGAGCCGCGCCCTATGCCGAGTTCAAGCCTGCCGCCGCTCAACTGATCAAGCATGCAGATCTCCTCGAAGGCACGCAGCGGATGATAGAGCGCAAGTAGCATTACCATGGGACCAACACGAAGACTGCGGGTTCGCTGGGCGACGCTCGCTAAGAACAAATTCGGTGATGGACCTCTGCCATGCGGCGTACAGTGGTGCTCGGCGAGATGATACGCATAAAAGCCATAGCCATCGCACGCTTCTGCTAGGCTCAGCCGATCTGCATATTGTTGTGCGATGTCATCGCCGTTTTCGTCCAGATGATCGAAGATGCCGAAGGTCAGGCCCGAAGCGGAAATTTTCTTCAATTAATTGTTCTCCAAATTACCTATATTTATTCGCTAATCATCATAGCTCACGACATATCATTACTTGATGCTTAATGTGAATCGACTTCATGCTTGTGAGCACCGCGATCCTTCTTAAAGTTCATACAGACGCGTTCGGCGGCAGCAAGGAATTTGTCCATCTGCTCTGTGGTGCCAATGCTGACGCGAATACAGTTCTTCAAATCTACGTCAGGAAAGCTGGCGATGAGGATCGCCTGCTCTTTCAACGCGGCTTGCCAGCATGAGCCCTCCTGTCCCGCCGGCACACGGGCCAGCAAAAAGTTTGCGTGGGAGGGTGTTACGGAAAAGCCAAGTTGCAACAGCGCCAGGGTCACTCGCTGTCGTTCATGCTTGATGTGCCTGTGGTTCTCTTCGTAGGCGTGGCGATGCGCAAGAATGCTTTTCCCGACCGCCTGCCCGATCACGTTCATGTTGAAGACATTCTGGATGTTGCGCAGCCTGCCAATGATTTCTGGGTGACCGAAACCGAAGCCGACTCGCACGCCAGCGGCAGCATAGCTCTTTGAAAAAGTCCTCAAGATCAAAAGATTCGGATGTCTATTGACGAGGCGCAGGGCATTGTCGGGTGCGAAGTCAACGTAGGCCTCATCCAAGACGACCAAGCGATCTGCTTGCTCCACAAGGCGTTCGATTTCGGCCACCGGCACGAATGTTCCGGTCGGATTGTTCGGATTAGCCAACAGAATGAACTTCGCGTCTTTTGCGGGGCCGGACAGCAGTTTTTCTATCGGCAGGGGATGAGCTTCGCTCGATGCGATTTCGAGAAACTCGGCACCCTGCAACATGGCAAGTTTACGGTTGAACGAAAATCCGGGCGACAGCATTGCCACTCTATCTCCTGGGGCGAGGAAAGCTCTGTAGATGAGTCCGAGCAGCTCCGACGAACCGTTGCCGGCAATCACCTGATCTTTGGAAAATCCGTAAGCATCGGAGGCAGCTGCCCTTAAGCTGAGATTGTCGTCTTCCGGATAAAGATACTGGTGTTCGATCGCAGCAATTGCACTTTGCATTACGCTCTTCGGCAACGGAAACGGGTTCTCGTTCGTATTTAGCTTAACGCAGTTTGCATCCGTCGCTGGTCCGTTGGACGAGAGAGCATCTAATTTGCTGGCCACCGGCGAAAAAAGCGAAAGCACGGTCTTCAGTTTTGCATCGCACATGTTCTTCTCCGTTTTTCAGTCCCGCAGGGCATGTGACATGAGGCAATCGTTGATCGTGACTTGATCGACGTTCGGCTATATCAGCGCTGCCTTCCCACCCTGGTGGGGATCGCCGACCACGGTTTGGATTTGACACCGGGAAGCTGTCGAGAACCTGATGACGACCCAACGTTTGGCCGACGGCCGATTCGGCGCAACAGACGGTGTTTCAACATCGCATCGTCCTCAAAGCCGCATGCAGGGCCTGCACGACAGCCCGTCTCCAGCGCCCGCAGATAGGTGGAAGCCGAAGTCTTGCCGAACCTCAGTTGCTCTGCCACCTTGGCCCACCGGACTGCCCTGTTTATGGGTCAGGCGCAGGATATCTCTGACGCTCGTTCGTCTTGCTTGCTTCCGTCTTGGCATGGGCTCTCTCGGTTTGCTGATGAGAGAGCCAAATACCGGCTCATCTGAGCATGAGACGCAGGCCTGACGATATGGAGCGTCGCTGGTGGCGCGCGTAGCCGAGAGGGTTCGCCTCGCTGGCGGGGCATGCAAGACGGCGCACCTCCTTAGCCATCCTGTCCCATCGTCTCAGATCGTGAGGCGCACCTTATAGTCGGTGAGGAGATCTTGCAGGGTCAGGTTACGCCCTAGCGCTTAAGGTTGTTGGTCGCACCGAGCAAGCGCGGGACCTGTCGACGGACAACAGCGGTGCCACTGCCGGCACTAGGTGTGAGCTTTCGAGAGGTTGTCCATTCGGACCGGACCGAGGAGACTGGAGTTACCACGCTTCAGCATCCATCGGAGGGTCCGAATGAACATCCACAAGAATGCCCGTCTCACACCGCTGCGT
>NZ_NSFU01000004.1:0-370511 GCF_002294875.1 Mesorhizobium sp. WSM4312 | reverse complement strand
ACTGGATGGAGGCAAATCGCTACATCAACATGGACGACCTGCGCGAGCACAAGAAGCTCGCTCTACGCCAAGCCGCTTGACCAGCACAATGGCCGCCCCCTTTTTGCAGAACTTGACGCACACAACCAACGCCGATTACCGCCGACTCATGTCGCCCTTTCTCATCCAAACCTCGGGAGACGTCTATTGTGTGTGGGTGCGCTGCGGGTAGCGCCCCTAAAGCTCAGTGGCTGGCAGAGATGCTGACGGCAGGATTCAGTTGGATCGAACGATGCCGCACTCCCTGATGAAGCGCGTGGGACGGTCACGATAATCCAGTTGATGCGATGCGATCAGCAGAAGTTTTTTTGGGCGCGTGATGCCGACATACATCAAGCGCCTCGCTTCATCGAACTCCGCTTGAGTTCGTGCGGAAAAATGCGGGACGCTTCCTTCGTTCATACATACCAATGCTGCCGCGTCGAACTCCCGGCCCTTTGAGTTATGAAGTGTGATCAGCTTGATCGCTCGGTCAGGATTCGCAAAAAGACCAAGGTCAGAGATTTGTAGGTTAGCGACATCGACATTTCGTCTTACCATGTCGGCCTCCATCTCGTCGACCGAACTCCGCAGAAGCCATTTTTGCGGTTCGGGTATCCAACCATCCCGAGTTAGAATTTCTGCGCACTGCTCCGAGCAAACCCTCATCCATTCAAGGCCGCCTGGATGCTTTAGAGCAATCCTCTTTGCCTCATAGACCAGAGAAAGAGCTGTCTTGCGACCCTCGTACGAAAACACATCGAAGCGCGTTACGCCGACTACCTCTTGCGAGAGGCCAAAAATGGCCTTCTCAACTCCTGGCAGCCCAAGCAAATGGTCTTGCTCAACGCAGGCACCAAGTTGCTCCGCAAGCGCGGCGAACGTTCGTCGACGCTGATACGGACGAGCGCCCGGACCGAATACCGGCACGTCGAGATCTCGCAGGTGCCTTCCGATGGGAACAAGATGTGTCCACCAAGGGGCCAAGATTGCGCATCTTCCAAGAGGAATTTTATGCGCATCGATCCAAGGCAGAAAGTAGTCAGTGACCGCAACCTTAGGATCGTTGACGTGAACATAGATCGGCGCCTCACCGTAATTTGACGCCGCTCCCACGCTCTGCATTCGTGGTGTGCGTGCTATGAGGTTTTCGGCAGCGTCGACGATCTTGGGACCGGACCGGAAGTTTCCTGAAAGGGCAAAGTCAAGCGATGCGTCAATATGATCCGCAAAGTCCTGTGCCATTGCCGGCTTAGCTCCTGCAAAGCCGTAGATGGACTGGTTCTCATCGCCCACCAGAAAGAAGCTGCTTCTTTTGTGGGCGAAAATGAGCTTGAAAATCTCAATTTGGACGGCTGTGGTGTCCTGAAATTCGTCGACAAGAAACCACTTGAATTTGGACGCGGCGCCGGTAGCCACGAAGCCATAACTGCTAAGGATCTTATACGAGTAGTAGAGGATCATCGAGAAATCGATAAATCCGTTAGCTAGCATCAATTGCCATAGCCGTTTTGCTAGCGGCACCGAGCCTACTCCCCGTTCAATACCGGGACCGAACGGCTCGCCATTCAGCCCCATGCTGATCGACGCGTAGTCATCGAAAGTAGTCCGTCCGACGCTTCGTCCAATCTCATCCTCTACGGCGGTTACCAAGCGCTCGAAATCTTGCGAATCCCTCGTTAGTATTTTAAATTTCGCTGGAACCTCTTTAACCAACCAGCGATATGGCCGGAGTATGTATTGCAAACAGAAAGAGTGGATCGTGCATACTTCAGTAACGTCAATAATGGCGCGGCTGCCAACCTGTTTAAGTCTGCTCTCAATCTCGTCTACAGCAGCGTTCGTGTAAGTGATGCACGCGATCGAGCGTGGCGAGCCAATTTGCCCCTCAGCCAGCAGCAAGAGCTTTGCTGTGATGACACGGGTTTTGCCGCTGCCCGGGCATGCTGACAGATAGATATTGCCTTCTTCAACGACAGGAGCGCGCTGCTCAGCGGTAAGGCTTATCATTTACTGAGCCAGTCAACAGCGTCTTCGATATAACGAGGCAAGGCGGTACAGAGACTTGCGTGGCGAGCACAGACTTGCGCAAACCGGGCCTTTCCGAATCGCTTCGCAGCTGCGAGGACGGCGTCCCCGGCATCCTCCAGAATGGTATCTTCGTCTGCGTCGCCAAAGATGTCTGTAAGCTGTGCAAAACTCTCTTCAAGGTGCATGAAGGTCCTTGTCGCACCCAGGTCTTTTAGAGCGGCGATGAACATAGGCAGGGTACTGACGGAAACGAGCTCACGCTCGAAAGTGGTCGCTCCAGCAAAGACCTCAACGAAGGGACCGCGAAGCGCTGCAAGGTCCGGCGCATCCACATCAACGTCAAAATTCTCGTCGGCATCAGACGGAGAAAGGTCGGCATCTGCGACAATGGCGCACCGTTTTTCCAAAGAGCCTTCGCGGAACAGCTTGGCGTACACGCCGAAATGAATGCCGTAAATGGCGATGACAGAGATGCCAACTCGCTCAAGCTGAATCCCTTTCACGGACTCGACCATAGCGGGGATCAGGAAAATTTCTGCTGGTCCTTCGACCAGCATCACACGGCGCGCAAACAGTAGATTGCTCTTCGTTGCGTCGAGATACCGCTCAAGGTCGGCGACGTCCGATTCATCAAGAGCATCATTCTTTGCGAGCGTCCCTGCCGCAACACTCAGATCTTCCTTACGGGTGAGGGATACGAAGGTCTTGAACGGCGCTTGAGACGTAACCTGCGGGCTATGGGTTGTTAGAATTACCTGTATGCCAAACTGACGGAGCGCAATCAGAAGTGCAGTCTGAAGCTGAGGGTGCAGATGCGCCTCAGGTTCTTCGATCAGTAGGAGCTGACCGGCGCTTGAAGCCCGCGCAATGCGCTTCTGCAGGTATTCAACGAGTATTGCGATATAGAGAATATTGTTCATGCCGAGGCCGTTGCGGGCAGGCTCGAACTTCATCAACGTTGCGTCTGATAGCAGTACTTTGAGGTTGCGGATAATCGATTGAAATGTTGCGGAGGCAAGACCCAGGCCTACATCCATCTCGAACGCCGGGCCAGATACGGTTTTGAACGATTTGTCGACAGCCGCAGCAACATCGGAAATCGTTTTGGCACCCTCAATCTTCGCGTTTGCCTCATTGAGGATTGCAATGAGGGCTTGCTGCTCGGTGGGCGGTACGTCGAATGCTTCTATCAAACGTACGAGGGGTGAAACCCGAGCGTTGCGAAGATCGGCCTCAACGTCACGAAGCGCCGCAAGCGAAACGACCAAATAGGATTGAAGGTCGGCGAAGCGAACCGGCTCGCCTACGTCCTCGTCGTTCCATTCGAGCTTGCTGAGGTCTAAAGCAGGATCACCTCCCGCTCGCAGGTCCCATGAATAGTCCTCAAGCGTAAGTTCACCTGGAGCGATCTCGGAATTGTTCAGCTTTTCGCGAATGCTCGGCTTGGGACGGAACCTATAGAAAATTCTTGCCGTATCCGGCCCCGTTTTCCATGTGCTGACGAGCGCCTCTTCGTTGACCTTGCCTTGAAAATCGGAGAGTTCAATCCCGATCAATACTTGGTTGGGGACCGAAATGTCGACTGACGAATTAATATCTTCCCGTATAAGGGAGCGATAACTGGACGGCAGTGTGACATCAAGACATATCTGGATCGCTCTCAGGAGAGCGCTCTTTCCCGTATTGTTTTCGCCGATAACGCAACAAAGCCCTTCACAAACACTTATGTCGACGGCAGCAAGCGCCCTGTAATTACGAACGACGATGCGAGAAATTTGCATGCTAGTCCCCCCTTTCTATATGCTTTAGAAGGGAAATTGGTCTGACGCAACTGCGCTAGATCATTGAGTGCAAAAGAATATTTGCGATATGAACATCGCCCTCTTCAGGCCTACGGCGCTTAAGCGCGGCGCTTTGCACCGCCACATGGGCTCACGGTTTCAAGGGCAGGCCTTCAATTTGGTGTGCTCCAACGGGAGCGAAAAGCCCTTCCCTATGCTTGGATGGAACGGCGTGTGTAGCTATAGTTAGATTAGGCTCGATGCCGGCGCCCCCGAACAGTTTCGAACTCCTGCCCGCCAGATTCGTAGAGAGTGTCATATGACGCCACCTTGCCCAATGAGCTAGGATTTGGAAGATGCTGGCGTCTGGCCATCATCGAAGTGGCAGGTTTCCAGCCCCGTTGCACCAACGAAAATCGCTTTCTCGATATTTTGGGCACCGCGAAAATCGGCATTCTGAAATCGCACTTTTTTGAAAATGCAATTCGTTAGGTCTGCGCCATAAAAGGCCGGGTTGTAAATCTGGGCATAAATCGGTGAACCGTCTTCCGCTTCATCGACAAGTTCTTGCCAATCGGCTTCATCGGCTATGACTCTTTCGACCGACCAATTCAAAGAGGTTCCGTTGAATCTAGCACCAACAAGAGATGCGCCCTGAAAAACGCAGTCATTAAACGTAGCCAAAGAAAACTCGCCGCTGCTGAAACAAACGTCGCTACAATCCACTCCAGTGAAAGCCACTGAATTGAGCTTCGCGAAGTTTTTCATTTCGTCGTCAAAGTAGAGACCATCCGAGATTACAGCGCCAGAGATAGAGCGGATCCCGTTACTGGGAAAGGAGAAATTAGTCAGCCGTGCGCCACGCAGGTCGATGTCTGTAAGGCCGAATTTGGCAAGTCCGCGTATCGCGGAACCTATGATACTATGCGCACGCGGATCATCGAACCTTTTCACGTCTTCGATACGCCCACGCAAACGGGCAATGTCATCGCTCCGACGACGAAATTGCTCATAAGCTCCAAATGTGAACACCACCACAACCACGTCGAAGAATCCCGCCGTGGTGTTTGTGGCTACGCCTTTCCAATACTCGTCCAACCGGTCGTAAACGTACCAAAAGAAGACTGCGATGCCGGCGGAAAGCAGAAGAACAGTGACGGCCACAGTCCACCAACTTGAACCGACGGCAATCACCGTCTTGCGCCAGTTCCAAGTTTTCTTTTTTGGCAATAGGAACCTCCCCGCCGATTTCAGCCAGTCGGCTGTCGCTGCGCTCACATCCTAAGCCTGCTGGGAGAGCGCCTGGAATATAGGCTAGCGGTGTCTCAGATTCTTCAATGCCGATTAGTCGGCCATGTTCTTCTCGCATGCGAAGCATGCTTCGCCCGGATGACTTTCGTATGCCTCTTTAAGGAGGTCAGTGTATTCGCGGGCTTTCATGGCGGCAGCCCACGGAACAGGCCCAGTAGCACCACGGTTCTGGTGCCGTGGGCCTCGCAGCGTTCCATTCTTTCGATGTCCACTAGGTAGGACGCAGCCATAGCCAAATTTTCTTCGTGTTCCATCATTGCCGCCTTAACACCACCCATGATGTTCTCCTTCCCTAAAACACAGCGCAAGTATCCGGCCCGGCGGGACGACGCAAGGTAGGTGGGCACTGGCATTTGATGAAACAAGATGTCGTAAAGGAAAGCTTACTTGACTACGCGTCCCATGGCGCGGCCCGTCGTATTTCCATGGCCTGATTGGCAAGGAGTCTCCCCGGCGACCGCCGATCCGTCTGGCTACGCGCCGCTTTCATCAATCCGCCGCGCAACATCTGCATCTCGGTAAGGTCGCCGAATCGCGTCATTCCGAGTTGATGCCAAATGCAGGCCGGCGCCCCAAATGCGGGTCGGTGGCCTGCCTTTCCAGACCGACGAAGTCAGCGGCTATCGCTTGATATGATCTACAATCCTCTTGAACGATTGATCGATCAGGCCGCTCAAGCGGCAGGCTTCCGGCGAGTTTTTTCAAATCATCAAGGACAGAAGCTATATGCGGCCAGGGGAAGTCTGTTGGATCATCGATGTCGCGATCCGCGCCAGCGATGATTTCGAGCTTGGCGACAATGCCTAGAAGCGATCGCGCCGGTATCCGGGGGAGTTTGTCTTGAAGCTTCAAGGCCGCTGTCGTGGCCTCGACCTCCGCCTGATAGGCGATCGTGTAGCCGACCTTTTCATCAATCGCTTCCGGGCCTGCAGCGTCGAGAACGCGCCTCTCTAGACGCTGTTGTAGTCGACAAAGGACCTGCGAAACGCGTTGTGCCCGCAACCAGTCTCGCAGCAGGAGAATCGCGGGGTCTGGACCGCATAACCCGCTCAAGGCGTTGGGGGCCTGGCCATGGGTGACGGAGGGCGTGGTCGTGCTATAGTCGGAATCAGCCATGATCCGAGCTCCGATAAGCTTAGGCGTGGTCAGACTGCGGGAAGTGGACGCACCTCCTCCAACGGTCGCTTCCTAAAACAAGCATATTTGCACTTTTTGTGCAACAGGGCATTTGAACAATGAAGGTAAGTGCGGCCCAAATTCGTGCGGCTCGTGGGCTACTCGACATTTCTCAACAGGAGCTGGCGGATATATCCAAGGTAAGTTTGAGGACTATCGTGCAGTTCGAACGTGGTTCGAAACCTGCATCTGAATCGATCCTGCAGGCACTGAAGCTATCACTCGAAGCTGTTGGGATAGAGTTCATTCCGAATAATGGCGGCGGCCCCGGTGTTCGTTTGTCTCGCAATCAGAACTAACGCTCTGCTCGCCATGCAACAGGATCGTCAACCCATCGATTGACATCGGATTCCCGCCAGCCAGCCCCGTTGACACTGATCTTGATCTGAGCCGGGAACGTGCCTTCGGCGATCTTGCGATATATGGTTGAACGGGACAGACCCGTCCGAGCAAGGACGGTTTTGAGGCGTATGATACGATCCGGCTCGGACATAACTGCCTGCACCTCAGTGGTTGTCGCTGATTTCTGCTGGGACAGACAAGACGAACTCATGCAGGAGGCAATCAGGTTTGTCGCCTCAGCCAGCTGCGGAGTGCAAACGGCGGCAAATCGGCATGCCTTAGATCCCAATGCCCCGCCCCTTACCGATGCCATGGCTGAAGGCGAGTTCGGCGCCCAGGCGACGACCCGAATCCCCGTTGATGCCAAGTTCGCGTTTGCGGTTTGCCAGTAAGGATTCAAGTTGAGGATCGCGTTCGAGGCTCTTGGCCATATCGGACATGGCCAAGCGCGTTGACTTGTAGCCAGACATGTCGCCGGCCTGGTACTGGTGTTGGCTCTTACGGTCGAGCTTCTGCCAGCCTTCCACGAACCGGTCGGCGCGGCGGCTGGGATCGATGTCCCTCCCGGTGCGGATTTCCGTCTCAAGCTGGAGGGCAAGCACGATGCGGCTGACGCGGCCGGCCCCTGCCTCGCGGACAAGTTCGGGGTTTTTCACATAGGCCGCTTCGGCATCGCGCCAGCCATACGGCCGCACCGTCTCGAAAGCGCTGCGGGCATCCCTCAATTCGCGCATCTGCTCGGGACTACCCTGCCCGTCCACATTTCCAGTGCTGAGGATCGCGTCGAGCGCTCGCGCGTGACGCACTAGCGCCTGCGTGCGGGCTCGGCGAATTTCTGCTTCGGGGTTCCCCGGCAGATTAGTGTCGCGCGGCGCTCCCCTGGCAGCAGGATCTCTTCTAGGCGTGGCGCCAACATCTCCGATCTGCGCCCCAACATTTTCCCTTCCCGGCCCGCGCCCACCTTCCTGGCTGGGCCCGCCGTCTCCGGGCGAGCGCAACCCGTCCAGCAATCCGCCGATCCTGTCGCGCAGCTTCTCCGGGACAATCCGGCGCACGATCTCTACCACGCGCTCGCGGAACGTGATGCCGCGCCGCTCGGCATAGATCTGCGCCGGATCGATCTGCTCGTAGTCCGACGCCATGTCCTTGGCGCGGTCCCGTGACAGCGTGCGGTCCAGCCGCTCCCGCGTACTGAAGTCGTCGCCGCCGTAATGCAAATCCATCCTATCTCGATGCCGCGACAGTGCGACGTAGCTGCCATGTGCATCCATGCCAGGCGTAGCGAGTACATGGGTCCGATCGACCGTCATGCCCTGCGCCTTGTGAATGGTCGCGGCATAGCCGTGGTCGATGTGCGCGTAGTCTTTCAGGTCGAAGCGAACCGATCTGCCATCATCGACGCGAGCCGTCATGCTCTGTTTGCTGACTTCCTCCACAATGCCAAGCGTGCCGTTCTTGACGCCAAGCCCGCGCTCGTTGCGCAGGAACATGACCCGGTCGCCGCTGGCGAAGATTCTCACGCCGCGTTCGACGCTTATCGGAACATCGTCGCCGAGATCTCCCGCAATGCGCATGCGCTCGCGCGCCGCCTGGTTCAGGGCGCGCACTTCGTCGTTTGTGTGGGTGAGGATGATCCGGCTCGCCTCTGGATGCGCCTGCCTGTCGCGATCCCAGCGTTCGATGAGTTCACCTCGCGCTTCGTCGCGCGTTGCAGCCTGATGCACCATGCCTGGCGCGTCGTAGGCGCTGATCGCAGCATTGATCCTGCCGGCTGCAAGATCACGCGTGGCATCACGCTGCCAGTCCTCGCGCTGCCGACGCACTTGGCCAATTTCGACACCGCCGTGGCGTTCGTGAATCGAGCGGAATGCAGCGCCGGCTTCGATTGCCTGCAACTGCTGCGGATCGCCGACGAGGACGACTTTTGCGCCAACGTCCGCAGCATGGGAAAGCACGCGCTCCAACTGGCGCGTGCCGACCATGCCGGCCTCGTCGATCACCAGGACATCCCGCGCCGTAAGCATATCGCGGCCCTGCCCCCAGCCGTGTTCCATGCTGGCGATGGTGCGTGACGGGATGCCTGATCCGCCTTCGAGATTCTCGGCGGCAATGCCGGAGAGTGCGGCGCCTCGAACCTCGTAGCCCGCCGCTGCCCATGCCTGGCGCGCAACGCCAAGCATGGCGCTCTTGCCGGTTCCGGCAAAGCCGACGACGACACCAAGACCACGACCATCGGTGATGTGCGCAAGCGCTTCGGTCTGCTCGCCTGACAGGACAAGCCCGCGTTGCGCAGCTCGCGCCAGTGCTGCCTCGCGATGGGCGTCACTCACCGCGTGTCGCTCGTCCAAATCAATACGCGCCGCCGCGCGGTGAAGGCGCTGTTCAGTGTCGATCATCTGCCGGGTGGTGAAACGGTCTTCGCCACGTCCGTCCTTGCCGAGTTCAATCAGATCGGTTGCACTGCTGATGGCTCGCGCAACCTCGTTGAACTGCTCGATACCGTCGCTGTGGCGATGCGCAAACTTCGCAATGTCTTTTTGGGTGAAGGTCGATTGCTGATGCGTGATGGCATCCAGCGCCACGGATGGATCCACAATAATCCGCGCGCCATTGTTGCGCGCGATCTCGCGGTGCAGTTCGGCGCGATCGGCTTCAGCATTCCCATCATCAAGGCCGTCGCCCTCGATGCGTTGCGCCGGTGCACCAATCTGGGTCTGCGGCTCCAGGGCAATGCCCTGCGCTTCCAGGCTGCGATGATCGATGCGGGCGTCTATGTCGAGTTCGGCAAGCCGCTCATTGGCAAGTTCGGCCCATCGCTCGCGCCAGCGCTCGACAAGCTCGGTCTGGTTCCAGTCTCGTACCTTTGCGCCAAATCCGTTCTCGTCCACGGAGCGCATGGTGAGCATGACATGGGCATGCGGCTTGGGACTGCCATCCTCTGCCCTGTCCCAATGCACATTGAGATCGGCGACCATGCCTCGGCTGACAAACTCGGCCTGAACGAAGTCGCGCGCCAGCTCGATGCCTTGCGCCTGGCTCAGTTCGCGCGGGAGGGCAAACTCCACCTCGCGGGCAAGTTGGGCATCCTTGCGCATCTCGAAGGCTTCGACATCGTTCCACAGCCGTTCGCGGTCGCTCCAGGCTTCGGGCGCATTCTCCGGCAACATCACCTCGGAATGGACAACACCGCGCTTGCTGGAAAAATCCTGCACACGATCAATGCGCTCGTCGCGCAACCGCGAAGCCGAGCGGTAGGCGGCAGACGCCACAGCGCTTGAGCCGGCCTTGCGGCCAATGACCTTGACGTGAAGATGATAGATCGCCATCGCGACCAAATCATTTGCACGGCAAAGCCCACGTCGGCACGACGTATAAGCGCGCCCTCCCTCGAAAAATTCTCGGGATGGACCAGCCCGTCCCGGGCTGTCTCGGCAACCCTGAAGCCTTCCGGCAAGCGCTCCCCTATCATCCTCCGATCGACAATCGATGGAGACAGCCATGCGCAAACCCCGAGACTTCGACGCCGAAATGAAAGCACTGGAAGACAAGGCGCGGGAGCTCAAGACGCGAAAGGTGCAGCAGCTTGGCGAATTGGTGATCGCCACCGGCGCCGATCAACTCAGCAGCGAGGAACTCGCCGGCGCGCTGGTCGCAATCACTGAGACGAAAGACACCGCAAAGCGTGAGGCATGGGCTAAGCGTGGAGTGACGTTTTTCGAAAGCAGGCCCCGGCGAACTGCTCCGGCATCTCAGCGCAACCATCGCAGCGCTGCAGCGCAACCGGGCAGCACACAATCGCCGTCAGGCGGCACGGGCTCGCAATGATATGCGCGCTTGGCAGGTTGAGCGACGCAAGCGAACCCGACATCTGATTGAACTCGGCGGTCTGGTCGTTAAGGCGGGTCTCGTCGAGTTGACCAATGATAATCGCGCCATCATCTACGGCGCACTGCTCTGGATCGCGGCTAAGCTGCAGAGCCATGAAGGCGAGCATGCGCGAGACCTGTCGGCCGCGAAAGGAAGGCAAGCGTTCGAAGCGGAACAGCACGAGAAGAAAAAGGGGCCACGAACTTAGCGGCGGTCGGCGCGAGCGGTGGGCGGCAAAGGCTCCGACAGCCTCAAAGGGTCACGCAGCCAGACCCTCAACCTTCGCCCGCGCATGCAGAAATTCCACCGCGCGCCCGGCATGTGATGCGGCGTTGAATATCGCCCGCGTGTCGTTCTTCAACACTTTCAGCCAGCTTGCGACATAGGCCGCATGGTCGTCGCGCGTCTCGGGCGTCAGTTGAAGATCGGCGCAAAGAAAAGCCGCGCCGAGTTCCGCCACCAGCTCTTCCATGGCGTATCCCTCATCGCCGAAGCGCTTGCGCCCAAACTCCCGGTCGAGGCGCGTCGGGTGCTTCGTCCAATGCACAGTTTCATGGCCGAGGGTGGCGTAATAGCTCTCGGCATCGCGGAAGGCTTCAAAGACCGGCATCCGCACCTGGTCGCGGGAGATGACGTAGCACGCTGAATTGCCGCCATGCTCGATATCGGCGCCGAGCGCGGCGAAGAAGCTCTCGGCCCGTTCAATGCGCGTGATCGTATCATCGCGCGGGGCCGGTCTCGCATAATAGGTCTCGGGCAAGCCTTCCACCTGTTCGGCATTGAAGACGGTATAGCCTTTGAGAAACGGAATGGAGGTTTCGGATTCCTCGCCGGTTGCCGTGTCGGTCTCGGTACGGGTGATGCGGTCGGCATAGACCACAAGGCTGCCCTTCTCGCCCTTGCGGACGTGCGCGCCGAGATCAAGCGCCTGTTTGAAGGTAAACCAGAACGGGGTTGCGTATCCCTTCTCCACCGCTGCCGCCCACAGCATCAGCACGTTGATGCCCTGATAGGGAATGCCGCCCGCGCGCAGCGGCCGGGTGATGCGGCCGGCGGCATGTCCAGCATTCCACGGCTGATGCCACGGGCGCGTGCCCTGTTCGAGGGCGCGGATAATCTGGTCGGTGATCTGTTGATAGAGGTCGGTTTTCATGGCGGTCTCTTTTGGTTTGGGGTTCAGCTCCGTCTGAACCCCTGACCGTCGGCGAGACCGGGTTAGGGGGAGCAACAAGAAAATCGTCAGGGGGAACCACCCGGTTCGCAGCGACTGAGGCGGAGCCGAGGGAGTGAGAATTGGGGGATGGCGATTTTCTTGTTGCTGGGGGTCGTGAGGGCGGAGCCCTGTCGCCCCCATCTTGGGCAAGGGATCGTCACCCGAAGGGCGAAGACCCTGCGTAGCTCTAGCGAAGCAGGGGCTTCGGGCGCGTGCGCCTAGAGCCCGGTCCAGTAGAGCAGGATGACCCATGTCGGCCAGTTCCGAGGCCGCCTCGCGTCAATTTCTGGCCGCGCTACGCGAGAAGCGCGGATACAGCGGGCACACGTCCCTGCGCCTCACGCAATACCGCCAGAGCCTCGCCCACGAGGGTTGCGTCTCTTGCCCAGGTCTCTGATCCACCCTGAAACTTTTCGCCATGAACGTAGCTGTTTCTTACGCGGCAAACTCCCTGCACGATGAGCTGGTGGACATTGGCAAGGGGCGTGGGGTGCTCCGGCTGCCATGTCAGGCCCTCACTCATCAACTTTCGTGGCGGGTCACCGATAAGCGTTGCGGCAACTCCCGCGTTCACGATGTCAGCAAAGAATGTCGGGCCAAGCGCCTTGGCGAAAGCATCCCAATCAGCTTGAGCGTCGGATCTGTTCTTCAAGAATCCCGTGCGCTTAAGAGCATGCTCAAAACGGCCAAAAAGCCGGGCAAGCTCTCTCCCGTCATTATAAGGATCAGACATCGGATTCCTCCAAGTTGACAGGATCGCAAGTCTGCAAGACAAGCTTTGGGATGACCCCACAAATCGTCAGGTGGTTTATCGAGGGCTTAACGCTTCTTCACTGCCCTCTTGCGGCGAGACCGACGCTCTTCAACGATCAACTGTGCAGGCTTGGCCAAACGGGAAACAGCAGGCGCCTTAAGGGCTTTGGGTTTTTTGGCTTTTGCGCCCGGCTTTCCGTTAAGTTGACTGTCGTATTCCTCGATAACCGTCGTTGCGAGTTCCACAAATCCGCGTAGCTTGTCCGCGCGATCCTTCAGAAGCTTCCGCTGCTCTTCGTCGGGATCGGTTGCGTCGGCAAGGTCGCCGTCCGCAATGATGATGCGCAAAATCGGCAATTCAATCTGCTCAAGGCCGGCCTTCTGGGCAAGCGCGACCCATACCCTTGATTTATCAATTGCGTTATCCGCTGCGTTCGCCAGGCATTGCCTGATGAGGATGCGCGCAGAATAGTCGAGGCGCTCCGCCAATTGCAGCCATTGTTGCGATGCCTTGCTTTCTTTGCGCGCACTCTCGGGTGGCAACGGAGGCGCGAAATAGCGATATGGCCCTGCGTCAGAATCAAGCGACGCCAGTGTTCTTATTATCGGTTCGAGTTCCTGAAACGGGCGGCTGCCGCTTGGCAACTCGTGTCTGTGTTGCCAAAGGGCGAGGATCGCATCGCGGCACGCTATGACGCGCTGCGGGTGATCCTTCGCAGCTTTCTGTTCGGCATTTTTGATTTGCTCCGCAAGGTAATGGACCATCCAGCGCGACAACGTATCATTGGTGTCGGCGAGCTTCAGTTCGGCGATGAGCTTTTTGCCAAGGGCCAAGATCGCGTCAGCATGTTTCGATACTTCCGTCGGATTTGATGAGGAAGAGTTGGACCGTGGGCGGGACTTTCTTGTTGTCATCGTCATCTCGGCTTTCGTATCGAGAGTAGCTGCGCCGCCGCTCGATTTCCACTTTAACGATCATGTCCATATCGAGCTTGCGCAACAGCTGCCGGATGAATGGTAACGACGCGTGGACCCGACTGCCTCGGTTGTCGCTGGTGTCATCGTCCCTTTCGTGAAACATCCCCCAGGTTTCGATCACCATGGAGGCCGGTTCCTTCGCGTCCAGCCGCCAGTGCCGGCCTTCGCGGTCGGCTACCAATTTCATGCCATCAACAATTTCATTCGACGGGCGGGGCGCCGGGCAGCGAATTTCCCCCGCCCAAGGGTCTTTGTCGTCAATTCCCCGGGCACGGGTGCGGTCAATAACCCAGCCTTTCAGCTGAAATGCCCCGGAATTGATTTGCCAGTCACTCGTGGCTTCAGGGATCGCGTAATCGTTCTGGTCATCAGCACTGTGCAAGGCACGGAGGAGTGCCGAGGACCTTTCACGCGAAACAAGCGCGCTTCGGATCGTGCACTCTTCCTGTTGTCTGCCTGACGAAGCGTTCCAATAACCCCAGGGGGCGACCACCCCCGGCGACGGGAAGAACACGCGGTCTATATCTTCGCGGCCAACCGATGAGGGCCAGTCGGCGTCTTTGATGTCATTTTTACAGGAAAGAATATCGAGCGGGATAGGGTCTCGCCGGTCGGCAAGCCAATAGCCGTCCTGGCGGGACAGGTCATGGTATGACCGGAACCATTCTGAAAAGTCATCCTCGGTTGAATCGGGGCTACGATAGGTTGGTGTGGTGTCGAGAAGCCCGCCAGCCACGATCATTGTAGCGTGGGAACCTAAGTAGAAACGGAGGTCGTCAACACTTGGGTATGAGCTATTCGAATGCCGTGTGTCTTCGTATTCGAACATCTTCCGGCGGCTTCGCGCATCTTCTTGCCAATGCAACCGGCCGGGATACTGCCAGTCATCCGTAACGACGGCTGCCACCCGTCGCTCGATATCGCTGCTCAAAAGACCGAAGCACTTCGCCAGTGGCGGGAACCAATAGGATTCCATGTCATGGTCAAAATAGAAATGGTCTTCGTCATACGTCTTCGGCGACGAACGTGCGCTTCCGCGCTCATAAGAGCGGGCTTCAATCGCCGGGAACGGCGATACATTCACTGCCAAGATTTGTGCGCGTAACTCCGGATCAAGCAATCCAGCATCGATCAGCGCAAGCGCTGCACGTTTCGCCAACTCACGAAAGACAACGTGAGCCTCTGGCGGGCGCATATTTTGGAAGATGAAATCAGAATGAGCAGCGACAATATCGGGGCAATTCCTGGCTGCCCGTGCAAGAGCAATCAGAAACCACTGACGCGCATGCAGGTTGTAGAAAAACAGCCCGGCATCGGCAAACGCGCCGCCCACATTGCCGCGAACATACGCTACCAACGCCGAAATGACCGGGCGATGCCGAAGCTCGCAGAACGCATGAACGACGTGCGCGGCCTCCCAGCGTCGTGTGGCGCGGGGTGAGGCCAGCGCGCCAAAGACATACCCCGCAACCGCGCTATCGATATCCCCTCCAGGCGCGAGCGCGGCAGACCACGGCCCGTCGCCGTCGGTATCTTTAAGGACTGCATCGAAAAGTTTCAGACCGAAGCCAAGCGCGTCGGATGCTTCGCTTCGGGTTAGCTTGCCGGCAAGCAGGCCCACCAGCGTAAACAGCCGGCCGACATCTAAAATCTCAGTAACCTCACCGATACCCGTCAGAACGACTTCAATGACATCGCCCTCAAGAACGCCGGCCAATTCACAGGCGGTCTTGAACGGCAGTACTTCGTAGTGGCGGCCGCGAGTCACATCCAGGCAATAGCGGCGGCCGAAGCTGCGTAAGGCGGCAGCTAGGGCTGCCTTGATGGAAAGCCTCGTTTTCCACGCGGCCGGAAACGCCTCGAGGAAGCTCCGGAGGTGGTAAAGGTCAAATTCTGGCGCCTCAGCCAAAGCGATAACAAATTCCGCTTCTTTCCCCGCAGGAATGCGTGCAATGGCCTGCTGAAAAAATTGATCTTGATAGAATGGCGGTTCGGATTTGCGGAATCGCTGCTGGGCTTTTGAGAGTTCGTTTGCCACGACCGGATTGACGCCCCGGAAAACCGCGCGCCAATCCTTTTTGGCATCTTCGTTCCAGCGTTTCGACGGGCGCCCGTTGCCGCTCGCTTCATTGTCCGCATCCAGCTTCCTCTCATCGCGGTCGAGCTGGTCAAGGCGCGTTTGCAAATCAGGCGCGGCAATACGGTGCTTGGCGAACAGGTCTCGAACCTTCCGCCATGTCGCAACGGTGTGTCCTTGCATCTTGATGTAGTGGTAGCCGAGATCCGCGACAGACTGTTTCTCGGCTTTCGTCCCGCAGGCATCGAGCGCGGAAGCGAGTATATCTGCCTCATTCCATTCCGCACGGAACCCGATCAGAGGCAGCGCCTTTCGCGCGTCCAGCACTTTTCGCTCAATAAGGTACTCTACTGCTGCCGCCAAAACCCTGCCGGGTCGGCCAAAGGCACGGTCGCGCCACCGGCTTAATATGGCGAAGGATGATACGGGGCAGAGAGCTGCGATGGCCTCAACTGTCCGATGCCAGTCGAAATGCTTGTCCCGTGCAACATAGTCGTAGGTCACTTCGGCGCAGCGCGCGAGGTTGTAAGCCATTTCAGGCGCCGGTTGCGCCTGATCGGCGGCAGCTTCCGCCAAATCCAAAAGCGCTGCCCAGCGGTCCACATTTTCGTTGCCAACCTTGCTGGCAACCTCAACAGCTTGGTTGAAGTACGCCTCGGCTTCCGACCGGCTTGTGGCGAGCACCGATCTTGCCAAGGTTACATACATTTCGGCTTTTGAATCGGCGTGGTCGCGCTCATCCTTTGTCAGCTGAAATGCTTGCGCCGCGTATTGAAGCGCATGAGTTGATAGCCCTGCAGAACGCGCCATGGAACGCGCAAGCCCTGCAAGCGTCGGAGTATAAAGGGGCCTCTTTAGCCCTGCGGTCCAGTCAACAAGCCTCTTAATGGATGTGCTGTCGGTCGTCTTGGCGCGCACAAGGATGGCCAACCAGAGGTGAGCAACCTGATCGGCGGTACGCCACTCTTCGCGGTGGTTGATCCGCGCGGCAGAAGCGGATTCCGTGATTGTCCGCGAAATGGCGCGTGCCAGCCCTGCCTTACCGGCCCCTTTTACCAGCCGTTCCGCCCAAAGCGTGTGCCATGGCAACAAGGCCCCGACGTCTTCTTTGAACTCCCGGGCTTCTTGCGACTGGGAATAATTGTTTTCCTTCTCAATCTCCGCACGAAGCTCGGCATGCGCAAGGTCGAGCAAATTCAGCGTCTTTCCGAGCAATGCCGCGTGCAGGGCGTAGGCGAGAATGATCGGTGCCCGCGCATCATTGAAACGGGTGCCTAGTCCCCGTGGTGGCTCCTTGGGTAGATAGCGCGACAAAAGCTTTGCAAGTACCGTTGTCGTGCCGACAGACAGGCGATGGCATGCCTCGACCAACGCGGTCACCGCCATCAGCGGGCGGTCGTGAGCGTTCCAGTTGTCGCCCGCGTCGAATGTGACCAATGGCTTGCACAATTGCTTGAGGCACTTTGCAAGAGCCTCTTTTGGGGGCGTGCGGTCGACCTCACGCAATTCCACGACAATAGCCAGCAGGAGGTAGATGTTGTCGCCTGCAGCAAGCGCGAGGTCATCAAGGTCTTTGTAGCGGCTGTGATCGACGAAGCGATGTGCAAGGTACCGGCCGACGTTGAAGGGAACCGATGGCGGCGTCCACCCCATTAGGCTGTTAGCGCATGCTCGTGCGCCGTGGATATTGAAGTATGCGATGGCCATTTCGCCGATATCTTTGTCGGTCATGGTTTCGCGGCCGCGTTCCTTCTCAGAAAGCCGTGACCAGTTGCGTACCCATTCTGTGGCCATGCGTAATCGGCTGCGCGCATCGCCCTGCAGCTCGGCATAGCCGGACATCAGCGCCGCTTCATAAGCATTGTGCGAGCCGACCCAACGCGATCCAAAAATCTTGCGCGAAACGAGTTCTTGAGCGCGGCCGGCTTCCATGAGGGCCGAAACCAGATCCGTGTTTCCTTGGAGAAGTGCCCGTTGGCGCTCATCACCTGCCGTCTCGCCGCCGGCCTTTAAGGCAAGTTTGGCAGCATCGAGATAGCGCTTGGCACGAAGGCTCGCTTTAAGTGCAAATTGCAGGCGCTGAAGCTCGACATCACGCCGGTCGAGCGGATTGAGCTCCGGCAACGCTTCCGAAGAGAGCGCGAGCGCCACCAACTCTTCAAACTGTCCCGCCTCCAGCATAAGTTGCGGCAGTGCCGCTGCAACATAGGCGCTACCTGAAGAAAGCGGCTTAATATGCTGTCAATCTGGGTCTTCCCCACCGCGCCGGCTTCATCGCGCATCTTGGCTATGGCTGCAGCCAGCAGGTTTCCAATCGCCTTCTCGACCGTGGTCGGATTGGGGCCTAGCTCACGCAGAATTTCTGCCAAGGTCCCACCACCTGAAAGGGCCAGTGCCTGCACACGTGGGTTTTTCGAGCTGAGGCGATGAAATTCGTCAATGTCCTGTTCACTGGCGTCCGGAAAAGCGTGACGCAGATGTGCGGCGGTCTCATCCCGGTCGAAAGATTCCAGCTCAAGCGGCAGCGCGTTTGGCGGCGGGTCCAGTTTATCCTGGCGATGCGACCTGCAGAGCGCAACGATACGCACGCCGTCCGGTATCTGTTCTCTTAGCAAATCGCGGATGAATGCCCGCGCCTCGCCAATTTCCTCCGCCGCCATCTGCGCGTTATCCGCGGCATCGATGATAATGCACAGTAAGGCCCGCGGGTTCTTCGCGCGAAGAAGGCTAACGGCTTGTTCGAGCCGAAAGATAAATTTCTTAAGATAGTCGACCGCTCCTGCATGCGAGGTCGGAATCAGCAAGTGACATAAGGTCTTGCCGGCGAGCTCGTTGATGATCTGGACGAGCGCATCCTTATGGCGATGACGGTACCCGGTTGCGCTGCGATACTGGCCGTTTCCGAAACAATCATAGAGAACGCTCTCAGAGCCAGGCGGCAGCCCGAGATGAATGCGGGTGGCGAAAATCGACTTGCCAATCCCTCCCTCGGCATGCACCACCACCGGCCTGTTTCCGGCGCGAACAATGGCCTTGATCAGGTCGCCTTCTTGCTTGCGCGGGATGGCGTCGCTCAATTGCTCGATAAGACAGGGCGCAGGATAGAGACGCCCCTCGTCAGCCTTCAAGGCCCGCAACACGTCCATCCGTTCAATACTGGGATTGGATGCCGCCTCGGAGAGCGCCTTGCGGTTCACCAGTTCCTTCAGTTGCGTCGGTGCATCGACATCGGCATCTGGCAAATACTGGCTGACATCCTGGAAGAGGATGTTTCGCTGATCCCACAGTGCATCATGTCTGCCCTCAAGCTTCAGCACTTTGCAGAAGTCAGCGAGCTTGGCTCCCTTCAGCCCGGTATATGTTTCCAGTTTCTTCAAATCCGCTGGCTTGACCGCAATTCCTTTCGCAGCGTTCTCGACCGCTTCCGTCACTGCCTGGCTGATTGGTCGGTTCGATACGAAAAGAAACTCGAGGGTCGGGAGTCTTCCGGTCTTAACCGAAGCCGTAAGAATGGCTTTGTATCGCTTGGCAAAGCCGGTGATCGTGTTTTCAAGCCCGCTTGCCGGCCATGGCTTGTTTGGAGCCTCGGTCGAATGTTTGAGCTGGATGTAACGAACAAGGGTTGCCCTAGCAAGATCACGATCCCCGAAATACTCGGCGAGATCGATCACTTCCTCTCCGGCTGTAATTGGTCCCTTTGCAGTCCTGTCTGACGGGGATGCGCCCTCGACAGTAACCGACCTGAGGTCCGATCCGGGAGGAAGAAGACTAAGGCAGCGGCGCGCAGCCCACAGGTAATGAAACTGGTCACCGTCACGGCTGGGCCTAACCAGATTGGTCGTCGTGACCTTCTTTTTCGCAGGCTTGCGCAAGGGATTATCAACTCGTCATGATGGCGTGATCGGAAGTTTGTGCGATTCTGATTCGCAATCATAGTCCGGGCTAATACTTCCAAACGAAAACTTTCAGCTAACCGCTTCAAGCGGCTGTAGATTACTACTTCCCAGCGTATTTGACCGGCTACGATGACGGCAACCTTTGGTAGGAACCCATATTGGAAACGCTTGGCCGTAAGTTTCTTCTCCCGAAATTCGTTGCCCTGGATTCTTCCCATCTCGGCGCTATCGCCGGGGACAAGGCGGGTAAGGACAGCGCGCGCGTAAGGCGGGCCGAAACCTTCGATCAGGCTTTCATGGAAACCGGTAGTGTTTTGCTGCTGTCATGGCATCATTTTCAGGAGCTGTTCTCGCACCGAAGCGAGGAAGTGGCCGCGCAACGTGCCGCGTACCTTCAGTCGCTGTCGCTGGTGGCCTCCATCACCTCGTTCCAGAAGGAAGACATTGTTGGCTCCGTCGCCAGCCTGCAATCCTTCGAAATTGCCGCCGCATTCCAGAATCCGGCTGCGAGCACCGCAGTGGTGCGCGAAGAAGCGGCAAAAAATATGTTTCGCCTCACCAGCGGCGCTGACCTTGTGCGGCCGTTTCTCGAAAGCTGGACGATTCTGCGCGAGAGCTTTGTGCACAGCGAAAAGCGCACCCGTGAAGTGGTGGCAATTTCAAAATCCGACTTCGCCGGCAACGCCAATGCCAAGGTCATGGACCTTCTCAAGGATCGGATACGCGCGCCGGATGATATGGTGCAGCAGTTTCAGCGCCTCCATGGTCGCCTGGCGGCAGATATCCGGCAGCGCGGCGACCAACGCATTCCCGACGCGGACGATACATCGCGTACTTTTATGAAAGACGTCATACGCATCGGCGCGGAAATTGTCCGGCCCGACAACCCGGGGCTTCGGATTCTGCAAGCTTGGGGATTTGATCTGTCGGATATCGGCCCTGACACGACCCTCGCCGACCTCGGCGATATGGCGGTTTTCCGCAGGAAGCTGGAAGTGCTGAACATGCAGTTGAACCTACCCTGGCCGGAGCTCATTGCGCGGGTAAGGGAGGACCAATTGCCCTCGGGCGTCATCTACAATGCCATTCGACGCTTTCACCCTGACACTCATGAATGGGACGGCAGTGAACTGACAGACCGCTATCTAGCCTGCCTCGCCGCCTATGCCGACGTGACCTACGTCGACAAGCGAACCTATGAAGCCTGCAGGCTTGCCCGGCAGAAATCGGAAACGTTTGCCGCCCTCGCTCGACATGTCGAAAAGGCCGGAAGCTATGAAGCGATACCCGGCCAGCTCGCGGCGCGGTTTGCGCAAGCGGCGACCACCTAACTTTCAACGCCCACCTTCAATACGGCACGTCGACCACGGCGCCTGGCTCCCCGTCAGCCAATCCCCAAAACCGCGTTACAGCACGCACGTAGCGCGCGAAGTCGCGGTCAGACAGCTGGATGCCTTCGCTGAGAATGGCATGCTCTTCCGACTTTGCAGCGACGGTGTTGTCCGCATAACGCCAAAGGTGAGGAGCACGGTCACGCAACTTGGTCAGAGAACCTCCGTCGCCATGCCGCACGGCGTTTCCCAGCAGGTGTAATTCCTCGATTGTCGCCCTTACTTGCCCTGTTTCCAGGTCAAGGCCATGACGCAAACCGGTCCCTCGGACAAGTTTATTGATTTCCACGGTGGCAATACCGGCACGCCGATTTTCCGGGACATGTATCCTCGCCCAAATCCGGAGCTGGCGCTCAAAGAGCCCGTCCAGCGTGAGCGCGAAGCTGCGCCGCGCTTCGAAAGCAAGCATGTTCGACGTGTGCATCTGGGCGTGATCGAGAAACTCCGCCGTAGA
Source organism: Mesorhizobium sp. WSM4312 (assembly GCF_002294875.1). Classification (NCBI taxonomy): domain Bacteria; kingdom Pseudomonadati; phylum Pseudomonadota; class Alphaproteobacteria; order Hyphomicrobiales; family Phyllobacteriaceae; genus Mesorhizobium; species Mesorhizobium sp. WSM4312. Next base: position 349,223 of record NZ_NSFU01000004.1, on the reverse strand, counting down.
TGCCGCAGGCCCACTGATCTTTACGCCGGTATGGAGTGGCAGGTTGTCCAGCGCAGGCAGCACGACGCGCGTGTAGAAACGGTGAAGGTCGGCCTGAAAAATTCGAGGCAACAAATCTTGGGGCATAGGCACTGCTTCGATGAAAATTCGCTGCTGCACCGACAGTAGCGATGATGCAGACGGCCATTCAAGAGCTGCGGCGCCACTGGCTTAGCCAACGGGCCGCCATGGCAATAGCAAGCCGCTGAAACGCTCGTGAGACAACAAGAATTCGCAGACCGACCTAACGCGGCGACTTCAACACGCCAGACGCGAGGCAAGATACGCCAAAGAGCTTCATCTCCCGTTTGATGTTCGCCGTTTCAGCGGGGCTTGCATGAGGTGTAATCATCACTTGATTGATGAACGTCTTCGCCTCGATGTCGACATAGACAGCCTCTCTCAATGCCTGCTTGTCCAACCAAAGGAGTCTCACTTCGTCTTCGAACTTGAAGGCCCGCCGCTTGTGCAACAGCATGGTCGCGGCCATCCGGGTAACTTCTTTCTTCGATCCTTCTGCGATCGACTGAGCCAGACGAACAAGAGTTCTCTCGCCACGATACTGGGCGCGGCCTAGAAAAGCGGAGCCGGCGCTGTTCACGAGGAGGCCTTTTGCCGCGTTCACCATCGCGTCCACACGACAGCGGATTCGCACAACAGGAGTTTCCTTGTCGGGGCCAAAGCCTGCCATTCGCCAACGCGGTTCGTCATGTGCACCTGTGGTCCAACACGAGCCGTACGATTGAAATCCCGACAACGGACCGGGGCGATTGAACAGACGATCGCACCACCACCGCTCATAGGGGTCCTGCCAACATCGAACGGGCGAGAGCCGCAGTTTGTTTGTTTCGAAAATCAGCTTGGCGTAACGCCATTCCAGCATGTGATAGAGGAATGGTTTTGTGATTGCGGGATCCGTCATCACTTTCCGGCCGTCTGCGCCGCGCTCGACGAGGGACCAAGAGATGGGATGCTTCTGGTCGATGATCATGACAGATTCCCAAGAGCCAGCTTGGCACTCTAATCGGCTCATTCAGTAGCTAAACCAATAATTTTCACGGTGAGCCGTGTAGAGTTCTCAACTGAATGTTGCACGTGCCCTTGCGAAAGCACCAGATCTGCGCTCAGAGATTGCAGCCATTTGGTTGAAAAGGACTCCGGCGCATTCAAGCCGCAGATAAGTCACATGGAAAAGCAACTTAGTGAAGGCGAGATCAAAGACGCCCTCGACGACTTGTCGTGGCAAAAACTTAAAGCTCACCTAGACGCGATCGAGCTCGATGAAGCGCTCGCCGACGAACTGCTGGGCCACGTAAAGCGATGCGGGCGGTTAGTTCTCAGGCATCCAGACCCGAAGCGCGAGAAGCTACGAGACGGTCTGCTCGACGGACTGGCCGGATACCTCAGGGAACGCTTGGGAGACGGCGCGCTGTCTAGCTTTGAGAGCGTCCGCACGACGTTTCGAACGATCGAGAATGGCTACCGCGCCATTCTAACATTGCTTTCTCGCGCTGAGATATCGAAGTTGCTGCCTGACGTACGGGTAGCCGCTTATCTTCAGCGCGCAAACGCTCAGTATAAGGACGTAAATAAGCGCGTCGCTGCGGCCATACGCAAGGGAGAAACCCTTGAGGCCATGGCAGGCGTTGTCCTGAAGGACGACGATGGCAACGACTTTTCGCCTGATGCGGCCACCGACGCGATCGTCAGGACTCTGACCAGCACCCTCTTGATGGAAGGGCATACCAACGATTGGTTCGACAAGAACGGCCTGCTCGTCGTGCCAGATTTCGAACCTGCGGATGAGGAAAGTATCTACAAGGCGGGCTCCACCGAAATCCTCGGTATCTGTTGGGGTCGGTGGGAACGCACCGAGGAACACCACAGATTTCTAGAGACGGAGTGGACCGAACTGACGGGCGAGGCCCGTCCAAAGGGGCTGCCCGACAATATCCAGCGCGTAATCGACACAGGCCCGACGGAAACGTGGCTGTGGGATTTCATCGCCAACGAACGGCTCCAGGACCGTCTGGTGCAGACATTCCTGGAGATGTCCTTTGAAACGCGAATGCGTCAGGGACTACGCGGCATCGCTGGCCCTGCTCCTCTGCTTCCCGATGCTTACGTGTCGGCCGAGGAGGCTCATTCGGCCGTATCGTTGTCCGCAATACTAGGCTACGCGGTGGTCGAGGATCTTGCTCGGCCCGGCAAACTCCGCTTGGTCGAATGGCTGCGTGGCTACACATTCTTGAAAGGCCTAGCGGAGGAGCGCTTCGAAAGTAGCCCTGCTGGCGTAATCCTCATCGAAGAGGCCGAACTGTCGGCCAGATTGCAGCAAGTAGGGCTCTCTGCGGAGGCGACGCGAATCTTTCTCGGGCATGTGTCCTTGGGACGGACTAGCCGTGACATGTATGACTGCCCGCTGGTAAGGACCTCCAGCGGGAAGCTTCTTCTCTTCGCTCCGGCCGTTCTCGCCACCCATATCGTCAGCGTCGTCCTCTCAAACCTCTCCAGACTGCGTGAGCAGCTGTCACGCAAGGGAGCCGCTTTCGAGACCAGCGTACGCAAGTTTTTCATTGATCGCGGAATGGATTGCCGGGGCTTTAAGGTCAAACGCCAGGGAGAGGTATATGAATTCGATGCCATCCTTGTCTGGGGCGACCGTGTTTTTCTGTTTGAGTGTAAGAATCGCAGCCTCTCGGGCCGAAACCCGGTACAGGCATATTACTTCGCGCTTGAAAACCGCTCTAACGCGCGCCAACTCCAGCGCCTGGCGGGCGCGCTTCGGCAATATCCGGATATCCTAACCGAGGAATTTGGCCCGGACGCTGCAAACAAGGAGCTCATCCCTTGCATCCTGAATTCGCTGCCGTTCTCTTTGCCAGGGTTGCAGGATGGCGTCTACTTCACGGACTGGTCTGCTGTTACGAGGTTCTTCCAGGACAGGTATGTGCACGCAAAGACGGCGCACCACGTCACCGATGATGTGACTCTGCTGCATCGATCCGCTCTCTACGATTTATGGCACGGGGATCAGCCGACGCCGGATCGTTTCATCCGGGCTTTGGACAACCCCTTCCAGTTGGAAATCGTGGGTAACCACATAGATATCCACCGCAGCATATTCCCCGTTGGTCCCGAGATGGCAGTGGTTTCTCGCGAATTCATGCGGGAAAACACCACGGCGGAATCTATAGCTGAGACTTTGGGCGCTTCACCAGATCGGCTGCGTGCCGACATCGCCAAGGTCGGACACGCGGTTAAGAACGTGCGTGCAAGGCATAAACAGTCACTCCTACGAAGAGAAGACCGCGCGTGGCGCGAACTTCGAAAGCGGCGTCCGGCTTTAGGCGAATAGAGGGGGGCCAACCGCCTTCTATCAGCTCCGCGGAGGCATGCTGGCAGCGTCCAGGCGACGGTGAATCAACGAAACAAGCGACAGCAAGTCTTCGGCGTCTTCCTTTGACATCGCCCAGTTTATTCGCGCCTCATGTGCCGTGGGATTGCGGAACATCCCGAACGTCCCTTTCAGGAGATTGCCGAAGCCCTTCTGCTCGTCCTGCTCGCTTTTGGTAGCGAGGGCATTGATTGCCAGCATCGGAAGTGTCCCCGAGAACGCCCTATCGACGAGCACGGCGCCGTCGTCATCCAGCCCGGTGCGAGATCGCACCTTGGCGGCGATGCTTTTCACCGCTTCGAGCACAGCGTGGAAATAGTTGTCCTGCACCAGTTCTTGCCGACAGAACTTCATTACGTCCGGATGCACGCCGCGTGAGGCGAGGTCTTCGCGCAGCTCTCGCGCCCGCCGCTCTGCCTGCCCGAGCGTCTCGACCTTTTCTGCCTTTGATAGCTCGCCAGAAGCGGCGACCGAAAGCCCGGTGAACGCGAGCGCCCGGTTGAGGTTCGCACGCATTGGTTCGAAGCGTTCAGGCTCGCGGACAAATCGCGCCGGCTTCATGGCCTTCCGGATGAACCCAATGATGCGAGTGCGATCGCGGCGCGTATTCTGCTCATGGGTGAAGGCGTTGTAGAGACGATGTCTCTTCGTGATAGCGGGATCGGTATCCTTGATACGACAGCTCGTCAGAAGGTGACCAATTTCGGAACCTCTCAATCCCTCCGAAGTATCCGCGAGTGCATCCGCAATTGCCTGCAGCTGCTCTTGGGAAAACGAAGCCATAACACCCTCTGCGCTCTGACGTGGTAGCGTATCGACCCCAATTTGTCACAGGGCATGTGGAGTCCCCTAGATAGCCAAGCGGCGACTAGTTTGAAGCGGACAACGGCCAAAGGTACAGGAACTGAGGCTGAAAGACCCAAAAGGGAGATTATTGATTAACGACGTTGAGTCATGCTCTCTGATTAAGCAACGCAGCCCAGTCGATTGCGGCAGTTCCGCCAGAGAGTTTAGGAGGAGCATCAGCCCGAAAGTAATTTTCACCCTCTCGAAAATCTACAGCAAGGATTCTCTCATCCGCAAATATGCAATTCGAGAAATCACATTTCTCAAAAGCATATTTATAATTCGCATGATGATTCAGTGAATCAATCGAGCCGACACGAGCGATACCACAATTCTTAAACATGGATCTCTCAAATCGACCGTCCACCGTTACGCGCTTCCATCGCGCTATTGTAACCCCGTTAAACGATGCATTTTCCAGGCTATCAATTTCGTATTCGTCGTCGATCGGAAATTCCCCTCCAAAATATCTTACTGAGGCGAATCCTGGAATGTAGTGCCAGTATACAGTATCATCGTCGTAGTGGTAATCCTCTTCGGGTTCCACAACGTAGAAGGTAATGCTTCGACCGGTGTTAAAACCCGCCTCGTCCCCGGACCGCATGACGCCGGAAATCTCTTCTCGATGCCGGTTGCCGTGATAGTTACGCATGTGATCTTCGACAAAATCAGCGAGCAGGTTCATTGCGCTCCGCGCGTAGTCCCCTTGCCCGCTATGAATCAGCACGCTTAGAGTAGCGACACCGGCAGACACATGGGATGGTTTGCTTGGCTCGCTCAAAAGTTTAGCTCCCTCCTGAAGGAGTTTTGCGCGCCCTTCGTTCTCAGCTTGATTGGCCTGCCGAACGCTAATGGAACCTCGCCAGCTAACAGTGCAAAAAGTTACCAGCGCGAACAGTGCAACACCGAACGGGGCGAGCGCTTGGGCTAAGCGGGTATCACGCTCGCCATCGAAGCCGTCACCGAAAATGAACAGAAAAGCGGCTACGATAGCGACGGCCGTGAACGTCGCACTGACGATAGCCAACACATACCAATGCTTTTCGGTGATAGTTGGCCACTCGCCGGTTGAATCCCTGCCCCTACGCCCGGTCACATAATCCCCCAGCCTTGACGTTTATCCGCACGCACATGTCAGCATGGCGTCAATCTTGAAGCGCTACAGATTCAATCGTGGCGCTCAACAGCAATGGGGAAGATTGACGCAAGGTCTTCCTCCACGTCTATCTCAAATTCAGCGGCGAGTGCCGAAAGCTGAAATCCGAAGATTGCCCGCAACTCCCCCAACGCCACGAAATAGCCAGGCGTCAACGGGCGCTCGCCATGATCATGCCGCCGGATCGGGGATCCATGATCGACGTCATTGCGCAGGCGATATGCGATGTTTCGGTAGTCAGGCGGCGCATCCTCCAGAAAACGCCGGGAGGCTGTGCGCAGATGCCGGACGCGCCGTGCAGCTGGCGAATTCTCGGGAAGGTCGTTCAAGATTTGCGTAAGCTCATTGCGAATCTGAATCACAGACTGATCAACTTGGTCCGGAACCTCGAAATGCATCGGAACGTAGAGCACACGCCGATTCTCCAAGAAATTGAAAAGCCGCAAGATCACGGTCCGTTGTGCGACTGGCGGATTCCAGCTCGCGCTAATACTGAGGAACCCGATGCCGGTGAGCCTGCTGCGAATGGCGTCGAAGCTTCGCCGAACGATTGCCATCTACTATCCCCTCCACTCCAGATTCGCATCATTGGCGCGGTAGGACGTAAAATGAAAGTCCGGCGTTTGGTAGGGTGCAACTCTTCGCAACTATCTAGTGAGACCGTTGACGCGCCGACGCGGTTGCATTGTTTCCCGTGACGGTCGACGAAAGAGAGCCGCAGCCTGCATCGCGGCCCGAGCAATGTCCGACCACGATGATTTGGAACATCTCAATCTGTTGCTGATATTCGCTCCTGAGGAGTTCTTGCCGACCGAGCGTATTGAACGTGGCCTTGACCAAATTGCTATCTGCCCGCTCGCGGACCTACCGCCCAGGTTTCTTTGCGCGGATGTTTCCAGCGGGAAAATGGAAGCTGACCGTAGACCCGAAAATCTCGGGACATTTCCGGCTGGCTCAAGATAGCGAAGTAGAGCTCAGCTGCCTCGATATCGTCTCGATTTCCACCAGCAAGGCTCTCTTGTGGCACACTGTCGAGATCCGCGCTCGCGGCAGAACAGATGTGTTATCGGCGCTGTCGGGGGACGCAGCCGCACAGCTGGCCGCAGACCTTCACGCCTTCATCAACACTCACCTCTTTGGGCTGATCGCCACCGAAAAAGATCGCCTGCTTGATGTCGACGCAAGGCTTCGCGAGATTACCGAAGGCAACAGACAGTATCTTGCACAGGCCGACCTGGGCAGGGCCGTTGCCGGCGTCGCTGGCACCGCAGCGGCCGCCCTCTCTCACCCGCTTCTCGACCCGGATCTGATGCCGGCGGGACTCAAAGCCTCCCTTCCGGCCTCGTTCGCCATGATAACGAACCCGGGCGTGCGCCACGCCTACAACGAGGCTTTCGTCAGCTCGGAATTGAGCAGGTTCCAGTCCTTTTTCGACGACCTCGACCGGCGCTCATTTTCCGACCAGCAGCGCGAGGCTTGCATTCGCCTGGAGGACAACAATCTGCTGGTGGCCTCGGCGGGCTCCGGCAAATCCGCGACGATGGTCGGCAAGGTCGCCTACGTGCTGGAGAAACAGCTCTATCGGCCCGACGAGATCCTGCTGCTGGCCTTTAACAAGAGCGCAGCCGATGAACTCAAGACGAGGATCGCTGCCCAGCTGCAGGTTGCTGAGAGTGCCCTGGAGTGTCGCGTCACGACATTTCATGCGCTCGGGCGCGGAATCATTGAGGAGGTCGAGGGCCGACCGCCCCAGCTCGCCAACTGGGTGGATCATCCCGCTGGCGAAACCAGGGTCATCGAGGCGATAATCCAGAACCTTGTCGAGAGCGATCCGGAATTTGCCCGGATGTGGGCTGAGCTTCTGGTCGTGCATCCCAAGGCCGACATCCCGATAGAGGTATTTGACGGGGAGGCCGACTACCGGCGCTACGTATCGGACACCCTCAGAAAGGGTAGCGCCACGATCGGTTCCTTGTCCGCCGTGATCGTAAAGTCGTTGCAGGAGAAGAAGATCGCCAACTGGCTTTGGCTGCATTCGGTCGCCTTCGAATATGAACGGCAAATTGCGGTGGAGGAAGACGGTGGCAGCGTCCGTCATCTGCATCCGGATTTCTACTATCCGCAGACCGAAACTGTGCATGAGCATTTCGCGCTCGATTCGGACGGAAGCTCACCCTTTGCGGACTACGCCGAGCACGCTGAAAACAAGCGGCAGGCATATCGCCGCAATGAGATCGACTTCTTCGAGACGACTTCAGCGCAGGCCAACAACGAGACGCTGCTCAGCACGCTCGAATCCGAACTGACGCGCCGTTCCATACCTTTCGAGCGCAAGGCCTACGCCGAAATCACCAAGGCGCTCGATCCAGTGGTGATCAAGCACTATCACCAGCTGATAGCCACATGCTTGAAGCACATACGTGCCAGCCACCTCACGCTCGACATGCTGCTCGAACGTGCCAAGACCTTACATGACAAGGGGCGTGCGAAGATATTCGCGCACGTAGTCTGGGCGATCAGTCAGAGGTATTCCCAAAAGCTTGAGGAAACGAAACGGATCGACTTCGATTCGATGATCGCGGATGCGGTGCGGCTGGTCGAGACCGGACGATATCGGAGCCCCTATTCCCTCATTCTCGTGGACGAGTTTCAGGACATTTCCGAGCCGCGCGCTAACCTCATCAAGGCGCTCAAACAGCAGAAAGCGTTCAGCAAGGTGTTCGCGGTCGGAGACGACTGGCAGTCGATCTATCGCTTTGCCGGATCGGACATCACGATCTTTACGCGGTTCGAAGCGAATTTCGGGACCAGTTGGCAGGGGCGCCTGGAGCAGACGTATCGCTGTAACCAACTCATTGCCGAGACGGCCGCGAAGTTCGTTCAGCGCAATCCCGAACAGATCAAGAAGTCCGTCCGCTCGACGCGCCCGGCCGTCTCGCGATCAATCCGTGTCATTCCCATCGATGATAAACGCGACAAGCCGGACTTTGCGGTGGCATGCCAGCGCCTGCTCGAACGGCTTGATGGCGCTTTGGGGGGTATTGCCAACCGGTGGCGCGACGAAAAGCGCGACAAGCTTAAGGTTCTGGTTTTGTGGCGCTACAACGCCCTCGATCCTTTTGAAGGAAGGCCGCCATCCTTTGCCAACATAGAGGTGACGGGGCTGTCATTTCACAGGGCCAAGGGCCTTGAGGCAGACTATACGGTCCTGCTCGATGTCAGCGAAGGCAACTATGGAGTGCCAAGCCGCATCGAAGACGATGAGCTGCTGAACCTAGTCATTCCCCGCCCCGAGACCTTCGCGTACGCGGAAGAACGACGCCTGTTCTACGTAGCGCTTACGCGTGCCAGCCGAGGCATCTACATGCTCACCAATCGCCGTCAGCCATCCCGCTATATCAAGGAGCTTTGCGAGATCGCCGGCGACGAAGTCCGCTTCGAGACGGTTGAGGGAGGCGAATTGAGCCAATGCCCAGCTTGCCTCGTCGGCCAATTGGTGGAGCGGCGCAACAAAGACGGACCGATGTTTCGTGGATGCAATCAGTTTCCAGACTGCAAGCACACGGAACCGGCGAGCATAGTGCGAAGACGGTAACCGCCTGCACTCATTGTGACGGCGAACTGGGACCCTCTGGGAACTCATGCTCTACGAGCATTGAGCTGCGTTGGCCTGACGGGGGAAAGAAGCGGCTGGTAGATTTATCTCGGTATCGCTCAAAATTGCGATATACGGAAAATGGGCGATGCGGACGTGACCCCATACTAGGAGCGAATACTTGAGTGATCAAAACGAAGCCGTGACAGCTGATCTGGTCGGGCTGACGGCAGACATTGTCTCTGCCTATGTCAGCCAAAACCCCCTGCCCGTCGCCGGGCTGCCAGATCTTATCGCGTCGATCCATTCGTCGCTTACAGGCCTTGGTCAGCTGAATGTGCCCGAGCCGTCTCAGCAGGAACCCGCCGTCAATCCGAAAAGGTCGGTAACGCCGGACTACATCATCTGCCTGGAAGACGGAAAGAAATTCAAATCGCTGAAACGTCATCTTGCGGTTCACTACGGGCTCACGCCAAACGAATACCGCGAAAAGTGGGGATTGAAGCCAGACTACCCGATGGTAGCACCGAACTACGCGGCCCAAAGATCTACGCTCGCGAAGGCTGCGGGGCTCGGACGCAAACCGCAACCAGCGCCGGCCAAAAAGGGTCCTGCCAAACGCAAACCCAGGGCTTAGTGAAGCCAAGCAGTCGGAACGTCCAACCTCGGGCGCCTCAACAGGTGCGGGTAGCCAATCGAGACCACCCGCGCGTCCACCATCATTCCGGGCGATCTTCGGCGACGTTTGCGCTTTAGACTGAGCGTCGCCGATAGCAGAAGAGTGCTTCCTCGATAGTGGGTCTCGCGATGTAGCGGTCTACCGACTCGAACCCCCATAGATGCTTGGATCAAGGTTGCACCACAGCGGATCCAGACACCACGACCTCCTTCAGAAGCGCGCGCATCTCGACGGGAGCAGCAAGACAGAAAGTTCGAAAAGCTTCCAGGAACCCCAGTCGATGGCCATTTGTAGAACCGTCCGACGCCCGCCGTGGAGCCGGGGAACGAACCCGCTGCGCGGGAGGGCGCGTGGGGTGAGGTAGAGATCACGAGCCGGACGTCGCGCTCGCATTGAGGGTGGTTCGGCAGCGGCAGAGCATCACGGGCTTCTTCAACAAGGAGCCTGACCATGCCCTATCCTGTTCTTGATGCACCGATCAGTCCACTTCGCCAGCGGCTGATTGACGACATGAACATGCGGCGTTTCTCACGGGAGACGCAGCGCAACTATCTCCGCGACATCGGACGCCTGGCGACATTCCTCGGGCGTTCACCAGACACAGCGACCACCGACGACCTGCGTCGGTTCCAGATCGAGCAGCAGGACGACGGTGTTCCCGTGCCGACGATGAACAGCATCGTGTCGGCGCTGCGCTTCTTCTTCCCCATACGGTCGATCGTCCCGATCTGGCGCGCAAGCTCGTTCGTCTGGCGCACCCGCGCAGGCTGCCGGTGGTACTGAGCCGCGACGAGGTTGCCCGGCTGCTCAACGCCACCACCTGCCTCAAGCACCAGGCTGCGCTCTCGGTCGCCTATGGCGCGGGCCTGCGCGTGGCGGAGGTGTCGACGCTGAAGGTCGCCGACGTCGACAGCGAGCGCATGCTGCTGCATGTCGAGCGCGGCAAGGGCGGGCGATACCGCAACGCCATGCTGTCGCAAGACCTGCTCTTGTTGCTGCGCCAGTGGTGGAAGGTCGGACGCCAGCAGGGGGTGATGCATCGCGACGGCTGGCTGTTTCCGGGGCAGCATGCGATGAAGCCCATCAGCACCCGCCAGCTCTATCGCGTGGTCGTCGAGGCAGCGCAGGCGGCCGACATCGCCAAGCGGGTCGGGCCGCACACGCTGCGTCACAGCTTCGCCACCCACCTGCTGGAGGACGGCACCGACATCCGGATCATCCAGGTCCTGCTCGGGCACGCCAAGCTAAATAGCACCGCCTTCTACACCAAGGTTGCAACCCGCACGGTGCGCACCGTCACGAGCCCGCTCGACAAGCTTGGCCTGTTCAAGCCGGAAGAGATCTCACCCGACGGCTGAGCGTGCGCGCCTCGATCGAGGTTGCCGATATCTTCCGCGCCGCCGGGCCCGCCTACCGGGTCGCCCATGCAGGGCATCTGAGCCTCGCCCAGCTCAAGGTCATGTCGGCGATCGAGCACTGCCGTACCGCGGCCCTTGGCGGTCACGTCGAGGCGTCCGAGGACTGCGGCCAGTGGCGCATCGCCTATAACTCCTGCCGCAACCGGCACTGTCCGAAGTGCCAGGGTGCCACGGCGCGGACATGGCTTGCCGAGCGTGAGGCCGACCTGCTGCCGGTCGGCTACTTCCACGTCGTATTCACGCTGCCGGTCGAGGTCGCCGCCATCGCCTTCCACAACAAGGCGGCGGTCTACGACCTGCTGTTCAAGACGGCATCGGAGACGATGCTGACCATCGCGGCGGATCCGAAGCATCTCGGCGCACGCATCGGCATCACCGCCGTCCTTCACACCTGGGGTTCGGCGATGACCAATCATCCGCACGTGCACATGATCGTGCCGGGCGGCGGCATCTCGCCGGACGGAAGCCGCTGGATATCGTCGCGTCCGGCCTTCCTGTTGCCGGTGCGCGGGCTCGGCAAGCTGTTCCGCCGCCTGTTCCTCTCCCGGCTGGTCGCCCTGCACGAGGCTGGCCGGCTCGTCTTCTTCGGCGCCATTGCCCATCTCGCGGAACGGCGGGCATTCCTGCGCCAGCTGTCGCCGGTCCGGAAGAAGCGCTGGGTGGTCTACGCCAAGGCGCCGTTCGCGGGACCGGAAGCGGTGCTCGCCTATCTGTCGCGCTACACGCACCGGGTCGCCATCTCGAACAGCCGCCTCATTCGGTTCGAAGAGAACGGCGTCACCTTCCGCTACAAGGACTACCGTCGCGAAGGCGCCGAGCGGCAGCAGGTCATGACACTCGCCACCGACGAGTTCATTCGTCGGTTCCTGCTGCACGTCCTGCCGCGCGGCTTCCATCGCATCCGCCACTACGGCTTGCTTGCCAGCGGCGCCCGCAAGGCTAGCCTCACGCTTGCACGCGAACTCCTGAACGTCGCCGCATTGTCCGACGATGATACCACGGACGAACCGGACAACTTCCGCCCGCCATGCCCCTGCTGTGGCGGCCGCATGATCATCATCGAGACGTTCGAACGATGGAGGCAGCCGCGCGGACCGCCGGGCGCAACCGCGACGAACCGGGAGAACGCACCATGACCCGGCATGGTATCATCCAGCATTCAGCCGCAGACCATCGGCCTCCGGCACCGGATCCACGCGTGTCCAGGGTGATCATCGATGCCGACACAGCCGCGCCCAGCCGCGTGCCGGGCCGACAACATCGCTTGGAGGCGCAACGAAGCGGTCTGTCCGCATCGAACCCGCCGTCCCCCGGCGACGGTCGCGCCATCGCCGACATCTGCCGAAATCCGAAATCCCCATAGCCATCGCCTGGGGCCCGCGGGTTCCTTCCTCGGGGACTTTCGTACGCCTGCCGGCGCCCGAAACTCTTCACGAGAGCGGACTGGCTGCTTTAGGAGTGAGACAGATTACGAGCGGACGTTCAGTCGCCGCTAACGGCCCTGCAACGTTAAGGCTAAGGCGCCTCGCTATTGCTCTTCCGTCGATTTTGGAACCTCTCTTCAGAAACGAGGTCAACTCGCACTTGAGGGTACAGACATCGTCGCTCTCTGAGGGCACGGCGGCAACCGCGATGCTTTTCTAGCCCGCTATACCGAGCGGGGTTGAAATCAAACAAGACTCGTTGCGCTGTTCCACTCAGCTGGCAGCTCCACAAGGCGATGGGTTGCACCCGCAAGGCATCCTCGGCCACAGCAAACCTCCCGTCAGCTAGTTCGCGGAATGATTGGCGGGCAACAGGGCCACGAAGGCTGACATGCCGGGTCGCAAATGATCGAGTCCTGGCTGCCGAGCATCGAAGGCGATCTTGACCGGGATGCGTTGGACTATGCGTGTGAAATTGCCGGTCGCGTTATCTGGTGCCAAGAGAGCAAACTGTGCGCCGCTGGCTGGCGAGAAGCTTTCGATGCGCCCTTTGAATCCTGCGCCAGGCACAGCATCGACTGAAATGGCAATGCTGTCGCCGATCTGCAGCGCGGCGATCTGGGTTTCTTTGAAATTGGCAACGACCCAGAAGTTCCGAGGCACGACCGCGACCAATAGAGTGCCTGCACGGACATACTGTCCGACCCTGGCCTGGCGTTCGCCAACCCAGCCGTCAGCTGGCGACTGCACGACTGTATTTGCGAGCTCGATACGGGCCAGCGCGAGAGATGCCGCTGCTGCGGTGATGTCGGCGTCAAGCTGCGGGCGCTGGGTCTCGATCACGTTCATCTGCTGTCGGGCGGCGGCCAGATTTGCTCGCGCTTCGGCGCTCTTGGCGCGCGCCCGGAGATTGTCGGCTTCCATCTCATCGCTCACCGACTGGGAAGCCCAGCCGCCTTGGTTCAGTTCTTGAGTACGCTCGAGGCTACGCCCGGCGCGCTGGGCTTCGGCTTCGGCGCCTTCCAAAACCGCCGACGCCTGGTCAATAACCGCGCTCTGCAGATCGAGCCGGCTGGTCAGATTCGCGAGGAGCGCACCACGCATGGCAAGCTCGGCGGCAGCTTGGTCGACCCGAGCGCGATAGTCGCTGTCATCTATTCGAAACAGGACGTCCCCGGTATTCACCGCCTGATTGTCATGTATGGCGGCCTCGGTGATGTAGCCGCTCACCTTGGGGCTGATTGGCGTGACGTCGCCGCGCACATATGCGTTGTCGGTTGACGTCGATTGCAGGCTGGCAAACCATCGTCCGGGGGCCATCGAGGTCGAGGCTGCGACGAACACCGTTACCGCTGCGAGAAGACTGCCCAGCCCAGCGCTCAAAAGCTTCATTGTGGTTCTCCCTCGACAACGTTCAGCGGCTTCAAAGCCGGCGACGGCCCAATCGCGACAATGCCGATCGCACCGATCAGCAACACACCAGCTACCAATAGGAAGCCGTCGTTAAACGCCAGGACCCACGCCTCGCGGCGCACGAGGGCGGCCAAGATGGAGACCGCTCCGGCCGTCGACCCGCTGTCGTCGACCAACCGGTTGGCAAATGCTCCCGAGAGCGCCGTCAGGCGATCGGCATCGAGAGCGTCGTAGACCGATACATTCGAGGCAATGATATTGGAGTGGAACTTTTCGCGTTCGGCTACCAAATTTGACGCCAAAGCGATGCCGAGGGTCGTGCCTCCGAGCGTCGCTAAATTGAAGGCAAGTGATGCGGTCGGCAGGTCAGCGGGCTTAAGCGCGGTTGCGCCAACCACCAGAGCTGGGGCCAGAAAAAGCAACTGGCCCACCGCAAAGACCACAAGGGTCGGGCGAAACTGCTCGGCGGCAAAAAGAGCCGTCTCATCAGCCACCAACGCTGTTCCAACCGCGCAGAGCATCAAGCCGAGCGCCATGACCAATCGCATGTCGAGCCGATGCATGATCCACCAGACCAGCGGCAGCGCGAAAAGCTGCGGGATCGCGGCCCACAAGGACAGCTCGGCGAGTTGCAGCGGCCTATAACCTTGCACGACTGCGAGAAACTGCGGCACGAGATAGGAGATTACGACCAGGCCGACGCGAAACACCAGATTGAGCGCGATTGGGATGCCGAACTTGCGCGTCGCAAGAAGCCGGGGCGATATGACGGGCAATGGTGAGAGCCGCAGCAGGAAAACGAAACCAGCCCACGCGCCGAGTGAAGCCGCTGCGACCCAGACAATCAATTCGCTCTCGAACCAGAACCGCCGCGTGCCTTGGGTTAGCACCAGCATCAGCGTCGCCAGCGCAAACGAGAGCAGGATCACCGCGGTCCAATCGGTCCTGAGCGCCGACCAATCCAGATCTTCCTGACGCGGCATCCAGATCCAAGCCGCGCCGGCCAGTATCGCGCCGAAGGCTGCCTGGATCAGGAACAGGACTTGCCAGCCAAAGCTGTTTTCGGCAAAGCCCGACACCACCGGTCCCAGCGAGCCAGGAAACAGAAGCACGAACGCGAGCAAGGTGACGCCAAGCGGAAGCCGCGGTCCGCCGGTGACCATGAAGACAGTGACGAAGGCGGCTGGACCAAAGCCCCCGGCCACGAAACCCTGAATTGTCCGCAGCGCGATCATCACCCGGATGTCGGGAGCGGTGGCGCAGGCCAACGCTATGATCGCGAAGACAGAAGCGCTCACCGTCAGATATCGGCCGATGCCGAGGAACCTGATGAATGGCCCCGAGGTGACGATCCCGGCGAAGCTCGCCATGGTGTAGACTGTCAAGATCCAGGAGGCTTCGTCCGGAGTAGCAAAGAGCCCTCCCTGGATGTCGGCGATATTGGCCGAAGGTAATTGCGCGGACAGGCTGATGAGCAGCGATCCTGCAAGGCCGGTGGCAAGAAAAAGCGCTTTGTTTGGCGTCAATGCACTCGGCGTCGTCACTGCAAGCGCTCCTCGACGGTTGGCGATCCGCAACGGTACCGCCACGTGGCGTCCAGTCCATTGGACGATGGTGTCGCCGATACCTTGAGATGGGTCGCCCGCATGGTCAGCCAGGGTGCGCGCTGCCGACCGACACCAACGCACAATGGACGGCGGTATCGCGCCAGCGCATAGTCCGCGCACGCGACACCGCGAAGGGGACGAAATGGAGATCGATCGGCACCGTGTCTTGGATGCACTGCCGGCCATGATCTGGATCGCGCTGCCGGATGGGCAGGCTTGTTTTGTCAACCAAAGCTGGTCTGCCTATACCGGGCTCGACCTGGAGCAAGCGCTAATTTCGGGATGGCAGGCAGCGATAAATTCGGAAGACCTGCCAAACCTTCTCGAACGCTGGCGAGCCTTGCTCGCATCGGGTCAGCCGGGCGAAATGGAAGCGCGCTTGCGCAGCGCTGCCGGGGGCTACCAATATTTCGCGATCAATTGCAGTCCTGTGTTCGACGATAATGGCCGCATTGTCGAGTGGTTCGCGATCAGCACCGAAATCGGGCACAGGATACGCGCCGAAGAATCGATCCGGCAACGCGAGGCTAAGTTGGCCGCAGCCGAGCAGGATTTCCAGCAGAAGGCACTCGAACAAAACGAGCGAACTTTTCAACGGATTCTCGGTTCGATCCCTACCTTGGCGTGGACTGCGGAGCCCACTGGCGCAGTTGAGTTCTTAAGCAGGAATTTCCTCGACTATCTCGGCATTACCGCTGAGGAAGCCCAGGGCTGGGGTTGGACCGCATCAGTCCACCCAGACGACATAGCTGGCTTGACTTCGACCTTGCAGGCCATTCTGGCTTCAGGAAGGCCCGGAGAGGCCGAGGCGCGATTGCGCCGTGGTGACGGACAATACCGATGGTTCCTGACCCAAGCCTATCCGCATCGCGGCGACACCGACAATGTCGTGAAGTGGTACGGCAGCATTATCGATATCGAGGATCGCAAGCGCGCGAGTGAGAGTCTAAGGGACAAGGGACGCAATCTTGGCCTCATCGTCAACACCATTCCCGTGATGGTGTGGTCGGCGCGGCCCGACGGTTCCGCGGAGTTTTTCAACCAGCACTATCTCTACTATGTCGGCCTCTCCATGGGTACCAAGGACTGGGAACCGACCACCGAGCTGTCCGAATATTGGGATCTGACCGCGTCGGTCCATCCAGACGACGCAGCCGGCCTTGATTCAACCTTACAAGCGATATTCGCGTCCGGGCAGCCCGGTGAGGCTGAAGCACGCCTGCGTCGCTATGACGGCGAGTACCGATGGTTTCTATTCCGTGCGAACCCGCTTCGGGACGAAACGGGAAACATCATAAAATGGTATGGCACAAACACCGACATCGATGACCGCAAGCGAGCCGAAGAGGCTCTGAAGCGCAGCGAAGCATTCTTGGCGGAAGGTCAGTATCTCGCCGGCATGGGGAATATTTCATGGCATGTTACAACCGGCGAGATCCTTTGGTCAGAGCCTCTTTACCGGATCTTCGACTTCAAGCCCGGAACCGTCATAACGCTTGAGCGGATCGCCAGCCGTGTCCATCCGGAAGATGTCCATCTGATGGGTGACATGCTGGAAATGGCACATCGGGGCGAGAGCGACTTTGAATTTCAGCACCGGATTGTCTTGCCCGATCAGTCGGTCAAACACCTTCACCTGATTGCGCACCTTGCGCACAGCGATTCCGGCCAGATCGAATACATCGGTGCGGTTCTCGACATCACACAACGCCGGCGGTCTGAAGAAGCGTTGGAGAAGATCCGGTCCGAACTTGCACATGCGACCCGGATCATGAGTTTGAGCGCCCTGACCGCGTCAATCGCGCATGAAGTCAATCAGCCGCTCTCAGGCATCGTAACCAACGCTGGCACCTGCCTTCGCATGCTGGCCGCCGACCCGCCGAACGTCATTGGAGCGCGCGAAACCGCTCGGCGCACCATCAGGGACGGCAATCGCGCGGCCGACATAATCGCGCGGCTTCGCTCTCTGTTCGGCAAAAAGTCTGCGGCGATCGAGCCGGTTGATCTCAACGAAGCCGCTGTAGAGGTCATCGCACTATTTTCGGGGGAACTTCAACGAAATCGGGTGCTCCTTCGTACCCAGTTTGCAAGCGGACTCCCCTTCGTCGGCGGCGACCGCGTTCAACTGCAGCAGGTCATCATGAATCTGCTCCGCAACGCCGCCGACGCAACGATCATGGTCGACGATCGTCCAAGGCTTGTCGTGCTGGGAACCGAACCAGGCGAGGACGGCGATATCCGTCTTTTCGTTCAAGACGCCGGAGTCGGGCTCGACCCGCACGTGTCGGAGCAGTTCTTCGAAGCGTTCTACACGACCAAAGCTGACGGCATGGGAATCGGTCTTTCCGTCAGCCGTTCCATCGTCGAAAGCCATGGCGGCCGTCTTTGGGCAGAGGCAAACGACGGCCCAGGGGCAACGTTCTCCTTTTCCATTCGCGAATATGTACGGCCTGATATTCCTTCACACCCCTCCTCGGTGACCTCGGCGCCTGCCAGCGCCACAATCAACCGAGGCCTTTCATGACGGCCATCCACCCCCTCGTGTCGATTGTCGACGATGACGAGTCTGTACGCGAGTCGCTGCCCGATCTGGTGAGAGAACTCGGTTTCCGTGCCGAAGCGTTTTCTTCGGCCGAGCAGTTCCTGGGATCTGACATCATCGAGGAAACCGACTGCCTTGTTCTTGACGTCCATATGCCCGGAATGACCGGACCGGATCTCGAACGAGAGCTGGCACGCCGCGGTCAGTCCATTCCAATCGTGTTCATCACGGCGCCAAGAGACGAAGCGGTTCGACCGATCCTCCTAGAAGGGCGGGCTGCGGGATGCTTGCTCAAGCCGTTCAGCGACGTTGCGCTGCAGAAAGCGATCGACTTCGCACTGGAGGCCGATTGAGAATGCCTGCGGCGAAAGCACCGGGGTCGGCATCTGGCAAGCCAAAGGTATCGCCGACACTTTCGTGCAATTGATCTTCGCAGGGTGTCGGCCAAATCTGGCCTCAGCATCCGAACTGTGACGGATGCAGCCACGCAAATAAAGGAGATCAAAATGAACGCCATTCTGTCGAGCGGCGAAGCCGCGCCCGAAATTTCGAAAGCGCAAGCAGTCGACATGAAACTTGAGGTCGCCGTCATCCCTGTCGCGGATGTCGATCGCGCCAAGAGCTTTTACAGTGACCTGGGTTGGCGGGTCGATGCGGATTTTGTCAGGGGCGACGGCTCCCGGGCCGTTCAGCTTACGCCCCCCGGCTCGCCGTCCTCGATACATCTTGGCGAAAACCCGGTGCTTTTTCTGGTCGTGTCGGACATTGAGGCGGCGCGCGCCGAACTCGCCGACCACGGCGTCGAAATTACTGAAGTGTTCCATCGGGGCAATTCAGGTCCGGTAGGCGGCCCGGCCCCGAACCACGCCAGCTACGGTTCGCTGGCCTCCTTCAGCGACCCGGATGGCAATCGCTGGCTGCTCCAGGAAGTCACCACTCGATTGCCGGGACGCGTGGACGCGAACGTCACGACGTTCACCTCGCCAACCGAGCTTGCTGCCGCGATGCATCGCGCGGCGGTTGCGCATGGCGAGCACGAGACTCGCAACGGCGGCCAGCGGGATGAGAACTGGCCTGCCTGGTATGGTGAATACATGGTTGCCGAGCAGGCTGGCAAACCCCTTCCCATATGAGAGGCGCGGCCGTCGGTTGGAATCGGCTCGCCACCGATCAGCCACCGCCCGCTGCGTTTCCATCTCTGCGTAGCTGACGGGCGAGGAACACCGCACATGACATGATGATCGTGGTTCGCCGGCCTGTGGGGCCGTTGGCAAATAAACGCCCGACATTCCTGCCCTCGACCTTCAGACAAGTATTTACAATATAACTGACGTTAAGAAAATCACTCTCTTCATCTGATTTTTTACCATGCGAAATTCAATCTTAACACTAAAGTATTGCCGACACCTTAGCACAATGTATCTTTAACTTTCACTTATTGCAAGTTCACATCTCATCTGTCTTTTTGTCGGATGCATCGCTGGCGCCGTTGTCATTGGGACGGTGGCGAAAACCCTGGAGAGGAACTACGTCATGAAGATCAAAGCAGTCAGTCTCGCCGCGCTCGCTTTTTCCGCACTCGCCGGCCCGGCACTCGCCGGCGCACTCGATGCCGTCGACGACCTGGCGCCCTTCTATACCGACTCGTCGATGAAGACGCTGAAGCCAATGCCGGAGTTCAAGGCGGCATTCATGGCGAAACCCAAACCCATGCGCGAAATGATCATGCGCGAATGCAACGACGCGGCAATGAGCAAACCCTATGCCGAGTTCTGCGCCAATGTGAATGCGCTCGGCGGAATGAAGTAGGTCGTCCGCCACTCCACCGCCATGGATGACGGGCAGTTCGCCCGTCATAAAATTTGCTCTCTTGATTTCCGCTGGCCATCGCTCAGGCCAGCGTCACCGATGCCGGTCGCTGGCCTCGTCAGGCCCCTCCCCCGCCGCGTGCGATGGTCTCGAACGGCATCGGTTCTCATCTACGGCAGGCTCGATGGGCGTGCCTGGAAAATAGAACCGCACATGAGGATTGGACGAATGGACAAGACGCATGCTTCAGGAGGTATTAATCGGGATCGTCGCCGACTTTTGGCCGCGGTCACGACAGGCGTCGTGGTCGCTGGTGCAGCGATCCTGTTGCCGTCGCCGCTAATTGCGGCGGCCAATGCCGACGCCATCCGTCCCTTCCATATTCGTGTGCCTGAAAGGGATCTCGTCGATCTTCGTCGGCGACTTGCCGTCACACGCTGGCCCGACAAAGAGACCGTCGACGATCAGTCGCAGGGCGCTCAGTTGGCCAAGCTACGCGGACTGGTCCACTACTGGCGCACCGATTATGACTGGCGCAAAATCGAGTCAAAACTCAATGCGCTGCCGCAGTTCATCACCAGCATCGACGGGGTGGACATCCACTTCATCCACGTGCGTTCCCGGCACAAGAATGCCCTTCCTTTGATCGTCTCGCACGGTTGGCCGGGCTCTGTCATCGAACAGCTCAAAATCATAGGGCCGCTCACGGATCCGACGGCGCATGGAGGAAGCGCCGAGGAAGCGTTCGACGTTGTCATCCCTTCATTGCCGGGCTTTGGTTTCTCGGGCAGACCGACTGGTACCGGATGGGATCCCGACCACATCGCCAAAGCATGGGCGGAGCTGATGAAACGCCTCGGCTACACAAATTATGTCGCCCAGGGCGGCGATTGGGGCAGTGCCATCAGCAACGCCATGGCGCGTCAAGCAGCACCCGGATTGCGCGGCATCCACGTCAACCTTCCAGCAACCGTGCCCCCGGAGGCAGCCGCTGCCCTCGGCGGGGCGCCGTTGCCGGCGGGCGTCTCCCAAAAGGAGCGCGCCGTCATCGAAGCGCTCATGATGTCGGGAAAAAACGGCAACCTGGCATATTTCACCATGATGTCGGCGCGGCCGCAGACTGTGGGCTATGGCATGACGGATTCTCCCGCCAGTCTTGCGGCGTGGGTTCTCGTGCATCCCGGCTTTTCGCACTGGTCCTACGGCGCCGATCCTGGCAACTCGCCGACGAAAGACGATGTCCTGGACAACATCACGCTCTACTGGCTGACGAACACCGGAGCCTCGTCTGCGCGGCTCTACTGGGAAAATGGCGGCCACGGAAGCATTATCATCGCGGCTGCCCAGAAGACTTCCGAAATCTCGCTTCCCGTAGCCATCACCGTGTTTCCCGAGGACGTCTACAAGCCGCCAGAGACATGGGCGCGCCGTGCTTACCCCAACCTGACCTATTTTCACGAGGTCGACAGGGGCGGACACTTCGCGGCGTGGGAGCAGCCGGAGCTGTTCAGCGCCGAACTCCGCGCAGCCTTCCAGGCGCTTCGGCAGGCCTGACAATTTTCGACACATGCCACCCGGCCAGAGACGGCCGGGTGAATCATCCATAACCGTAGGAGGCTGACATGAATGCAAGGCTGATTGGCGCGATCCTGTTGATCGCTGGAAGCAGCATTGGACTAAACGCCAGCCGGGCGCAACAACTCGAACAAATGCCTGGCATCAAGCGGACGGACCTGCAGAGGCATGACATCAGCGTCCCAGGACACGAGGCTATTCAGACGCGCGTGGACTTCGCACCGGGAGCGGCATTTCCCATGCACAGGCATCCCGGCGAGGAGGTCATCTATGTCATCGAAGGCTCTATAGAATACGAGGTCGAGGGCCAGCCTGCTGTAACGGTCGACGCCGGCGGCGTGCTGTTTGTTCCCGCCATGGTGGCCCATGCGGCGAAAAATGTCGGCACTGTCACTGCGGCCGAGGTTGGTACCTATGTCGTCGAGAAGGGCAAGCCGCTCGTCGAATTGGTGAAGTGAGCATCCGGAGGCCACGCTCGAACGCTGGAGGATTTTCCGCATGAAGACGAACCAATTGTTGGCCTCGTTCTTGTTCACCACCGCGATTGGCCTGTCGAACGCCAGTTTCGGAGCGGAAGCAAAAGGACGGCCCATGACTGCCAAAGCCACGCCGGTTTCGTCTGTTCATGGCTCCATTTTCAGATGGATCGCCGGCCGATCGGAGTTGGCGTCTCTTGATCGCGCCGACGAGTGGCTCAACTCGCCGCCACTGACACCGGAAGCTCTGCGCGGGAAAGTCGTCCTCGTCAGTTTCTGGACCTACACCTGTATCAACTGGATGCGCGTACAGCCCTACCTCCGTGCCTGGGCGGAAAAGTATAAGAGCCAGGGATTGGTTGTGATTGGCGTCCACTCGCCGGAATTCCAATTTGAAAAGAACATCGAAAACGTCCGCCGCGAGGTGAACGCGCTGGGCGTCGACTATCCCGTCGCCATCGACAGCGAGGCAGCGATCTGGAGCGCCTTCAACAACAATTATTGGCCGGCACTCTATTTCATCGATGCGCAAGGAAACGTTCGCGACCAGCATTTCGGCGAGGGCTCGTATGAACAGTCGGAAATGACCATCAAGCAGCTGCTCGCAGAGGCTGGCGCCGAAGGCGTGGGCGATGATCTGGTGTCGGTCGACGCGCGCGGCCTCGAAGCCGCCGCGGACAAGGCCAACCTCAAGTCGGGGGAAAACTACGTCGGCTACAAGCGAACCCAAGGCTTTGCGTCCCTGGGCGGCGCGGTCCGCAATAAGCCGCACCTTTATGAAGCGTCGGCACAGTTGCATCTGAACGAATGGGCGTTGTCAGGCGACTGGACGATGGGAAGCGACGGAGTCTCGGTACAAAAGGCCAATGGCCGCGTGACGTACCGTTTTCACGCCCGCGATCTTCATCTTGTCATGGGGCCGGCGGCTCCTGGAACCTCGGTGAAATTTCGCATTCTGATCGATGGTCAGCCACCAGGCGGATCTCACGGCATGGACGTTGACGAACAAGGCAACGGCACGGTGAGCGAGCAACGCCTGTTCCAGTTGATCCGGCAACAGGGACCCATCGCTGATCGCCAGTTCGAGATCGAATTTCTTGCTCCCGGCGTCGAGGTTTTCTGCTTCACGTTCGGCTGATCCATAGGACGACCTGCTCGGCTTGTTCAGACCGCCAATCGACTGGTAGCGCCGCCGCAATTAACCGCTCGCGACATCCAGGACCGCCTGCGCGAAGGCCTCGGGCGCCTCTTGCGGCAGGTTGTGCCCAATCCCCCCCTCGATGACGCGGTGTGAATATTTGTTCCAGAACATCTTGGCATAGGCACCCGCCTCCGGGTGCGGAGCGCCATTGGCGTCGCCTTCCAGGGTGATCGTCGGCACATCGATGAGGGGCGCCTGGGCAAGCTGCCGCTCGTAGTCGTCATATTGCGGCTCGCCCCCGGCGAGGCCGAGTCGCCAGCGGTAATTGTGCATCACGATGTCAACGTGATCTGGATTGTCGAACGAGGCGGCACTGCGTTCGAAGGTGGAATCGTCGAAGTTCCATCGCGGCGACGCCGTCTGCCAGATCAGCCTGGCGAATTCGCGCCTGTTCTTCTCGTAACCGGCGCGGCCGCGGTCGGTGGCGAAGTAATATTGATACCACCATTGCAGCTCGGCCTTAGGCGGCAATGGCAGCTTGCCGAGCTGCTGGTTGCCGATGAGATAGCCACTGACGGACACCATGGCCCTGCACCGGCTCGGCCACAATGCAGCGATGATGTTGGCCGTGCGGGCGCCCCAGTCGCAGCCGCCGATCGTGGCCCCTTCGATCTTCAGGACATCCATAAGGGCAATGGCGTCGGCCGCGAAAGCCGACTGTTGGCCATTGCGCTGCGCTTGATCCGACAGGAAGCGCGTCGTGCCATAGCCCCGCTGGTACGGAACGATCACCCGGTGCCCCTGCGCCGCCAGCAAAGGCGCAACATCAACATAGGTGTGGATGTCATAGGGCCAGCCGTGCAGCAGAACGACAGGCGCGCCGTCGGCCGGCCCCAGTTCGGCATATCCAACGTTCAACTGCCCAGCGTCGATCTGCCTGAGCGGGCCGAACGATTTCGGCGGCGGCGTTGCCTTCGCTGTCTCGCTGGACGCAGCATCCGCTTGTGTGCCTGCACCAAGCTCGAAGGCGGCGAGCGTCACGGCCGCGACGCCGATGAGATGCCGCCGGCGGTGGTTGATTGTCTCGGAACGGCAGGTCGTGGTCATGATCGAACTCATCCTTTGATTGCTATGGTTGGAATCACGCGGGGTCAGCGCCGCGACACCGAGGTCGACCGTCTCTTCCATGACGTCAGCAGGGACAGCGTCAGCTCCCAGAACAATTGCCACGGCGCCGGAGCGCCCCGCGACGATCCGGGACGCGTGCCGATGGCGCCGGCAACGGACGACGTAGCGAGAAAGAACTCGATCATGGCGCTTCAATTCCCATGGGGCCCGCTCGGGTGCGAAGGACAGACTTGACTGACGTGGCACGCAAATCCATTGCACCAAGGTATCGCCGACACCTTCGAACCAATCGCACGAAGAAATTGGAGACATCAGCGTTTGCGACGGGAGGCGCGCCTCTTGCGCGCACACCGTGGATGCGCGGTTGGAAAATCCCTGGGGCCCCAACAGAGCAACCGACACTTACGAACAATAGGAACCTGGAGAAGGTAGATCCATAACAACGGCAAGCCAACGCACGCGTGGCTATCCCAAGGCCACCAAACGATGGAGACCGACGATGAAGATCCTGATGGTTTTGACGTCGCATGACAAACTCGGCAACACGGGCGAGCCGACCGGGTTTTGGCTCGAGGAGTTTGCTGCTCCCTATTACGTTTTCAGGGACGCCGGCGTGGAGGTTACCTTGGCGTCGCCGAAAGGTGGCCAGCCGCCGATCGATCCCAAAAGCGACGATCCGGCAAACCAGACCGAGGCGATGACGCGTTTCAAGGAAGATGCCGCCGCTCGGGCTGTCCTGGCCAACACCACGGTGCTTCGCGATGTCAAAGCCGCCGACTTCGATGCGGTGTTTTATCCTGGCGGACATGGCCCCATGTGGGATCTCGTCGATGACAGGAATTCGATCGCCCTGATCGAGGACGTCTACAACGCAGGCAAGCCGGTCGCTGCCGTCTGTCACGCCCCGGCCGTTCTGCAAAAAGTGACTTATCAGGGACAGCCCATCGTCAGTGGCAAGCGCGTCACCGGCTTTACCAACACCGAGGAAGAAGCCGTCCACCTGACGAACGTCGTACCCTTCCTCGTCGAAGACGAGTTGAGGCGTCTGGGCGGTCTCTATGAGAAGAAAGGCGATTGGGTCGATTTCACGGTCGTCGATGGGAGGCTGATCACAGGCCAGAACCCGTCCTCGTCGGGTTCAGCCGCCGTCGAGTTGCTCGGGGTTCTGCGCGCTTAGGTCGCGCTGTGGCACAGGACGAGGTGGGCGACAATGAAATGTGCGGCACGAACATCCGCCGCTGTGAGCGCCGTCCGCTTTCAGCCATTCATCGCAAACCAACACCAAAGCATCATCGCTTTCGCAACGCATGTGGCGCATCTTCGTGTCAGAGACTGTCACCGATGGCCGCGAAAGGACTGGCATGGAGAGCGAACTCAGCCACGTGGTCGATGCTCTCCCCGGTCTGGTTTGGGCCACGCTCCCGGATGGCCACACTGACTTCGTCAATCGACGCTGGTGTGACTACACCGGTCTTTCGCTCGAGCAAGCCAGCAGCCAAGGCTGGCAGGCAGTCCTACACCCGGACGACGCGCCCCGTTTCGTGGAAGGCTGGGATGCCATCGTAGCTTCTGGCTCGCCAGGAGAACTCGAAGCCCGGTTGCGGCGCGTCGACGGCGTGTTCCGTTGGTTCAATGTCCGCACCTGCCCATTGGTCAATGCCAATGGTGAAACCGTCAAGTGGTGTGGAATAAACACCGATATCGAAGATCGGAAGTGCGTAGAGGAAGCCTTTCGCGTCGAAGAGAACCGTTTTCGCGTTATCGTCGATGGCTTGCCGGCGATCGTTACGCTCATGTCGGCGGATGGCCAATTCGAGCACGCCAACCAGTACATGCTCGACTATATCGGCGTTACCCTTGAAGACATGAAGAGGAAGGACCGGCCACTCGGCAAAGCCTTCCATCCTGATGACCGGCCGGCCATCCTCGTGAAATGGATGGAATGCGTCCGGACGGGCGAGCCTTATGATTATGAAGCCCGCCTATGCCGCGCGGACGGCGAATACCGCTGGTTTCACACGCAAGGCTTCCCCTTGCGCGACGTGAATGGGAAAATTGTTCTTTGGTATCTCCTTCAAACCGACATTGACGACCGCAAACGTGCCGAGGCACTGCTGTCGGGTGAGAAATCTTTGCTCGAGATGGTCGCGTCCGGAAGCCCGCTTCCCGGTGTCCTGGATGAGTTGTGCGTCTTGCTCGACAAGATGGCGAACGGTTGCGTCAGCGGCGTTCTGCTCCTCGACCGCGCGGGTCTGAAGGTCGAACGCTCGATCGGCCCTGGACTGCCGGCCACCTACAGCAAGGCCCTTGAGGGCAAGACTGTCAGTCCCGAAGCTGGTCCGTGTGGGATGGCGGTCTGCCAGAAGATCCAAGTTATCGTTTCGGATGTTGCGACTGACGCAAGATGGGACCAAACAGGCTGGCAGACACTCGCCCTGGCGCATGGTTTGAAGTCCTGTTGGTCGACGCCAATTATCGCAGCAACGGGTGAGGCACTCGGAACCTTCGCAATCTATCGGCCGGACGGGGGTCTGCCCACCACCTTCCACCAGTCGCTTATGCAAAAGCTGACGCATGTCGCCAGCATCGCCGTTGCACGAACGCACAGTGAAGACGACCGGCAGCGGGCCGAAACGCTGCTCGCTCACGAAAAGCGGTTGCTCGAGATGGTGGCTTGGGGCCACACGCTTCCCCTGGTCCTCGACGCCTTGTGCCGTCTTGTCGAAGAGATGGCCAGCGGCTGTCATTGCGGCATCCTGTTTTACAGCGCGGACGAAACGACATGGCAGCACGGCGCCGGCCCTGCCCTTCCATCCGGCTACAACGAGACCATGCATGGCAGGCCGGCGCATAGAGCATCAGGACCTTGCGGTTTGGCGGCTTTCGAGAAGAAGCAGGTGATTGTTTCGGATATTGCAGCCGATCTGCAATGGGACAAACACGGATGGCGCACGCTAGCCCTATCCCATGGTATCAAGGCGTGCTGGTCATCGCCGATCCTGTCACACGACCAAAAGGCCCTGGGTGCCTTGGCCTTCTATCAATACGAGCCAGGACTGCCCACAGCCTTCCAACGCGAACTCATCGCCCAGCTGTCGCAGATCGCCAGCATCGCGGTCGAACGAGCCCGCAGCGAAAGCGCGCTGAAGCGCAGCGAAGCTTTCCTGTCCAAAGCCCAGCAGCTCAGCTCAACCGGGAGTTTCTCCTGGCGTGTCGGGACAAGCGACATCACCTGGTCGGAGCAGGCTCATCGGATATTCGAGTTTGAACACCGAGTGCCTGTGACGATTGAACTCCTCGGTTCCCGCATCCACCCGGATGACCTCGAACTGCTCAGTGAGACGATCGATCGGGCTCGTAGCGACGGCAGCGACTTCGAGTATGAGTGCCGACTGTTGATGCCCGACCGCTCGGTCAAATACCTGGATGTGGTCGCTCATGGCACCCGCGATCACGATGGGCGGCTGGAGTACATCGGTGCGGTCCAAGATGTCACCGAGCGGCGCCGTTCAGAAGAAGCACTCGGCAAAGTTCGGTCGGAACTGGCACACGTTGCCAGGGCCACGACACTCGGGGCTCTGACCGCATCGATCGCGCACGAGGTCAATCAGCCCCTTTCAGGCATAATTACCAACGCAAGCACGTGTCTGAGAATGCTTGCCGCGGATCCGCCCAACGTGGACGGGGCGCGCGAAACGGCGCGGCGCACACTTCGCGATGGCAAACGTGCATCGGATGTCATCGTTCGATTGCGTGCACTCTTTGCCAAGAACAACGCGCTGACGGACTCCGTCGACCTGAACGAAGCGACTCGGGAGATCATCGCGCTGTCATCGAGCGACCTTCAAAGAAACCGCGTCACCCTCCGCGCGGAGCTTCGAGATGACATTCCGCCAGTGACGGGAGATCGTGTCCAGCTTCAGCAAGTCGTTCTGAACCTTCTGCTGAATGCATCGGATGCGATGAAGGGCGTCAATGACCGTCCAAGGCAATTGCTCATCCGGACGGATCGTGACGACGGCGAGCACGTTCGCCTCACCGTACAGGATACAGGCGTGGGTTTTGAGCCTCATGTGGCCGAAAGGCTCTTCGACGCCTTTTACACCACGAAGACCAGCGGCATGGGAATCGGCCTGTCCGTCAGCCGCCACATTATCGAAAGTCACCAAGGCCGTCTCTGGGCCGCACCGAATGAGGGACCAGGCGCGACGTTTTCATTTTCCATCCCCCGAAAGTCCGAGCATTTGAGCGACGGTGATCGCTTGGGCTACATCTCTGCCAATGCAGAAATTCTGCAAGCCATGAGGAATGATTGATGGTAATTAAGTCACTCGTGTCGGTCGTCGATGATGACGAGTCCGTTCGCGAGTCGTTGCCCGACTTGCTTAGAGAGTTCGGCTTTGCAGTTCAGGCATTCTCGTCAGCAGAAGACTTCCTCGCCTCTGATTGGGTAGACCGAACCGACTGTCTGGTTCTCGACGTGGTTATGCCAGGAATGACGGGCCCTGGTCTCCAGCAGGAACTGAAACACCGCCGGCGGAATATTCCTATCGTGTTCATGACCGCACATGAAAATGAGGCAATTCGCGCGCGCGCGCTTGAAGACGGCGCGGTGGATTGCCTTTCAAAACCATTCAGCCAGACTGCGCTACTCGACGCACTTACCATAGCGCTTCGCGTGAACTGACACCCCGCGGCAAGCATTGCTTTTCAGAATTTGCTGTTTACGAGGGAATGGAGCCATCCATGTCGCATACCACACCAATCGTGTTCATTGTCGATGACGATATCTCGGTCCGGGAATCATTGGAGGCACTTATCAATCTCACGGGCTCACAGGCCGAGACATTTGCGTCGGCCGAGGAATTCCTGGCGAGACCGCGCGTATCTGTCCCGAACTGCCTGATACTCGACGTTAGCCTGCCCGACCTCAATGGTCTGGATTTACAAAAGCAAGTCACGGCTGAGCGGGCTGAGATGCCGATCATTTTCATAACGGGCTACGGCGATGTACCGACAACAGTTCGGGCGATGAAAGCCGGGGCCGCCGAGTTTCTGACGAAGCCTGTCAGCGACGACGTGCTGTTAGACGCCATCGGCAAGGCGATTGAGCGCAGCCGGGAAACGATTGTCCGGGAAGCCGAATTGCAGGCGCTGAGAGACGATCAAGCCACGCTCAGCCGTCGGGAATGGGAGGTCATGACATTGGTGATTTCCGGCCTGATGAACAAACAGGTGGGTTTCGAGCTCGGCATCAGCGAGATCACCGTAAAGGCCCATAGAGGCCGTATGATGCAGAAAATGAAAGCTCGCTCGCTCGCCGAACTGGTGAGCATGAACGCCAAGCTCCGTCCCCCGCTGCAGTGAGGCAGTCGGCGCTCCGGTCCGCATGCACGCCATCCTCAATGGCGAGGTTCTCCAGCTGAGGCAGCACCGTCTCAAAATCACAGTTCCGCCCCCGTTGATGCGAAAGTATCGTCGACACGTTCGTCCAATATATTTGAAACGACCCTTCTGACGTTATTGCCCAGGCATTGACCGCATCAATCTTTCCGGTCTTCGCGGATCCACAATGGGCAACTTCAAAAGGAGAAGAACATGACCCAACACGATGGTGTACAGGGTATCGTCGATGGCGGCGCACGTGAAGGCCGGGATAGTGACGTAAACCTCTCATTGCCGAAGACGGGCACTGCCATTGCATTGTCGTCGCCGTCTCGGCGTGGTTTTCTCTCCCTCTCCGCGGCGGCGTCCATTGCAACGCTGGGTACGGCGGGCACTTTCAGTCTGCTTCCAGCACGGCCGGCAGCAGCCGCCCAAGAAGGTGCCGTCTATCCATTTCAGGTCAACGTCCCCGAAGAGGCACTCGTCGATCTTCGCCGGCGTGTGCTGGCCACTAGGTGGCCGGCCAAGGAGACCGTGAAGGATGAATCGCAAGGCGTGCAGCTGGCCAATCTGCGGAAGCTCGTGCGCTACTGGGGTACCGACTACGACTGGCGCAAGGTAGAGAAGACACTGAACGCCTTGCCGATGTTCCTCACCGAGATCGACGGCCTGCGCATCCAGTTCATCCACGTCAAGTCCAAGCATCCGAATGCGCTGCCGCTGGTCATCACGCACGGCTGGCCGGGCTCGATCCTGGAACTTCTCAAGGTCATCGGCCCGCTAACCGACCCGACTGCTCACGGCGGCACCGCCGAGGATGCGTTCGATGTTGTTCTGCCTTCAATGCCGGGCTACGGGTTCTCGGACCAGCCGACGGAGCCTGGCTGGAATGCCGACCGCATCGGTGTGGCCTGGGACGTCCTGATGCGGCGACTGGGATACGAACGCTACGTCGCCGCAGGCGGGGATTGGGGTTCGGTCGTCTGTGACAAGATGGCTCATCAGGCGCCGGCGGGCCTGCTTGGCATCCACGTCAACATGCCGGCAACCGTTCCTCCCGAAGTCGCCAAGTTCATGCGCGCCGGGGATCCGGCCCCTGACGGACTGTCCCTTGACGAAAAGGCGGCCTACGACCAGCTCAACACCTTTTTTGCGAAGAACGGCGCCTACGGCAGCATGATGACCACCCGCCCGCAAACTGTGGGCTACGGGCTGTCGGATTCTCCCGCCGGACTGGCCGCCTGGATGTACGATAAGTTCGCCCAATGGACATACAGCGGCGGCGAGCCCGAACGCTCGCTTACCAAGGATGAAATGCTCGACGACATCACGCTTTACTGGCTCACCAACAGCGCGATCTCGTCGGCACAGCTCTATTGGGAAAACAACGCGAACAATTTCAACGCCGTCGATATCTCGATCCCCGCGGCTGTGACGATTTTCCCCGGCGAGATTTATCGTGCGCCGCGCAGCTGGACCGAGCGAAGCTACCACAAGCTCATCTACTTCAACGTCGTCGACAAAGGCGGCCACTTCGCCCAGTGGGAAGAGCCGGAACTGTTCTCTGCCGAAATGCGTGCGGCGTTCAGGTCCCTGCGCCAACTGACGTGAAACAGCCGGCGCGCACGGTGTGTGCGCCGCTCACTGCTCCGGGCCTAGCTGTCGGGGGCGAAGCAAAAATCCAGAACCAATCGTCGCAACCACGTCGACTCGGCCCGCTGAGGCTGCGCCGTCCCATGGAGGACATTGCCGTGACCAAAACTCTCACCGTCGGGATATTTTTCGCCTTCCTGAATGCCACCAGTCTCTCCGGCTCCGTCGCCATGGCACAGCCGGCGCCAGTGCCGACCAAGCGGCCGGTTGTCGCAACTATCAGCCCCGTCGCATTCGCTGCGGCGAAACCGACGATCGTGCTCGTCCATGGCGCGTTTGCCGACGGCACCGGTTGGCAACACATTATTCCGATTCTGCAACACGACGGCTACACCGTTATCGCCGTGCAGAACGCGCTGACCTCGCTTGCCGATGACATCGAGACGACCAGGCGGGTGATCGAGGCTCAGAAAGGCCCGGTGGTCGCCGTCGGCCACTCCTATGGCGGCGCAGTGATCACCGGGGCCGCTGCCGGCAACGACAACGTGAAGGCGCTCGTCTATATCGCCGCCTTCGCACCGGAAGCCGGCGAGGCGATCGGCGCGCACACGAAGGAGTTCCCATCGGCGCTCGGCCCCGCGCTCAGACCTGACGCAGCGGGGTTCATTACCATCGACCCGGCACAATTTCGGGAGCTGTTCGCTAAGGACGTTCCGGCTGAGGAAGCAAGCGTGATGGCAGCGGCGCAGAAGCCGATCATCGGCAGCGCGTTCGCTTCGTCCGTGACGGCGGCGGCCTGGAAGACCATCCCGTCATGGTACCTCGTCGCGCAACAAGACCGGGCGATCAATCCCGACCTTGAGCGGTTCTATGCAAAACGCATGGGCGCGACCACGGCCGAGATCAAATCCAGCCACGTGCCTTTCGTGTCCCATCCGAAAGAGGTCGCCCGGCTGATCGAACAGGCGGCAAGTGCCCCGACGAACTAGCCCGCCGTGCTGCGGGTGACCTCAAAGAAAAATCATCGCAAAGGAACATCCCATGGACAAGCTATTGACTGCGGTACTCGATGCGCATGGTGGACTAGAGAACTGGGCCAAGATCGCCAAGATCACGGCCCGGATGTCGCTGGGCGGCCCGTTCTGGGAAGCAAGGGGGTGGCCTGACGTCTACGCGAACCAGACGGTCGTCATCAATCCCCATCGTGAGCACATTACGTTCGCGCCTTTCACGGGACCCGACCGCATGTCGCAGCTGGAGGTCAATCCCGAGCGCGTTGTCATTACCACGCTCGCGGGTGAGCTGGTCGAGCAGCGTATCGACCCTCGCAAGTCTTTTCCGACGAGCTTCATCGACGCCAGCACGCCGTGGGATGCGATCCAGGTCGCTTATTTTACCAGCGCCGCCGTGTGGAACTATTTCACCGGGCCTTTCGCCTTCACCTATCCCGGCGTCGAGGTTAACGAAATCGCGCCGTGGGTCGAAAATGAGCGAAACACCTGGCGCCGGCTTGCGGTTAAATTCCCGGAGAGCATCGCCAACCACAACGCCGATCAGGTCTTCTACTACGACCACAAATTCATGCTTCGACGGATGGACTATTCGCCTGATGTTACCGGCAGTCCGCCTGTAGCCCACTACACCTATGACCCAAGGGAATTCGATGGGTTTGTTTTTCCTATGCGAAGGCGGGTGCTTCTGCGTGACGCCGCGGGCGTAGCAAACCAGGAGTTCGTACCGAT
This sequence comes from Mesorhizobium sp. WSM4312, assembly GCF_002294875.1. Lineage (NCBI taxonomy): Bacteria > Pseudomonadati > Pseudomonadota > Alphaproteobacteria > Hyphomicrobiales > Phyllobacteriaceae > Mesorhizobium > Mesorhizobium sp. WSM4312. The sequence goes on along the minus strand of NZ_NSFU01000004.1, from coordinate 316,258 downwards.
CACGATCGACGTTACGGATGTGACGATCGACCGGGTGTGACGTGCTGCGTGGCGAGGATCTGAAACAGGCGCTGTCGCCGGCGCGATAACCAACAGGAAACGACCATGACAACTTCTGCGAACGGTACAGCGCTCGTTACTGGCGCCTCCTCGGGCATTGGCGCGATTTACGCCGATCGGCTGGCGCGCCGAGGCTATGATTTGATCCTTGTCGCTCGCAGCCGTGAACGTCTCGAAGAGCTGGCAAATCGCCTCCGCGGTGAGACCGGCAGGATCGTGGAAGTCGTCGTTGCGGATCTCAATGACCGAAGGGACCTCGGCCGTATTGAAACCCTGCTCAGCACCGACAACAGAGTCACGATGCTGGTCAACAATGCAGGCATCGGCGCTATGGACACGTTGCTTGCGTCCGATGTGGACAAGATGGACGACATCATCGCCCTAAACGTCGTCGCACTGATGCGTTTGACCTACGCCGTTGCGCCAGCTCTCGTGAGCAGAGGCGGCGGCGCGATCATCAACCTCGCATCCGTCGTGGCCATCACCCCCGAAATCCTGAACGGTGTTTACGGCGCCTCGAAAGCATTCGTCCTTGCGCTTGGGCTTTCGCTTCACAAAGAGCTCGGGGATAGGAATATCCATATTCAAACCGTACTTCCGGGCGCCACCGCAACCGATTTCTGGGAAACAGGCGGGATGTCTCTTGACCATCTTCCCGGCGAAGTCGTCATGAAGGCCGAGGCAATGGTCGACGCTGCACTCGCAGGCTTCGACCAAGGCGAATGGGTCACAATCCCATCGCTTCCCGATGTCGCCGATTGGGACGCATACGAGCGCGCCCGGCAGACGATGATGCCGAACCTGTCGCTAAGAGTTCCGGCGGCACGCTACGGGACAGGTTACGGCTTGAACGTCAACACGGCGTGACGCGGCGTTGCCCAGGTCCTCGGAAATCGGCCGCCGGGAGCAAAAAGGCGATATCTCGCGTCGCGTTTCCCGCAGTCAATTTGAAAGGCGCAGCAGATGACGATGGACACTGTTTGTCCGCTTGCAGGCGAACGTGAGATCGGTCCACACGAACAGGAGCCAAGCGCACAGCTGCCGTTCATATTGGAAGATGCGTGATGACGCGCGCTATACGAACAACGAGCATGCCATAAGCCGGTGCCTCACAACCAGCCCAAAAACCGAATCTACTATCCCGTTCTGTCCATAAGCACCCGCAATTCCGGCTGAGGGGCGACCCAGAAAGTTCGAAAAGCTTCCAAGAACCCCAGGGAAACGGGATACCTCGGCGGTTGAGCCGGTCGGAATTGAAGAGGAGCGCTTGGTCGCGCGCTAAAGTCGCGTTTCAAGGGCGTGCCACTTGGGTGCTGTGAAAACACCAGAAGCCTGTGAATGCCGCTATGCTAATCGCGGCAAACAGCGCACTGTTGCCAAATGGCGGCTGGGCACGTTGAGTTGGTTCTGTTTGAGCAGTCGATTGCTAATCCCGACGGCATCCAGCGAGCGTTTTCTGACAGGGTGGGAGACGCTGCGGAGAAAACCAAGGGTTCAGTGCTGTTTGATGTTCGTATAGACGGCGACATTACCGTCCAAAGATTGGCCGCGATAGGATACGGCCAGGCGGACGCCGCCGTCGTCGTGCTCGAGAAAAGCGGTCATCTAAAATGCACCGCTGTCAATGGTGATGCATCCGCCCTGATCGAGACTCTGGCCACATGGGAATCGGCCCCGCTTAGCGAACATGTGAGTGCCCAGTACCATGGCACAGCATTGATCCTGCTGGCGCAGCTACGCGGATCTGGCCACATAGAGTAATCGCTATTCTCTATCGCCACAACGTGGCGTGGGCGCTGATCTGTGGCATTGTATCGCGATCAAGCCACACTGCTGATTTGGGTGCTACCGCTCACCGTCCCCTTGTGTAGCGGTCGATCTGGCGGAGGTTGCATTTCGATACTTCGTCAATTGGCTCTCTCAGGTGCGGAGGGCGAGATTGAACGATGCGCCCACACCTTTTGGATGATCACCTTCTCGAACGGGCCGGGAACGGATGGAGCACCATTACGCCACGTCCAGCATCAGCTACCGCTAAACTGCGGCGGACCTTCCGGACCGCATGGCCAGCGTCGTTTTTTCCCTCATCCTAACGACGCCGGCCACCAAGGGGCGGCTTGGCGCACTCGCCTCCGATTTCTATCCGGTCATATCCGGCTCATCTATTCCCCCACATTGCGGCTTCCATTTCAGAACCAAATGCAACTCCGTGGCCCTGCAACTAGATGGTGCACAGTTGGCGAACGTGCTTGAGCACGCTCACACGCTTCCAATTTCGAAGGTTGAACTGATGGACGACAGAAAATTTTTGACAGCTGACGAAGTCGCGGAACGCTATCGCGGAAGTATTTCTCTTGGAACGCTGCGAAATTGGCGCGCCAAGAGAATTGGACCGGCCTACGTCAAGCTGGGCAAAGCGGTGTTGTATCCAGTAGACGAACTTGAGGCGTGGGACCGTACGAACACCGTGGCGTGCCGTGCGTCAACGCGATTGGCGATGGACGCCGGTGAGTGAGCGTGATTGGATACGATAGAGTTCATAGCACCGCACCCAAGCGACGACCCTTGCGCCGATGGTATGAATGAAGTTGTACATATTTTTCAGCAAGTTAGCATCTCACCGAAGGAAGTTGCACAACCACCCGTCAGGCGATCCGACGCCATCGCGCGCCGACATCGAGATGACGAAAGAGATCATCGAAGCGGGCAAACGGCTGGGCATCGGCGTGCACGACCACATCATCATCGGGCGCAAGGGATACGCCAGCATGAAGGGCCTGCTGCTGATCTAGGGCGACGACCAATGGCGACCATGCCGTCTTCGCTGAGAGCAAAGCCATGGCGTTCCTGCCTCACGCATTCGGCCAGGCTTTTCGTCATCGACTTCCGGTATTCCAACGCGTTTCCGACCGACATTGTCTGACGGACGGGACCATGGTCCTGGCTGGTATGGGACTTCAGTAGCACAGCGACCTCACGGCGCCTATTTGCATGAAATATCAATAAGTTAAGCCACAAGCCATTACCAGACTCGCGCATTGCGACCGCATTTGTCTAAAGTTTACTCCGTACGATTAGTGGATTCTCATATTACGCTGATCTAGCGCGGTTGGGCGGAGGTGGCGATTCCCCGAGGAGACACCATGACAAACCGAAAAACTCTGTTCGCGGCGCTTGCCGCATTGACGCTTCTGGCGTCGCCGGCGCTCGCCGGGGCCGGCGGCAACGGGCACGGTGGCGGCAATGGCAGCGGCCACGGTGGCGGCAACGGCAATGCTGGCGGCAATGGCAAAGGCAACAGCGGTGCCTCGCATGGCAAGTCTGCGTCGGCCCCCGGACGTGTTGGCAAGGTGGATGCTGATGCCACGACCGACACCACGGTCGACACGACCACCAAGGTCGCAGCCGTGCCGAAGGAGAAAAACATCCATGCCAAACTCGGCCGGCTGAATTCGCTGCAGCGCAACATCAACGCCTATATGAATTCCAAGAGCAAGAAGTTCGCTGCCCTACAGGCCTTCGTGACACAGTCGGCGAAAGCCAAGGTTGCCCAGGCCGCAGCTGAGACGGCAGCCGCCACGGCCGCCGCCGCGCAGGCCCAACTGGATAAGCTGAATGCGCAACTGACCGCGCTGCAGGCTGATCCGAATGCCACGGCTGCGCAGATCCAGGCTGTGAAAGATCAGATCACCGCCCAGCAGGCCGTTGTCGACGCCGACAACGCAGCGGCGGACCAGGCTGAGGCGGCGGCTGCCACGGCAACCGTCGGCACCGACCAGGCATCGCTCGATGCAGCGCTGACGGACATGGCCAACAAGCCCGTCGACGACGACGTCACCGCCTGGGCCGAAGGCGTCCTTGCAGACAAGATCGACCAGATGGCTACCAAGATCGAAGCGCAGACGACGCCTTAGGCGTCGACCGGAACGGCAATAGCAAGGCCGCCGGCGGCCTTGCTATTTCTTGACCATCGAGAAAAACTCGCACCCTCGGTCCTGGCCGGGTCAGAAGGCGACCTTGTCGCCGCCCTTCAGGGACAGGATCTCGCGCGCCTCGTCAGGCGTCGCCACCTCCATGCCAAGCCCTTCGATGAGCTTGCGCGCCAGCAAGACCTGTTCGGCGTTCGACTTGGCGAGCTTGCCCTTGCCGGCCCACAGGCTGTCCTCCAGCCCAACGCGGATGTTGCCGCCGAGTGCTGCCGATTGCGCGGCGATGCGCAGCTGGCTGGCGCCGGCGCCCAGCACCGACCAGCGGAACTGGTCGCCGAACAGCCGGTCAGCTGTGCGCTTCATATGGGCGACGTCTTCGGGATGGGTGCCGATGCCGCCGAGCAGGCCGAACACCGACTGCACGAAGAACGGCGGCTTCACCAGCCCCCGATCGGCGAAGTGGGCGAGGTTGTAGAGATGGGCGATGTCGTAGCACTCGAACTCGAAGCGCGTGCCATTGTCGTAGCAAGTCGCCAGAATGTATTCGATGTCCTTGAACGAGTTGCGGAAAACGAGGTCGCGCGTCGCCTCCAGATGCGGCTTTTCCCAGTCGAACTTGAAGGTCTCGTACTTGTCGGCGAGGTGATAGAGCCCGAAATTTATCGAGCCCATATTGAGTGAGGCGACCTCAGGTTTGAACTGGGCAGCCGGGCGCACGCGCTCCTCGACCTTCATGTACGGGCTGCCGCCTGTGGTGATGTTGATGGCGGCATTGGTTCCTTGCTTGACGTGCGGCAGGAAGCGGGCGAACGCCTCCGGCGTCTGGTCGGGCTTGCCGGTTTCCGGGTCTCGCGCATGCAGATGCAGGATCGCAGCACCGGCCTGCGCCGCCGCGATCGCTTCCGAGGCGATCTGATCCGGCGTGATCGGCAGATAGGGCGACATGGTCGGCGTGTGGATCGCACCCGTCACCGCGCAGGTGATGATGACCTTGCCCTTGGCCGCCGATGCGCCTGATTTGCGGCTGGTTTCTTTCATTGTCCGAACTCCTGATCCGATTTCTTCTTGTGTGCCGCCAGCGCCATCAGCCGGCGATCCCGCCAGACCTGCCGGTCACCCAGGCTTTCCCTCGGCAGGCGCTTGCTGCGCTCGGCCTCGACCGTTTTCATGACATCGCCCGCCCAGTCGACGCGGCGCAGCATCTGCGGGAAGATGTTGGAATAGATGCCTTGGTAACGATCGACATAGTCGCGCACGCCGCCGGGTGCGTTGAGGTCGATGGTCTCGAACGGTCCCATGAAGGACCAGCGCAGTGCCAAGCCATCGCGAATGCCGATATCGACATCCTCGACACTGGCGTAGCCGTCCGCGACAAGCCGGAAAGCCTCCTCCAGCAAGGCCCCTTGCAGGCGGTTCATGATGAAGCCGTCGAGCTCGCGCCTCATCACCAGCGGCGCGTGGCCGGCGTCGATGAGGAAGGCGCGCGTCTTCTCCAGCGTCTCGGCGGAAGTCCACGGCGCCGGCACCACCTCTGCCGCCGGAATGAGATAGGGCGGGTTGATCGGATGCACGACTAGGCAGCGGTGCCGCCCTTGCAGATGGTCGGTGAATTTCGACGGCAACAACGCCGAGGTGGAACTGGCGATGATCGTTTGCGGCCCGGCAAGCCGATCGATCAGCGAGAACACCTCCCGCTTCACATCCAGGTTTTCAGGCGTGTTTTCCTGGACATGGGTTGCGCCGGCCAGCGCCTCCGCCAGCTCGCCAACGATGGCGATGCGGCCAAGCACGGTGTCGACGGATTGCCCGCGCAGCAGGTCGTTCGCGGAGAGATCGCCGAGCACGCCCTCTATGTAGTGGCGCGCCCCGCCCGTCGCGGCAGGCGACTGATCCCACATGCGCACATCATGGCCGGCGCGGGCGAAGCTGATTGCCCAGGCCCGCCCGATGAACCCGCTTCCGACAATCGCGACATTGGCCATGGCTTGGTCCTCAAAGTGTTTCGACGTTGCCGTCGACGCCGAGCGACTGGCCGGAAATGTTGATGCCCGCATCGGAGAGCAGGAACGCCACCATCGAGGCCACGTCATAGGGGCTGGTCATGCGGCGCAGCGAGATGTTCTGCAGATAGCGGCCCGTCATCTCCTCGTGGCTGATGCCGACCTGTTTGGCGCGCGCCGCGATGACGCTTTCGATGCGTGGCCCCTCGATGATGCCGGGCAGGATGGCATTGACCCTGATGCCGTGCGGCCCAAGCTCCTTGGCGAGGCTTTGCGTGAAACCGATGACGCCGAATTTGGCGGCCGAATAGGGCGTGCGGAACGCGTAGCCATGGCGGCCGGCCGCCGACGACATGGACACGATCGAGCCGCCGCCGGCTGCCTTGATCAGCGGTACGGCGCGCCTTGCGCAGAGGAACTGCCCTGTCAGGCAGATATCGATGCAGCGCCGCCAGTCATCCGGTTCGATCTCGTCGACACCGCCTGTCGGCCCGGCAATGCCGGCGTTGTTGATCAGCGCGTCGAGCCCGCCGAGTTTCTCCTTGACCGTCTCGAACAGCCGGTCGACGTCCTCGTCGCGCGAGACATCGGCCTTGACCGCCGCGACCAGGTCGATCTTGCCGGGAGCCGCGGCCAGCGCCTCGTCGGAGATGTCGCAGACGACGATGCGTGCGCCGAGCCGCGACAGCGTGTCGGCGATGGCGAAGCCGATGCCGCCGGCGCCCGCCGTCACCAGCACGCGCTGCCCTTTCAGCCCGGCCAGAAATTCGTCCGCCGATGCGGGTGCCTTTGCGCTCATCGTCCTGTCCTTTTCATTGCAGCCGCCGTTCGCGCAGCGCCATGACGGCGCCCAGAACGACCAGCCCGTAAAGAATTGCCCTGGTGGCGTAGGCAGCGTGGTGCCGGCCAGCAGCATCTGCAGCGCCGTCAAAAGCAGCACGCCGCCGAGCATGCCCGCGTCATTCGATGTCGGAGACCGTATCATCATTTGATCAACGATCAATGATGAAATATCTTACATCAAGACTGGGGCGCCGACGCTTGACGCGGCAGCCGGAACCCTGCATTCCGGGAACGAGTTATGGCGCGGCCTTTGCGCCGAAAGGTTGATGGAAATGGCCGGAGCGGCGTTCAGGAAGCCGGGTGTCGAGATCGTGCCCCTGTCCAAGGAGACCCTGCAGGACAGGGTCTATCGCCACGTCACCGAATTGATCCTCGACGGCAGCATCGTGCCTGGCGAGATGGTGACGGTGCAAAGCCTGGCCGACGCCTTCGGGGTCAGTCCTATGCCGGTCAGGGAGGCATTGCGGCGACTGACCGCGGCCAATGCCCTGATGGTCGTTTCAGGGCGCTCGATCGGCATTCCCGCACTCAGCCGCGCGCGCCTCATCGATCTCAGGAATGTCCGCTTCGAGATCGAGGCGATCGCCGCCGCCTGGGCGGCAGAGCGCATCGACGATCAGGGCATCGCGCAACTCGGCCAGCATCTGGCAGCGCTCGAACAGGCCAACGCGGCGGGAGACGTCAAATCCTATCTGCGCGCCAACTACGCCTTTCACTTCTCCATCTACCGCGCGGCCGGCTCGGAAAACATCCTCAACATCATCGAAAATCTGTGGCTGCAGATCAGTCCCTATTTCAACATGCTGCATGATTCCGGAAATTATTCGACCGCCAACGAGCATCACCAGGAGATGTTCGCGGCACTGCGCAACCGCGATGCCGAAGCCGTCCGCCAGGCCGTCCGCGCCGATATTGACGCCGCCTTCGACGTCCTGGTCGACCTGCTGAAATAGCACTGGGAATCCGGCTAAAACAGCGTCCGCTCATATCCTCCTCAAGCGCCGTTCGGAATTCCTGCTCGAACGATCGTTGAGGCGGTCAGAAGGTCATTCCAGCCTGCTGCTGATCCAGGGATAGCCCGTCTCGCCGCGGCAAAGGGCGCATTTTTCCCGTCAAGATAGTAGCCTCTGGAATTGCGACCCCAAATTAAGCTATGATGCGCTTGGCATTTCTTGCGGGCGGCTTCGCTCCCCCTTGAATGCCGGAGGAACGGGACATGGCCGTAGCGCTTGTACTCGTTTTGATCGTCGTGGGCTCGGTGTTGTTTCACCTCCTGAGCCCATGGTGGTGGACGCCGATTGCCTCGAACTGGGCCTATATCGACAACACCATCATCATCACTTTCTGGATCACCGGCGTCGTTTTCGCCGCCGTCGTGCTTTTCATGGCCTATTGCGTGTTCCGCTTCCGTCATCGGGAAGGCAATCGTGCTGCGTACGAACCGGAGAACAAGCGGCTCGAATCGTGGCTGACGATCGTCACCGCGGTTGGGGTCACGGCGCTACTGGTTCCCGGCCTGTTCGTCTGGAGCCGATTTGTTACCGTTCCACGCGACGCGACAGAGGTCGAGGTCATTGGCCAGCAATGGCAATGGAGTTTCCGCCTGCCCGGCAGGGACGGCAAGCTCGGTACATCAGACACGCGCGACGTCGGTGCCGACAATCCGCTGGGGGTCATCCCCAGCGATCCCAATGGTCAGGACGATGTCGTGGTCGCAGCGGCCGATCTGCATCTGCCGGTCGGCAAACCGGTCAAGATGCTGCTCCGCTCGATCGATGTGCTGCATGATTTCTATGTACCGGAATTCCGCGCCAAGATGGACATGATCCCGGGCTCGGTGACCTATTTCTGGTTCACCCCGACCAGGACCGGAACCTTCCAGGTCCTATGCGCCGAACTTTGCGGCCAGGGACATCCGATGATGCATGGCGTCGTGATGGTCGACACCCAGGAAGATTATGTCGCCTGGCTCGGCCAGCAGCAGACTTTTGCACAATTGTCGGCCCCCCAGAAGACGGGGTCGGCAGACGAGACGACGGGACAGACCGCGGCAGCGGGTCCCGAAATTGCAGCAGGGCTCGAAACGGTAGGGTCTCGCTGAAAAAAGGACACGGAGGTGTTCCTATGGTCGACATCACCCCTGCAGATGGCATCCCGCCGGCCGAAGTCGCGGAAGTAGAACTCTACCATCCGCACAGTTGGTGGACCAAATACGTCTTCTCGCAGGACGCCAAGGTCATCGCCGTCCAGTATTCGGCAACGGCAACAGCAATCGGCCTGGTCGCCCTGGTGCTGTCCTGGCTGATGCGACTGCAGCTTGGCTTTCCCGGCACGTTCGACTTCATCACCCCGGAGGCCTACTACCAGTTCATCACCATGCACGGCATGATCATGGTGATCTACCTGCTCACCGCCCTCTTCCTCGGCGGCTTTGGCAACTATCTGATCCCCCTGATGGTCGGCGCGCGCGACATGGTCTTTCCCTATGTCAACATGCTGAGCTACTGGATCTACCTGCTCGCCGTGCTGGTCCTGGTGTCGAGCTTCTTTGCGCCCGGCGGACCGACGGGCGCCGGCTGGACGCTCTATCCGCCGCAGGCCATCATGAGCGGGACGCCAGGCGGCCAGGACTGGGGCATCATCCTGATGCTCTCCTCGCTGATCCTGTTCATCATCGGCTTCACGATGGGTGGCCTCAACTATGTGGTGACCGTGCTGCAGGGTCGCACCCGCGGCATGACGATGATGCGCCTGCCGCTGACCGTCTGGGGCATCTTCACCGCGACCGTCATGGCCCTGCTTGCCTTTCCGGCGCTGTTCGTCGCCAGCGTGATGATGCTGCTTGACCGCGTGCTCGGCACCAGCTTCTTCATGCCGGCGATTTCCGAGATGGGCGAGCAGTTGCAACACAATGGCGGCAGCCCGATCCTGTTCCAGCACCTGTTCTGGTTCTTCGGCCATCCCGAGGTCTACATCGTGGCGCTGCCGGCGTTCGGCATCGTATCCGACCTGATCAGCACCCATGCACGCAAGAACATCTTCGGCTACCGGATGATGGTCTGGGCCATCGTCGGCATTGGCGCGCTGAGTTTCGTGGTCTGGGCGCACCACATGTATGTCAGCGGCATGCACCCTTATTTTGGCTTCTTCTTCGCCACCACAACGCTGATCATCGCCATTCCGACCGCCATCAAGGTCTATAATTGGGTGCTGACCCTGTGGCGCGGCGACATCCATCTCACCATACCCATGCTGTTCGCCCTGGCTTTCATCGTCACCTTCGTCAATGGCGGGCTGACCGGCCTGTTCCTCGGCAATGTCGTCGTCGATGTTCCGCTGTCCGACACGATGTTCGTCGTCGCCCATTTCCATATGGTCATGGGTGTCGCCCCGATCCTCGTGGTCTTTGGCGCGATCTACCATTGGTACCCGAAGGTCACCGGCCGGATGCTCCACGAAACGCTGGGCCGGTTCCATTTCTGGGTCACCTTCCTCGGCGCCTACCTGATTTTCTTCCCCATGCACTACCTCGGCTTGATGGGCGTGCCGCGGCGCTATGCCGAACTGACCGACATGACGATCATGACGGAGTCGGCCCATCACCTGAACTCTTTCATCAGCGTCATGGCCTTCATTGTCGGCTTCGCCCAGATGGTGTTCCTGTTCAACCTGATCTGGAGCATCCGCCATGGCCGCGAGGCCGGCGGCAATCCGTGGCGGGCCACGACCCTCGAATGGCAGACGCCGCAAACACCGCCGGCCCACGGCAATTTCGGCAAGGACCTGCCGATCGTCTATCGCTGGGCTTACGATTACAGCGTACCGGGTGCCAAGGAAGACTTCATCCCGCAGAACATGCCGGGCTCCTTCGGACCCTCAAGGGAGCCGGCATGAGCGTCATCCTGGTCTTCCTGCTCGTCATTGCCGGTTTTGCCGGATGGTGGCTTTCGCACCAGCGGCTGATGACGAAGCCATGGCTCGAGCAAGGTCTGGCCGGTGATTTTGTCGAGCTCGACCGGTCGGCCCTGCCAACAGCCAAGATAGGTCTCGGCGTTTTCCTTGCTGTCGTCGGCTGCCTGTTCGCGCTCTTCACCAGTGCTTATTTCATGCGGATGGCGGTGTCGGACTGGCAGCCGTTGCCCCTGCCGCGACTGCTCTGGCTCAACACCGGCGTGCTGGTCCTGAGCAGCGTCGCCCTGCAATGCACTTCGGTGGCGGCGCGCAGGGGTCAGATCGACACTGTCAGGCTCGGCCTTGCCACGGCCGGGCTCACCGCGCTCGCCTTCCTGGTCGGTCAGTTCATGGCATGGCGGCAACTGACCGCCGACGGCTATTTCCTGGCCTCCAATCCGGCCAACAGCTTCTTTTACCTGATAACCGGTATGCATGGCCTGCACGTCTTGGGAGGGCTGGTGGGTCTGGGCAGGACGACCACGAGCGCCTGGACTGGAGCGCGGCCGGAACGGCTTCGCCTCGGCGTGGAACTATGCGCCATGTACTGGCATTTCCTGCTCTTCGTCTGGCTTGCCATCTTCGCGTTGCTGGCCGGCTGGGCCGCGACGTTCATCGACATTTGCCGGGAGTTGCTGACCTAAAGGGGATCAAGCGGATGGCAGAGACACTGACACATATCGGCCATACGGAGCCACGGCCTACAGGCTGGCGAGGCATTGCCGCCGATTGGTCCTCGGATCAGCGTGCGTTCAAGAACGTGTCCTGGGGCAAGGCCATGATGTGGATATTCCTGCTCAGCGACACCTTCATCTTCGGCTGCTTCCTGCTCTCCTACATGACCGCGCGCATTTCGACACGGGTGCCGTGGCCCAATCCGAGCGAGGTCTTTGCGCTTCGTATCGGCGGCTCGGATATCCCGCTGATCCTTATTGCCATCATGACCTTCGTGCTGATCTCCAGCAGCGGAACAATGGCCATGGCGGTCAACTTCGGCTATCGCCACGACCGCCGCAAGACGGCCATCCTCATGCTTCTGACCGCGGCACTCGGCGCGACCTTTGTCGGCATGCAAGCCTTCGAATGGACAAAGCTGATCACTGAAGGGGTGCGACCCTGGGGTAATCCCTGGGGTGCCGCACAATTCGGGTCGTGTTTCTTCATGATCACCGGTTTCCACGGCACGCATGTGACGATTGGTGTGATCTTCCTGATCATCGTGGCGCGCAAAGTCTGGCGCGGAGACTACGACCTCGGACGGCGCGGCTTCTTCACCAGCCGCACCGGCCGCTACGAGAATGTCGAGATCATGGGGTTGTACTGGCACTTCGTCGATCTGGTCTGGGTGTTCATCTTCGCATTCTTCTATCTTTGGTGAGAGGCAGACATGGCTGAAGCAACCGCAAACGGCCTAGGACAACACGCACTTCATGCGGCAGCGCCGGCGGCCGTCGCCCGTGCCGACGTGCATCAGCAACATCCGATCAAGCTCTATCTGGTGGTCTGGGCGTGGCTGTTCATCCTCAGCACCTGTTCCTACCTGGTCGACTATTTCGGCCTCCACGGCTATCTCAGATGGTCGCTGATCCTGATCTTCATGATCCTCAAGGCAGGGCTGATCGTCGCTGTCTTCATGCACATGGCCTGGGAACGACTGGCGCTGGCCTATGCGATCATCCTGCCGCCGATACTGGTGCTGGTGTTCGTGACAATGATGGTCTTCGAAGCCGACTACACGCTTTTCACCCGGCTGGCATTTTTCGGAGCCGGACCCTGAGGCACGAACCGCATTCAGATCTTGCCGCCGCGCCTCGAACCATCAGCAGCTGGTCTATTTTAGTATCGGAAACGACATAAGGAGAATGACTGCCCTCGTTTCCCCACCCGTCGCGAACTCCGGCAAAGGGAGGCCAAGATGACGATCGCTACCAGACTGAAGGACTTTATCGACAGGAAGGGAATTTCATACGACACAGTCGCCCACCATCGCACGTCCACCAGCAGACAGTCCGCCATCGCGGCGCATGTACCCGGCAGCATAGTGGCCAAATCGGTCGTTGTTCACCACGAGCTCGGCTATGCGTTGGCCGTGGTTCCCAGCACGCACAGGATCGAGCTCGGCACATTGCAAGACGTCATGGACAAGCGTCTCGGACTGGCCTCCGAAGACGAGGTGACTTCGCTCTTCGCTGATTGCGATACCGGCGCCATTCCGCCGATCGGAGCCCCCTACGACGTGCCGGTGATTGTCGATGACAGCCTTGGTGATGCCGCCGACATCTACTTCGAAGGCGGCGACCACAGAACGCTGGTGCATGTCAGCGGCGAGGATTTCCGCAACTTGACGATGGGCGCATACCGCGCCCGCTTCAGCCACCGGGCTTACTGACGGCTTCGATCAAACCCGCACCGGCATCCTGAGCAATCCAGGAAAAGTGTGATCGGTTTTCCGTCCGGAATTGCGTTAAAACAAAGAGATAGAGCATTTTACCGTTTCCATGAAACGGTAAAATGCTCTGGCCGGTGCGGTGAAGCAAAACGTCCTTAACTCGTCGGTCTGGCGGGCGACTCCACAACCTTGCGGTAGACATGCCAGGTGGCATGGCCGAGGATCGGCAACACGACGGCGAGCCCGACGAACACCGGCAGCGAGCCAATGATCAGGCCGACGGCGACGATCAGCCCCCAGACAGCCATCACGATCGGGTTCGCCAGGACCGCACGCACCGAGGTGTGGATCGCTTCATAGGCACCGACATCGCGGTCGAGCAACAATGGGAAGGCGACGACCGTCGTGCACAACACCACCACGGCAAAGACAAAGCCGATGGCGTGCCCCAATATGATCAGCGTCCAGCCGCGTCCCGTGGCAAATATCGCGTTGATGAAGCTGGATATCGATTCCGGCGGAGCCGGGCCGAAAAGATATTCGTAGAATATCTTCGCCGTCAAAAGCCACGTGATGAAGATTGCAAACAGCATGATCCCGACCGCCGCGATGGCCGGCAGCGCCGGAGAATTCCTGACCTCGAAAGCGTGCCTCCAGGAGGTGTCGAGCCCGGCTTCCCGTCTACGGCTGATTTCATAGAGGCCTATCGCCGCGAATGGGCCAACCAGCGCAAAGCCAGAAACCAGCGGAAACAACAACGGTAAGGCATTGGCGCCTGAAGTCCAGGCGGCGAGCACGACGCCCACGAGCGGATAGATCAGGCAGAGAAAGATGATATGCGACGGTTTGACCATGAAATCATCGACGCCCCGCCTGAGCGCGTCAAAAAGGTCGGAAACAGAGATTTTTCGAATTTTGGTATGTTCCAGCGTCTCGCTGGCGCCTGCTATCACATGAAAGCTTGCCATGACCGTTCCTCCAGACCGGGTCCGGAAAGGTCGCGATTTAGCGGTGCTGACGTTTGCGTGACTGGCCACGCAAAACCGCGACCTGCACCGCCACCAATATACTCTCTTGTGAGGGACTTGTCGCCCGTTGTTGGGCCGCATGGCTGGCTCTGGAAACCCTTCTTCGATATGCTCATGCTGCGCCGCATGTCTCTTTTTGGGGCACGTAAAGGCGCTGGACCACTTGGATCCTTTGCGAACCGGAGAGCGGCGCAGCAGAGTCGATCCCGATCCTCAGGACCATGCACTGGGTCGAAGGCGAAGGTCATGGACGCAAGGACGCTTCTCATAGTCGGCCTTGGCATAATCATTCTGCTGTTGCTGGGATTCTGTGCGCTGCCATCGTGACGGCACTGCGCCGTCTTCGGCACGGCACTCGCCGGCCGGCCAGAGCGGTTCGCGGATGGCGATCTGCGCTCAGATCCCGGCTGAGAGCAGCGCGCGCATGGCAATGGTGTCGGCAAGCAGCGCGGCGAAGCTCGCGAAAAGATAGAGGATCGAATAGGCAAACAGCGCCTTGGCAGGTTTCAGCTCCGTTTCGGAAGCGGCCAGAACCTTCCATGAATGCCAGATGAAACCGACGCCCAATGCGGCCGAGGCGATTCCGTAGTAGCCGCTGGTGTATCCGAAGAGCCAAGGCAGCACGCCGACCGGCGCCAGAAGCAAGGCATAGACAAGGATTTGCCTACGCGTCGAAGCAGGGCCGGCCACATTCGGCATCATCGGAATGCCGGCAGCGGCGTAGTCGCCAACCTTGAACAGCGCCAGCGCCCAGAAATGCGGCGGCGTCCACAGAAAGATGATCAGAAACAGGATGAGGCTTTCGATGCCGACGGCGCCGGTTGCGGCCGCCCAGCCAATGACAGGAGGGAGGGCACCAGCCGCGCCGCCGATGACGATGTTCTGCGGTGTCGAGCGCTTCAGCCACATCGTGTAGATGACGATGTAGAAGAAGATGGTGAAGGCCAGCAGCGATGCGGCAAGCCAGCCTACCAGTACGCCGAGTGTCATGACCGAAAGCGCGGAAAGCACAAGGCCGAAGCCGAGAGCTTCGCCCGGCGCGACGCGGCCCGACGGAACCGGCCGTCTTGACGTGCGCGACATCAGCGCGTCGATGTCTGCGTCATACCACATGTTGAGGGCCCCCGCCGCTCCTGCTCCGATCGCAATCGAACCGATTGCGATCACGGCGATGACCGGATTCATCGCGCCAGGCGCCACCATCAGGCCTACGAAAGCGGTGAATACGGCAAGCGCCATGACCCGTGGCTTCAAAAGCGCGAAGAAATCGGCCGCCGTCGCTTCCGAAAGGCGGATGGAGGTATCCTTGAGGGGGCTTTCCCTAGTCGACATCTCGGACGACCACCGATGGGTGGCGAGGGGGCCAGGTCACTTGGAGAAGGTTTTCAGATAGGCAATGACGTTGGCCACGTCCGCATCGTTCTTGAGGCCGGGAAACGTCATTTTGGTGCCTTTGACCATGGCCTTGGGATCGTGAAGGTAGGTCGTCAGCGTTGGCTCGTCCCATTTGACGCCGGATTTGCCGGCCGCAATCATGGCATCGGAGTATTTAAAATCCGGATGAGTACCGGCCGTGCGACCGATGACGCCGTGCAGCGATGGACCGATCTTGTTCTTGTCCTCGTTTGCGATGTGGCAGACTTGGCATTTGGTGAAGACCTTCTCACCAGCCGCGGCATCCTGTGCCTGCGACGGATGCGCGATGAAGATCGTAACGGACACCCCAGCAAAAAACGCTATAGCGCGCATGGCATTTCCTCCCTGATCGCCATTTATGCCTCGGACGATCGCGCCTTGGGCAGAATATCTCTCCCCAGTGGAATTGCGGTACAAACATACCATGGAATCCAGGCGGCGGGTAGAAAAAGCCAAGCATTGCGAAGGTTTAGAACCCAGCCACGCTCAAGGCGGATCGGTCCGGCAGCTTCCGGCGATCTGCTCAACCGCCTCTTCGAGCCCCGCAAGGTCGAAATCCGCCTGGCCGCGGCCTGACAACAAGCCGAACCGCCATGAAAGCGACAGCCGGCTTGCGGGAACAAGGCGCTTGATGCCGTCGGCGCCGTCGCGCACCAGCATTCGGCCGCGCGATCCGACCGACCAGCTCTCGTCGAACTTGCCGCCGTCGTCAACAGTGACGGACATGGTGATCTTGCGGCTGGCCGAAACCCCGTCATTCAACTGCAGCCATTCGGTCCAGCGCGGTTCTCCGTCTGCCCGGCAGGCAATGGTCAACACCGGGCTGTAACTCAAGGCACCGCCACCCGTGATCAGCTTGTTGGTGCCATGAAGCGAAGCGGTGACAAGGCCATCATCGTCCGTTCCGAAGCGCCACTCGCCGGCAAGCGCGCCGGCCTGGGCAACATCGCAGGCGAAGGCCAGAACGAGCGCCAGGGCGACGGGACGCCCCTTTTCGAAGAATAGGCTCAACGCCCCCTCCAGGAACCACACGGTTTGCAACAGCAGCGCAGATAATGCTCAACGCCAGGTATCGCCAAGTGCCATTTCCCGCAAAGCGAATCGGCTGTTGCAGTTTCGCAACGAAAAAGGCCGCCTCGAGGGCGGCCTTCGTCGATTCCATCAAGCTCGGGACTTATTCGGCGTCCTTGGCGGCCTTTTTCTTCGGCGCGGCCTTCTTCTTCGGCTCTTCCGCCTCGTCGCCGGCCTCGCTCGCCTTGGCTTCAGCCTTCTTGGCCGCGGCCTTCTTCGCGGGCTTCGCCTTGGTCGTGGTTTCCGCGTCCTCGTCGTCGGCCATCAGCTCTTCCTTGCTGACCTTGACGTCGGTGACCGAGATCTGGCCGAGAAGGTGGTCGACGACCTTCTCCTCGAACATCGGCGCGCGCAGCGCATTCAGCGCCTCGGGGTTGCTGCGGTAGAACTCGAAAGCTTCCTGCTGCTGGTTGGCCGGGAAGCGGCGAACCTGCTCGAACAGGCCACGCTGCAATTCCTCGTCCGATACGGTGACACCGGCCTTCTCGCCGATCTCCGCCAGCACCAGGCCGAGACGCACCCGGCGTTCGGCAAGACGCTGATATTCGGCGCGGGCTTCTTCTTCGGTCGTCTCTTCGTCGGCGAAGGTGCGGCCGGCGGCCTCCAGGTCGCGGGTGACCTGAGCCCAGATGTTGTTGAACTCGGCCTCGATGAGCTTCGACGGCGCTTCGAACAAATAGGCGGCATCGAGCTGGTCGAGCAGCTGGCGCTTAACCTTCTGGCGCGTCATCGAGCCGAACTGGTTCTCGATCTGGCCGCGCACGATCTCACGCAGGCGCTCCAGCGATTCCAAGCCAAGGTTCTTGGCGGTCTCGTCGTTGATTTCCAGCTCGCCCGGCTTCGACACTTCCTTGACGGTGACGTCGAACGTGGCTTCCTTGCCGGCCAGATGTGCGGCCTGGTAGTTTTCCGGGAAGGTCACGGTGACCTGCTTTTCGTCACCGGCCTTGGTGCCGATAAGCTGGTCCTCGAAGCCAGGAATGAATTCCTTGGAGCCCAGCACCAACGGCTGGTCGGTGCCGGCGCCGCCGGCAAAGGCCTCACCATCGATCTTGCCGACATAGTCGATGCTGACGCGGTCGCCTTCGGCGGCCTTGCCGGTCTTCGGCTCATAGCTGCGTGCCGATTCGGCAACGCGCTTGACCTGGTCGTCGATCTCGGCCTCCGGTACGTCGAACACCTGACGCGTCACCTTGATATCGGAGAAATCCTTGATCTCGATCGCCGGGATGACCTCATAGTTGAGGCGGAACTCGAAGTCGGTCCCGCCGGCCAGGATCTTCTCGGCTTCCTTCTCGTCCTCGGTCATGATGACTTCGGGCTGCATGGCGGCCTTTTCGCCGCGGCCCGTAATGATCGAACGGGTGGAGTCGTTGAGGATCTCGTTGACCACTTCGGCCATGAACGACTTGCCATAGACCTTGCGCAGGTGCTGCACCGGCACCTTGCCCGGCCGGAAGCCGTTGATGCGAACCTTGTTGCGCGCGTCCGAGAGCCTCGCCATCAGCTTGGCTTCCATGTCACCGGCCGGCACGGTGATCTTGATCTCGCGCTTGAGACCGGAATTAAGCGTTTCGGTGACCTGCATCGTAAAACCTTTGTTTTCACCAATGAGACTGCCACGGCCTCTGCCGTTTACAGCCTGCCGGTATATTCTTGCCGGGAATGGCTTTTGGTACGGAACCTGGCGATTTGACCGAAATTACGGCTCAAACTCTCCCAAACTGCGTTCCAAAATGTGAATAAGTTCTTGTTTTTCCTACTTCTTATCACATTCTGCAGAAGCGGATCGTCGCGTCCCGTCACATTTGACACGCCTTTTGTCACAGGCGAGCCTAATTTTCAACAGTCTTCGCGCTTAGGCGAATAACCAACATTTCGGCCCTAGCCCACATCTCGTCTCTGACATCTCGTCTCCGACATTGACAGAATGATGGCTACATGGGATTGCCGGGCGATGCGGATGTGGCGGAACTGGTAGACGCCCTGGATTTAGGTTCCAGTGCCGAAAGGCGTGGGGGTTCGAGTCCCTTCATCCGCACCACCCTTCGCTCTGCGAGCTTCGGGTCGCAGGCCACCTGAAGCTCGCTAGATGCAAAGAGTCTCCTCGGAAGCTAGCTTCTGATGGCCTCGTCAAATGACCGCTATCGCATCGACCTCTATGAGGTAGCCTGGGGACATTATCGCCACCCCGACCACCACATTGGCTGGCTTGTGATCTCCAAACAGCGAAATCTGCGCTTCTTCGATGATCGGCACATGTTCGTCGCGCTTGTAGTCGACAATGTAGATCGTAATCTTGCAAACCTGCTCGGGCCGCGCGCCTGCCGCACTGAGCGCCCGGCCGAGATTGCCGAATGCCAGGCGCGCTTGCGCCGCAAAATCACCATGCCCAACCAGCTTGCCGTTTATGTCTTCGGGCTGCTGACCTGAGATGAATACCAGCTTGGATCCCGTCGCGACGACAACCTGTGTGTACATCTCTGGAACTGGCAGATCATCGGGGTTGATGAGTTCGAGCGACACTGGACAATCTCCTGCTTTGTTCGGCTGAAATCGATAGTGATGATCACCGCGCCGCTGGCACACAGGGCGACAGCGCCGGGCGCGTGACATCAACGGCACGGCCCCGCGCGAAATCTCCCAGGGCGACGACGCGCTGGCCAGCGCGCCGATTGGGGTCAACGCCATCAACACGGCTAACTCAGTGCATTTCGCATGGGGTGTCCGGCAATGATTGGTCAGTCGACAGCGTACTGTCAATTGATCCGGCCGGCGCGCGGTGGCGCATCCACATGTCGCCGGAGCATGCGGATTTGGCGGAACTGGTAGATGCCCTGGATTTAGGGTCCGGTGCCGAAAGACGTGGGGGTCCTTCATCTGCACCAATCTTTTCGGCGAATGGCCCCCACGTAATCCAACTTTCAAAGAAGGCTCTTGAAATAGCGCGTAGACAGGTTCTTATTGGCTGAAGGCAGGTTGGGGCTCTGTCAGTTTGTGCGTGTATTGTCTCTAGTTCTGGCGGTAGGGTCGATTGTAGCGGCGGCAACATCTCAGGTTGAGGCCCTAGAATACACGCCTGTTTCGTCTCCAGGGCAGCAGCCGTTTCTTGTTGTTTCCGGAGAGTTCAAAGACAATGAACCCCTGAACGCCTTTAGCAACGCGGTTGCGGGCAGCGGGGCCCGGATGATCGTATTCAACTCCCCCGGCGGCAACGTCGGCAGCGCGCTTCGGTTGGGGCGTATGATCCGCGCGGCGGGGTTGGATACGCTTCAGGTTCGCCAATTGCAGTGCGCTTCAGCCTGCTCACTGGCCTTCTTGGGTGGCGTCCACCGTGTTGCCGAACCAGGTACTATCGGCATTCATCGGGCTTGGTTGAAATGGACTGACGGGATTTCCAGAGAAGAAGCCAAGGCCCGTGTCGAGCTCGGAACGGCCGCAATCACATCCTATGTAGTCGAGATGGGAGTGGACCCCGAGCTGATTGAATTGGCGTCGAGCTATGACAAGCATGACATAAGATACCTATCGGCCAGCGAAATGGCAGAGTTGCGTGTGACCAATGTCGCAGCGAACCAATCGCCCGTGGATACGTCGCAGGTGTCGACGCGGCCAGATCCTGCGCCCGTGCCAGTGCCTGCACCCGACGCAAGGCAACAGGCGGAGAGCGCTGCGGTCGCCTTCGTCAAGGATCTGATCGAGCATCATGGCGACAACGACGATTTCGCTCTTGCTCAAGTTCAGGCGTCCTACGCTCGCACCGTCGACTATTATGGCAAGTTGACGAACCTGAGTTCGATCATTCAGGACAAGAGGAACTATTACCGGCGATGGCCTGAACGCATATATAACGTCCGCATTGACAGCATTGTGGTCACCTGTGCAAACGATCGCTGCATGGTTTCTGGCGTGTATGACTGGGTCGTGCGCAGCCCCTCGACACACAAGCAGGACAAAGGCGTAGCAGACTTTAGCTACACCATATCGACTGGCCCCTATCTCAAAATCATCGCCGAGACGAGTAGGGTCCGGAGTTGACCAGCGGAGTCCTCCATCCTGAGTCGGTGAACTCTCTTGCGAAAAATCTGTTCAGCTATTTCGCATAGTGGCACTCGCCCCTCCCGGTGGGCACCACAGTTGATACAAAGTGAGTCCATTCCGGTGCCGCGCTGCCGCAACGCTTGTACGGCAAGGCCTTACACTGATTTAGAGGCGTCTGGTCTTGCTTCGCACCGATAACCGGCATCCATCGTTATTAATATAGCGGTTCCTCGAATAGCGTCTTGTCGCCGTCGACCAATGCCTTGATCTGCGCGGTGCCGTCGCTGGCGAGCGCAAGCCTTATGCCGAACGGGCGCACCCGCATGTCGCTCTGGATCGCCATCCCCTCGCCTTCCGGCAGGTAGAACCGCTCGATGCCGTAGTCCGGCGCGATGGTCATGCCCTCGCTGCGCAGATCCCAGCCTTCGGCGACATGGCCTGCAATATCAGCCTCGTCGGCAGCGGTCGGCGCCGGCGCCTTGCCGAACCAGGCGGTGGTCGGCGTCCAATAGCCGTCAGCACCCTTTTTCAGGCGGACCACGATCGACGTATCGTCGCTGGAGAATTTGCCGGCGGGAATGTTGGCGATCATTTTCACCGGAATGCGCGAAATCGCGTAGCCGAGGATGATGTAGTCGCCGCGCAGCAGATCGCGCGGATCGACGGGTTCGATCCTCAGCAGCACTTCCTTGCCGTTGCGCAGGATCGCCGCCCGGCCGGCGATGATCCAGCTCAGGAAGCCGATCTGGACGAGCGCCAGCACCAGCGCCGAGATAACAAGCCTCTTTCCGATCATCATGCGGTGGCTCCCCCCGTTGCCGGACCCTTCATGCGTTTTTCGACGCGAATGATGATGATCGCCAGGATGCCGAGCAGCACCGCGGCGGCAAGGAAGAAGCCGGCCGTGTCGAGCATGGACTGCAAGGTCACGACATAGATCATGGCGAGTTCGAAGGCGAAGCCGAGATAGGCAAGCCAGCGCAGGCCACGGCTCTCCCGTCCCGCCAGCACGATGGCGGCGACGATGCCGGCCAGCGCGACGACCGAGGCAATGGCGAAACCGCTGTTGTAAGTACTTTCGTCGGCCAGTTCGAACTGGATGATGGCCAGCCCGGTAAGAAAGGCGAGCAGCGCATGCAGGGGCAAGCGGCCGCCGAGTTGCACGATCCTGTCGACAGGTTCCGGTGCGAAGACAGAAGCCGCGAAGAGCACGGCGGAGACGATGACCAGAGGGATCGCCACCGGCAGCGTCGCGTGATTCCCGGCCAACAGCACGAGATAGAAGAGCAGCGACAGGATGATCAGATGCCGCGCGGCCTGGCTGCGGGTCCAGAACGAGACGGCAAACAGCACGATGGCCATGACGACGAAGGCATGCGGAAACTCGCTGCGGCTGTAATAGTCGAACCCCTTCAGGAACAGCCAGGCGTCGGCGATGCCGACCGAAGCGACGGTCAGCGGGTTCGACCGCAGCGCGACCGCCGCCAGCGCCGTTCCGGCGCCCCAGGTGACCAGCGCGGAAGCCTCGTCGCCGGACAGATGGTACATCTGGCCGATCAGCGCGATCGAACCGCCAAAGGCAGCCGCCGCCACGATCCACAGGGCTTCGCCGATCGCCGCATGGTCGCGCGTCTTCAGCACCGCGCCGCCGACATAACAGCCAAGGATGATGGCAAACAGCGCCGCGACCCGCGCCAGCCGCGGAATGGCATCCCAGTTGGCAGCGACGAAGATCAGGATGGCCGCGCCGAACAGCAGGGCCGCCATCATGGCCAGGATCGAACCGAAGCTCAGCGACTTGCGCGTATTCGCCTCGACGTCTCGCGTCAGGGCGTCGGCCGTCGCGGCGTCGATCAGGCCTGCCTGGAGCCACCGCACAATGTCGGATCTGACCCGTGTCGAATAGCCCGCCATGTCCTGCATCCCCCGCTAGGTCGTTTTTTTAACCGAACCAGCCAAACCGTTGACGTCACGGCACTTTCCGATTCTGGCTTCTTTGTGTCGGGTCCATGAAGGCGCGTTAATGTTGCATTGCACAATTTGCATTGCTGCCATGCAGCCATAGCGCTTTTAAATCGATATGAGCCCGCCTATTTATAGTTCGTACACAAACGGAATGATCCGCAAGAAAGACGAAACGAGAACTACCATGAACCTGATCCGCAACTATCGCAACTGGCGCCGCTACAGGGACACAGTGTCCGAGCTGAGCCGCCTGAGCAACCGCGAACTGACCGACCTCGGCATCAGCCGCAGCGACATTCCTTACGTCGCTCGCAAGGCGGTCTAATTTTTCGGACCGCAAATGGTCCGAACAAGTTTCCGAAAAGAGAACGACAATGAACCTGATCCGCAACTATCGTAACTGGCGCGTATATCGCGAGACGGTTACCGAGCTGGGTCGCCTTTCGAACCGCCAGCTGCATGATCTCGGTATCGTCCGCGACGAAATCAAGATCATCGCCCGCCGGGCGATCTAACGGAATTTCGCTGGGGTCGACCTCCTCCCCGACCTCCAGCGAACGGTCAGCCCTTATCCTCCTCCCGAGGGTTGACCACCAAAACGGCGCCCGCCGCACCTCCTCCCGCGGCGGGCGCTGTTCCCGGGGCAAACGAATTTTGCTCCAAAGGGTTTTGCCCCTTTTAAAAGATGGCAAAAGAGATTTCGTCAAAGCCGACCTCCTCCCCGGCAATGACGAATAGGTCCAACCTTCACCTCCTCCCGAGGGTTGGCCAACCAAACGGCGCCCGCCGCACCTCCTCCCGCGGCGGGCGTTGTTTCCCCGGAGCAAAATGAATTTTGCTCCAAAGGGTTTCGCCCCTTTTCAAAACGCGAAAGAGATTTCGTCAAAGCCGACCTCCTCCCCGGCGATGGCGAATACGGTCGATCTTCACCTCCTCCCGAGGATCGACCCCCAAAACGACACCCGCCGGACCTCCTCCCCCGGCGGGTGTTGTTGTTTTCGGCGCCTGGTTCACCATCTGCGGTTTGCCCGCACCAAGCACGGCAATTGCAATCGCCGCCCCAAGCGATTATTCCGGCGCTCATGAGCAAAAATCCCATACACATAATCGGCGGCGGTCTCGCCGGTTCCGAAGCCGCATGGCAGGCCGCGCAGGCCGGTGTTCCCGTCGTGCTGCATGAAATGCGCCCAGTTCGCGGCACGGACGCGCACAAGACCGATGGCCTGGCCGAACTCGTCTGTTCCAATTCCTTCCGCTCCGACGACGCCGAGAACAACGCGGTCGGCCTGCTGCACGCCGAGATGCGACTGGCCTGCTCTCTGATCATGAGCGCCGGCGACGCCAACCAGGTGCCGGCCGGCGGCGCACTGGCCGTCGACCGCGACGGCTTCTCCGAGGCCGTGACGAAGAAGCTCCAGGCGCACCCGCTGATCACCATCCAGCGCGAGGAAGTTCCCGGCCTGCCGCCGGCGGACTGGGACCAGGCGATCATCGCCACGGGACCGCTCACCGCCCCATCGCTGGCCCAGTCGATCGCCGAGGCGACCGGCGCCGATGCGCTCGCCTTCTTCGACGCCATCGCGCCGATCATCCATTTCGACACGATCGACATGGACACCTGCTGGTTCCAGTCGCGCTACGACAAGGTCGGCCCCGGCGGCACCGGCAAGGACTACATCAACTGTCCGATGGACAAGGAGCAGTATCTCGCCTTCGTCCAGGCGCTGATCGACGGCCACAAAACCGAATTCAAGCAATGGGAAGGCACGCCCTATTTCGACGGCTGCCTGCCGATCGAGATCATGGCCGAGCGCGGCGTCGAGACGCTGCGCTACGGGCCGATGAAGCCGATGGGCCTGACCAACGCGCACAACCCGACGGTCAAGGCCTATGCCGTCGTCCAGCTAAGGCAGGACAATGCGCTGGGCACGCTCTACAACATGGTCGGCTTCCAGACCAAGCTGAAGCATGCCGAACAGGTCCGCATCTTCCGCACCATTCCGGGCCTGGAAAACGCCGACTTCGCCCGCCTCGGCGGCCTGCACCGCAACACCTACATCAATTCGCCGACCTTGCTCGACGCCTCGCTGCAGCTGAAATCGCGTCCGGGCCTGCGCTTCGCCGGCCAGATCACCGGTTGCGAGGGTTATGTCGAAAGTGCCGCGATCGGCCTGCTCGCCGGCCGTTTCGCCGCCGCCGAGCGGCTCGGCCATGCGCCGTCCCTGCCACCGCTCACCACGGCTTTCGGCGCGCTGCTCAACCACATCACCGGCGGCCACATCGTTTCGGACGACGAGCCGGGCAAACGCTCCTTCCAGCCGATGAATGTCAATTTCGGCCTGTTCCCGCCGGTGGAAGCGGTGAAGATCGAAGGCAAGCGTCTGCGCGGCAAGGACAAGACGGTTGCCAAGCGCCATGCCATCACATCGCGCGCGCTGGGCGATTGCCGGCAATGGCTGGGTTTGCCGGCGCGGGCAGAGGCGGCAGAGTAGCCTTTAATTGCATACTCCAATCTGCCCCGGTCTCGGCCGCATCAAGTAGAGTTCTTCACGGACTAGTTGCAGAAGTTCTCCATCTAGCTCTACCTTCATGGTGGAGGTCCGATGAGCGTCACCTGGCCGGAGATCGCTTTCCAACTTGAACCGGACGTCGCGCTGGCGGCGGCAAAAGCGTGGTCGTGGCTTTTACCGGAGCCTTGGAACCCGGTTGTTTGCTCAATGGTTGGAGGCGTGTTTATCGAGCAGCCGAACAACGGGGTTCACTGGCTCGATACCGGGACGGGCTTGGTCGAACAGGTGGCTCACAATCGGGCGGATTTTGAGGAGATGATCAGGCTTCGTACTGATCTCGTTGACGAGTGGTTCCTCCCGCCGCTTGTGGAACGCCTTCGCGCCGCAGACAAGAAGCCGAAGACGGGAGAATGCTACGGCTTCACCATCTTGCCCGCCTTTGCCGAGGGCAAATTCGATGTCGAAAACATGTTTGTGGTCCCCGTGAGTGAGCAGTTCGTAGGCATGGCCGATATTCATCGCCGGCTGAGCGAATTGTCCGACGGCTCAAGGGTACGGCTCAAGGTGATCGATTAGGCGCGTAACGCTACTCCGCCGGCTCGGCACCCGCCATCGGCAATCCCGGCTTCCCCGCCTCGGCAGGATTGCGCCTGACATAGGCCGCCTTCAGGCTCTCCGAAGTTTCGCGCGAGCCGTCATGGCTCCAGCCGGGCGGCTTGATCAGGTAGTTCAGGCGATCGCTGAGCGTAATACCCGGCGCAAACGCATCCCTGAACATGCCGATCCATTCGTGGAACGCCACTTTCAGCGGGTTGAAGGTGCCGAGATTCCTGACGATGCCATAGCGCGGCCGGTCCTCTTCCAGCTCTTCGACGAAGCTGCCGAACATGCGGTCCCAGATGATCAGCGTGCCGGCATAGTTGGCGTCGAGATAGCGTGGATTGGCGGCGTGGTGGACGCGGTGGTGCGAGGGCGTGTTGAAGATGAACTCGAACCAGCCCCACATCTTGCCGATGGCCTCGGTGTGGATCCAGAACTGCCAGACAAGGTTGAAGCCGAAGGTGAAGGCAATCACCGCGGGGTGAAAGCCGAGCAGCACCAGCGGTGCCTGGAGGACGAACATGAAGGTGAACAGGCCCGTCCAGCTCTGCCGGAGCGCCGTCGACAGATTGTAATGCTGGCTTGAGTGATGGTTGACGTGTTCGGCCCACACCCAGCGCACCCGGTGCGCGATGCGGTGATAGACATAGTAGCGCAAATCATCGAGCAGGAAGGCGGCGAGGAACACCCAGACCGACAGGCCGAGATTGAAGACGCGGAACTGCCACAGCCACAGCAGCGCCCAGTAGGAGACGACGCCAAGCAGCAGCCCGGCGACGACATTGCCGGTGCCCATCATCAGGCTGGTCAGCGTGTCGCGCGTCTCGAACGAGCCTTTCGCGCGGCCGGTGCGCACCAGCCAGAGCTCGATCAGGATGGCGGCGACGAAGAACGGAATGGCCAACTGGGTAACTTGCGGAAAATCATAGCTGTCCATCACGCGGCCTCCCTGGCGGCATGGCGTGCTGCAAGAGCCTTGAGCAAGGCCTGTGCATCGCCGGCATTGGCGAAGCGGAAGCGGCCGCCCTTCCAGGTGAAGTCCTTCAGCCGCAATTGAATTGTGTTCGCCTGGTCGGACCTGGACACCGAGACGTCCGTAGCCGTGACGATGCGCGTCAAGAAGCAGTCGCCGATGCCGTGGACGATGCCGGTGCGCCCTCGTCCAAGGTCCAGAAATGCCGTTTTTGCGTCCGCCGTCAGGCGAACTGTTGCAACCATCTCGTCGGGAAAATCCTCGGCGAAACGGTGCAACGCCTGATCGGGATCGGCCAGCGTGGCCGTCTTGCTGCCGCCGGTGAAATGCACCGCTGCAACCGACAGCGCAATGCCAAGGACGACGATCACGACCAGAAAGGGCAAGCTCATGGATTTCCTCCGGGCCGGCCTGTCATCTCTGGCGACAGTTCCCGGCACGGCCAAATCCTTAGCACGATTGACGTTTACGTCAAAGTGCCGGCCAGCCCTTGCTCGCCCGCCGCACCAGCAGCCAGTGCCGGCGCAAGGCGGACAGCCGCGCGACGCCGTCGAGCGGCGAATGGCGCGAGCCTTCCATCCTGTCGAGATAGGCGCGCGACAGCGCCAATGGCAGGAATGCCGGGCGCAACGACGCCGGCAGCACGGCGGCGCCTTGCTCGAAAGCTGAAAGGTGTTCGCGTGCCAGCGCGGTCATCGCCGCTACGGCGCGCCGCGCCCCAGGCCCGCCATCGCCGGCAACAAATTCCTCGGGCGTCGATCCCGCCGCCGCCAGAATGTCGGCCGGGACAAAACACTGCCCGCGCCTGTGATGCAGCGGCAACAGAAGCAGGAGACCGGTCATGGCCTGCGCGCAGCCCGCCCTGCCCGCCAGTTCAGAGAAGCGAGGCGCCTCGACCGGATCGAGCACCATCGCCGCAAGCTGGATCAGTGCGGCAGCCGTCTCGCCGCAATAGCCTTCCAGGTCGGTGCGCGACGGCATCGGATCGTCATAGAGATCGAAGATGCGCGCCTCCAGCATGTTGTCGAACGCCAGTTTCGGCAGGTGATGGCCAGAAATTGTCGCCTTCAATGCGTCGGCGACGGGATGGCCGACGGCTGCGCCGTCACTGTCGGCGGCGATGAGGTCACGCCACCATTGCAGCCGAACCTCGCCCGGCAATGCTTCATGGATGCGATCGCGGATGCCAGCGATTTCGGCATTGAAAGCGTAGAGCGAAAACAGCGCATCGCGCTTGTCGGCCGGCGCGTAGAGTACCGTCAGATAGCGGTCATGATCGGCGGCGCGCACCGCGTCCATGACGATTTTGGCATTTTGCGACATATCACTCGACGGCGATGAGCGCGGCAGCCACGGCGCGGTCTTCCGCCAGGAGGACATTGTAGGTCCGCACCGCAGCCCCGGTCGACATCGGGTCGGAGGCAATACCGGCCTCCTTCAACGCCGCCCGCAGCGCCGCCGGCAATGGCCTCAAATCCTTGCCCATGCCGACCAGCAGGATCTCGACCTTGTCGGCCTCGGCCAGCAGTTTTTCGAAATCGGCCACTGTCAGCGCTGAAGCGTCCGCCGGCTCCCAGCCATGGATGCCGGATGGCAGGCACAGCAGCGAACCGCGATGCGACATGTCGGCAAAGCGGAACCCGCCATTGCCATAGGCCTCGATCGACGCGCGGCCGGGGAAGTGCGCCTCGCGGATGACGATGCCTTTGCCGGTCACCACTTTCGTCACCCCTTCGGGGCCGCGCGTCAGGTCGCGACCGCCTTGCCGCCGTTGACCGGCTTCTCCTCGTCGGCCGAAGCCTGCGGCCGCAGCTTGAACAGGATCAGCAGCGGTGCCGCGATGAAGATCGACGAATAGGTGCCGAAGACGACGCCGAACAGCATGGCCAGCGTAAACGAGCGGATCACCTCGCCACCGAACAAAACCAGCGCCAGCAGGGCCAAGCTGGTCGTCACCGAG
Source organism: Mesorhizobium sp. WSM4312 (assembly GCF_002294875.1). NCBI lineage: Bacteria > Pseudomonadati > Pseudomonadota > Alphaproteobacteria > Hyphomicrobiales > Phyllobacteriaceae > Mesorhizobium > Mesorhizobium sp. WSM4312. The sequence goes on along the minus strand of NZ_NSFU01000004.1, from coordinate 287,522 downwards.
GTCAGCGTCGTTCTCGACAGCGTCTCGTTGATGGCGTTGTTCAACAGTTGCGGCAGCGGCATGCGCTTGTATTTTCGCAAATCCTCACGAACGCGGTCATAGACCACGATCGTATCGTTCAGCGAATAGCCGATGATGGTCAGGATCGCCGCCAGCGATGACTGGTTGAATTCAAGCCCGGAGATGACGAAGAAGCCGAGTGTCATGACCACATCGTGCACCGTCGCCACGATGGCGCCGACCGCGAACTGCCATTCGAAGCGGAACCAGACATAGACCAGGATGCCGACCAGCGCGACCAGCATTGCGATCGTGCCTTGCTTGGCCAACTCCCCGGAAACCGTTGGCCCCACAACTTCGACGCGGCGGAAGTCATAATTGTCCTGCAGCTCGCCGCGCACCTTGTCGATGACCGTCTGTTCGGCGTTTTCACCGGCATCCTGCGTGCCGACGCGGATCAGCACGTCGTTTGGCGCACCGAACTGCTGCACCTGGACCTCACCGATGTTGAGATCCGACAGCCGGCCTCTGATGTCGGCGATGTCCGCATTGCCGTTCTTGGCCTGCACCTCGATCAGCGAACCGCCCTTGAAGTCGATGCCGTAATTGATGCCGACGGTCATGAACGTCACCACGGACAGGATCGACAGCGCGCTCGAGAGCGTGAATGTCCAGCGACGGATGCCCATGAAGGGAATCTTGGTGCCCGGCGGAATGAAGGTCACCGGGGCCTTCGGCAATTCCTTCGGACGGGCGCGGCGCAACCAGATCGACACCAGCATGCGGGTGAAGGTGAACGCGGTGAACACCGTGGTCAGGATGCCGATGGCGTAGGTGATGGCAAAGCCCTTCACCGGGCCGGTGCCGAGATAGAACAGCACCACTGTCGCGATCAGCGAAGTGACATTGGAATCAATGATCGTCGCCAGCGCCTTCGAGAACCCGGTATCGATCGCCTGGATCACCGAGCGGCCGGCGCGTCGCTCCTCGCGGATGCGTTCGTAGATCAGCACGTTGGAATCGACCGCCATGCCGATGGTCAGCACGATACCGGCGATACCCGGCAAGGTTAGTGTCGCGCCGAGCAGCGACAGCAGGCCGACGATCATCGCCACGTGCACCGCCAGCGCGATGTTGGCGAGGAAGCCGAGGAAGCCGTAGGCAACGAACATGAAGGCAACGACGAGGATCGAACCGATGATGCCGGCCACCTTGCCGGCATGGATCGAATCCTGGCCAAGGCCCGGTCCGACAGTGCGTTCCTCAATGACCGTCAGTGTCGCCGGCAGCGCGCCGGCTCGCAAAAGCACGGCGAGATCATTGGCGCTCTGGGCGGTGAAATTGCCTGATATCTGGCCGGTGCCGCCGAGGATCGGTTCACGGATCTGCGGCGCCGAGATTACCTGGTTGTCGAGGATGATGGCGAACAGTTTGCCGACATTTTGCGAGGTCGCCTGGCCGAAGCGGGCGGCGCCCTTCGAATCGAAGCGGAATGAAACCACCGGCTCGTTGTTCTGCGAATTGTAGGTCGCCTGCGCGTCGACGAGGTTTTCGCCCGAAACGATGACGCGGTTTTCGATCAGATACGGAACTGGCGGATCGTCCTGGGAATAAAGCACCGAGGAGCCTGCGGGCGGGCGCCCCTTGAGCGCGTCCTGCACCGGCATCGACTGGTCGACCATCTGGAAGGTCAGTTTCGCGGTCTGGCCGAGGATTTCCTTCAGCCGCTGCGGATCCTGCAGGCCTGGCACCTGCACAAGGATGCGGTCGTCGCCCTGCCGCTGCACGATGGGCTCGGTGGTGCCGAGTTCGTTGACGCGGCGCTCGACCACTTCGATCGACTGCGCCAATGCGGTCGATGTGCGGTATTTGATGCCAGCGTCGGTGACGGTGAATTTGAGCAGGCCCGGCTCGGAATCATCCAGCGACATTTCCTGGATGGAGCCACCGGAGAACAGGCCAGCGGCGACAGGATCGGTCAAAGTCTTCAACGCCTTTTTCGCGGCGTCGAGCTGGGCCGGGTCCGTGATGCGCACCTGCAAGGTCCGCCCGGTGCCGGCAAGGCCGGTATAGCCGATCTTGGCGTCACGCAGCAGCGTGCGGATTTCGTCGCGCGTCGTCTCCAATCGATCCTTGATCAGATCGTTCTGGTTCATCTCCAGCAGAATGTGCGAACCGCCCTGCAGATCGAGGCCGAGCGTCATCTGCCGCTTCGGCACCCAGCTCGGCAGCTGGGCCAACGTGCTGGCGGGGAACAGATTGGGCGCGGCGAGGATCACTGTGATGGCGACGGCCACCCAGATCAGGATCATCTTGAAGCGCGAAAAATACAGCATATGGCGTCGTCCGTCAGAGCGTGTCCGCGGATCGCTCCGCCTTGAATTGGGTTATTTCTTGGCGTTCTGGTTGGCCACCGGTTCGCCCTTGACGCGCACATCGGCGATCGTCGAGCGCAGCGCCGTCACCTTGGTGCCACCACCAAGGTCGATCTCGAGCTCGTTGTCGTCGATCACCTTCGTCACCTTGCCGACGAAACCGCCGCCGGTGACGACCGTGTCGCCGCGGCGGACCGCCGCCAGCATCTCGCCGCGCTTCTTCAGCTGCGTGCGCTGAGGGCGGATGATCAGAAAATACATGATCACGAAAATCAGGACAAACGGCAAAATGCTGATGAACATATCGGGAGAGGCGCCGCCAATGCCTTGGGCGTATGCCGGTGTCACGAACATCGAGGTACTCCTGAATTTTGAAAACAGCCGCCAACCGTCCTGCGGAGTTTGGCGGCCCCTTGAAATTTGGCCGGAATATAGTCGGTAAAGTTGTCAATGCAACTGCGCGACCGACCAAATCGGCTGCTTTTCCGGCCTGTTCGCCCGTGTTAGAGCAGGATCGCGAAAAGCGAGAGCCGGTTTACAGAAAAGATCACGCTCGAACAAAAGGTTGGGACCGGTTTCGAACCCGACGGATTCGAACGTGTCCCACCTGCCTGCCCCACGAAACGAGCCAGAAGACCTGAAATGACCGACAGCATCATCGACGCCCTCAACAAGAAACTTGACCGCCTGATCGAGGCTGTCGGCCGCCTCGCCCCGCCGCCGGTGCCTGAAACCGACCTCCGCGAGGCCGACTGCTTCGTCTGGCAGGCGGATCCCGGCTATCTTGAGCCGGTGCGCAAGGTCAATCGCGTCGACATCGGCCTGATCCGCGGTGTCGATCGCGTCCGCGACATCCTCGTCGACAATACCGAGCGCTTCGCCGCCGGCTTTGCCGCCAACAACGTGCTGTTGTGGGGCGCCCGCGGCATGGGCAAATCGTCGCTGGTCAAGGCCGTGCATGCCGAGATCAATGCCCGGGCCAAATCACAAAAGGCTAAATCCGACCTGCCGCTCAAGCTGATCGAGATCCACCGCGAGGACATCAATACGCTACCGAAGCTGATGGGGATGCTGAAGACCGCGCCCTTCCGCGTCATCCTGTTTTGCGACGACCTGTCCTTTGATCATGACGACACGTCCTACAAGTCGTTGAAGGCGGCACTTGAAGGCGGCGTCGAAGGCCGCCCGGCCAATGTCATCTTCTACGCCACCTCGAACCGCCGCCATCTGTTGCCGCGCGACATGATCGACAATGAGCGCTCGACCGCCATCAACCCGTCCGAAGCGGTCGAGGAGAAGGTCTCGCTCTCCGACCGGTTCGGGCTTTGGCTCGGCTTCCACAAATGCTCGCAGGATGAGTATCTCGAGATGATCAACGGCTATGCCAGCCATCATGGCCTCGACATCGACCCCGGGCAGCTGCGCGCGGAGGCGCTGGAATGGGCGACGACGCGCGGCAGCCGCTCGGGCCGCGTCGCCTGGCAATTCACGCAGGATCTGGCCGGCCGGCTTGGCAAGCCGCTCAAGGATTGAGGCGTCGCGCCCGTCGCACGTCGCGCGGCGTTTGGCCGATCTCGCGGCGCATCCAATGCGCCAGATGTGACTGGTGCGCGAAGCCCGTCAATTCCGCGACCTCGCTGGTGCTGAGATCTCCCTGCTGCAGCAGGGCACGCGCGCGTTCGACCCGACGTCGCAACACATAGCGATGCAGTGTGACGCCCGTCGCCACCTTGAACCATGTCCGCAAGTGCGAGCTGCTCGCGCCGGCCACCCGGGCCAGCCGATGGATCGAGAGCGGCTCGTGGAGAGCGGCCTCGATGTGCTCCAGGACGCGCTTGAGCTGGATATCCGACAGGCGGTTCGTTCGTTCGATGTCCATATCGTCGGCACCAAGCAGCCTGACCGCCAGCGCGGCGCCAATGCTGTCGGCGAATAGAGAGCCACTCGGTGCGCCCGCATCGAGATCGCTCTGGAGCGCGCGAGCGAGATGCTCGATGCGCTGGTCACGAAGCAGGTGGCGCGTGTCGAGCCGCGACATCAGCGCCCTGCCGCCAAGTTCCGCCGCTACCCTTTCCATCAGGGCTGGCTGCAAGACGATCTCGATCGTGTCGAACGCGGTTTCGGCCTCGAAACCGCCCTCCTCGCCAGCTGGTACCAGGTCGATATCGCCGGCGCGCCTGACGAAATGGCGCCCAACCTGATTGCAGTAGGAGCGTGTCGCCGCGCTTGCATGCACCATGACACGATGGTGCGGCGCCCGCGGCAGACGATGGACACCTGCCTCGATGTGCCGGGAGATCATTGCGACGTCGGATGGGGATCGGGCCGGAGCGAATTGTGGACGCATGCTCTCTCGATTCGTGGCGAAACCTGTTCAAGATTTGGCAATTCCCGCGCGATTTTCAATGCCGCGAACCTGTACGCACGCCTCTCCATCAAGCTTGGAAGAGAGGTTGCCATGAGTTTCTATGTTGTCGTCGGCGCGGGCCCGGTTGGACGCGAGACCGCGCGCCTTCTTGGAGAGGAAGGACATGATGTCGTTCTCACCAGCCGAGGCGTCGGTTCGAACGCGCTGCCGAACGTGCGGACCATACAGGCCGATGCCACGCATGCCTCGGAACTGTCGCGTATCTGCCGAGGTGCCGATGCCATTTTCATGTGTGCCATGGCCGCTTATGATCGGTGGCCGATCGACTTTTTCCCCATCATCGATGGCACCGTGCGCGCGGCCGAAGCGGTCGGCGCCAAACTCATCGTGCTCGGAAACCTCTATGGCTATGGGGAAAATGCCGATAGCCCGCTTCGCTCCGACCTGCCCCTGGATCCCACTTCGAGGAAGGGAACCGCCAGGACGATCATGTGGCAGCGGGCGGTTCGTGCCGACGTACCGGCGATCGAAATACGCTCCAGCGACTATCTCGGACATGGCGCGATCAGCTATTTTTCACTGATCGCGCTGCCCTCCATCATCGAGGGCAAGCCTACCGCCTTCATTGGCGACCTCGACGCACCCCATGCCTGGACCTTCACCAAGGACGTCGCGAGGACGCTGGTCGCGGCGGCCCGCTACAACGGCGAATGGGGACGCGCGTTTCACGTTCCCTCGCAATACGCCTCACCACGGGAGCTCATCCAGAAAACCGCGGCGGTGCTCGGACGAGAGGTTTCAGGGACACGTTCCTATTCCGCCCCTGAGATCGAATCCCTGGGCATGCATGAGGCCATCGAGATGAGCTACCTCTTCGAAAGACCCCTGCTGGTGGATGCCTCCGACACAGAAGCACTTCTGGGCGTGAAGGCCAGCAGCCTCGAGGAGATGATCGCCGACACGCTCCGCGATCATCTGTGAACCGCGCGGGCGGGCTTTGCACAAACTGAAAAAGCCCGCTCCTTGCGGAACGGGCTGAGCCGGCGGGCCGGACTGGAGGTCAGACGGCCCGCAAAATCGCTTTTTTGTTCTATTCGAGATAGGTCGAGGGATCGACCGGCGCCGAGTTCTTGCGCACTTCGAAGTGCAGCTTCGGCGAGTCCGTCGTACCGCTCATGCCCGAGAGTGCGATCTCCTGGCCGCGCTTGACCTTCTGGCCGCGCTGCACCTCGATCGAACTGGCATGGCCATAGACGGTGACCAGGCCGTTCTCGTGGCGCACCAGCACCGTGTTGCCGAATTCCTTGAGCCCGTCGCCGGCGTAGATGACGACGCCGTTCTCGGCCGCCTTGATCGGCGTGCCCGAGGGCACGGCGATGTCGACGCCGTCCTTGCCGGATCCGAAACCGGCGATAACCCGGCCGCGCACCGGCCAGCGCATCTTGCCGATACCCGTGGCATCGGGCGCCACCGCGTCGTCGTCCTCGGCCTGCTGGATGACCTTCGCGTCCTTCTTCGGCGGCGTATAGGATGCCAGCGTTTCCGACGGCGTGGCCTTTGCCGGAGGCTGCGTGGTTGCCGTGGTCACCGGATCGACTTTTGCCGGCTTGGCGCTGGCGACCGTCGCGGTTCCACCGGCCGGCACCTTCAGGGTCTGGCCGATCTTGAGCAGGCCATCCTTCATGCCGTTGGCCTGCTTCAGCGCAACGACGCCGACGCCGGTCTTTCTGGCGATCGAAGACATCGTGTCACCCGACTGGACCGTGTAGGTGCCGGCGGCGCCTGTTGCCTTGGCGACCTGCGCCGGCTTGGGCTCCTTGGGCTGGCTTGCGGCGGCCGAAGCATCGACCTGCGCGGCGGACTTGCCTTCCTTGAGCTTAGGCTGCTGCGGCAGGACGGCGACCTTGTCCGGCGCGGTGGCCGGCAGGTCGTGCTTGCCATCCTTCGCCGGCCCGTCCTTCAACGGCCTGGCGTCGGCGACCTTCGGCTCGGCCTTGCTCGAATAGGCATAGGCCGGAATGACGATCTTCTGGCCGGTCTTCAGCCCCTTGGTCGGGCTCAGGCCATTCACCTTCATGATGACATCGGCCGGCACTTTGTAATGCGCCGCCAGGCCGGAAATGGTCTCGCCGTCCCTGACGACGATCTCGGTCGCGTGCGGCCTGCCCGCCTCGGCCACCTTCGGCGCGTCGGGCTGGGCATTCTTGAACGGCTTGGCGGCCGGCTCCACGGTGCCGGTTGTCGTCCTGTCGACATGGGGAGCAGGCCGAACCATGGCCGGCGCCGAAGCGACACGCACTGGATTGGCGGCAGGCGCGAGCGCCGGCGCGGGTTGCGCCTGGGCTGAAACGGGCGGCGGCAACGGCCGGCTCGAAACCGGGTCGAGGCTCGAGCGGCTGATCGACTGCGTGTGGCTGCCGTCAAGCGGCGCGGCCGAGACATCGCCCGGATAGGGCTGTACGGCATCCTGCTTGTTGATGATGGCGCGCTGATTGTTGGTCGAGGAAGTGAAGACGTCGTCGACACTGTTGAACCGCGAAGCCTGGGAACTGCACCCGGCGGCCGCCCCCGCAATCATGAGAACAGCGCAGCCCCGCGCCAGATTGCGACTGTTTGTCTTCAAAACACTGAGTTGCATCGCACTAACCCGCACAAACGCTGCACCAACTGGATCGGATTAAAGCGCGTTAATGTTACTGGTCGGTTAACCCATTAGAATCCGACGAAAATTTTCTTAAAACATTCGAGTGCGCAGGAGGCGCGTCGAGATTCAGGTCAGACCAAGTCGAAAATGGTTGATACCGAGAACCGGAGCGGAGCGTACTTCAGTACGTGAGCTCCGTTCTACTGCGACGCAGTAGAACGGGGAAGCGCAGGTGTCAGCCATTTGCAGGCCGGTCTCACCTGAATATCAATGCTCCTAGATGACCGCAGCTATGCTGCGCAGGATCGGCTGCAGCCGCACGAGGCCGATGTCCTCGCGCTCGAAACGGCTGCCGACCTTGGTGAGCTTGGCCAGCACCTGCTCGCCCTCCTCCGGCCCGATCGGCGCGATGACGATGCCGCCGCTCGACAGCTGGTCGAGCAGGAAGCGCGGCAGGCTGTCGAAGGCGGCCCAGGCCACAATGCGGTCGAACGGGCCTTCTGCAGGCAGGCCGCCGGAGCCGTCAGCCTGGCGCACGATGATGTTGCCGATGCCAAGCGCCTCGAAACGCTGCCTGGCCTGCTCGACCAGGGTCTTGTAGCGGTCGATGGTGACCATCCGCGCCGCCAGCCGTGACATCACCGCCGCCGTATAGCCGGAGCCGGTGCCGATCTCGAGAACGCGGTTTCCCGCTTCGATGGCAAGGGCAGCGATCACCGCCGCCTGCATGTCGGCGCCTTCGATCGCCTCGCCGCATTCGATCGGCAGCATGCGGTCGGACCAGGCGAGTTGGTGGAAGTGGGCCGCCAGGAAGCCGCGCCGTGGCGTCGCCTCGAAGGCCGCGATCAACGCCTTCGGCACGGTTCCCCTGCCGCGCAGGCGCAACAGGAAAGCGGCAAATCCTTCGCGGTCATCGATTGGCAAATTCATGCAAGCGCCTTGCTCAGCTGGTCGCGGATCTCATGCGCGGTGAGGTCGAGCTGCAACGGCGTCACCGACACCAGACGGTTGCGCAGCGCGTGGAGGTCGGTGCCTTGCTTGCCCTCGACCGGCTCGCGGCCGAAGCGCAGCCAGTAGTAAGGCAGGCCGCGCCCGTCACGGCGCTCGTCGACCCACAGGCTGTGCACGAGTTTTCCTTGTGTGGTGACCACCGTGCCGGCGACCTCTTCGGGAAGGCAGTTGGGAAAATTGACGTTGAGAAGCACGCCGTCCGGCAGCGGCGTCGCGACGAGCTTCTTCAGCAGTGCCGGCGCAAGCGCCTCGGTCGTTTCATAGGGAACGATGCGATCCTCGCCGACATAGGAATAGCCCTGGCTAAGCGCGATCGAGCGGATACCGAGCAGCGCGCCTTCCATGGCGCCGGCGACGGTCCCCGAATAGGTTACGTCGTCGGCGATGTTGGCGCCCGAATTGATGCCGGACAGGATCAGGTCGGGCGCGCCGGGCAGGATCTTCTTGACGCCCATGATGACGCAGTCGGTCGGCGTGCCGCGCACGGCAAAATGCTTCTCGCCGATCCTGCGCAGCCGCAGCGGCTCCGAGATGGACAGCGAATGCGCATAGCCGGACTGGTCCTGCTCCGGCGCCACCACCCAGACATCGTCGGAGAGTGTGCGCGCGACGCGTTCGAGCGACGCCAGGCCCTCGGCATGAATGCCATCGTCATTGGTCAGAAGAATGCGCATTACTTCGCTTCGATCTTTGCCAGACCGCCCATGTAAGGCCGCAGCACTTCAGGAATGGTTACGCTGCCATCCTCGTTCTGGTAGTTTTCGATGACGGCAATCAGGGCGCGGCCGACGGCGGTGCCCGAACCGTTGAGCGTATGGACGAAGCGATTGCCCTTGCCGTCCTTGTCCTTGTAGCGCGCGTCCATGCGGCGCGCCTGGAAATCGCCGCAGACCGAACAGGACGAGATTTCGCGATAGGCGTTCTGGCCGGGCAACCAGACCTCGATGTCATAGGTCTTGCGCGCGCCAAATCCCATGTCGCCGGTGCACAAAACCATGGTGCGGAACGGCAGTTCCAGCCGCTTCAGCACTTCCTCGGCGCATTGCGTCATGCGCTCGTGCTCGGCGAGCGAGGATTCCTGGTCGGTGATCGACACCAGCTCGACCTTGTAGAACTGGTGCTGGCGCAGCATGCCCCGTGTGTCGCGGCCGGCCGAGCCGGCTTCCGAACGGAAGCATGGCGTCAGCGCGGTGAAGCGCAGCGGCAGCTTTTCATGCGCGGTGATTTCTTCGCGCACGAGATTGGTGAGCGGCACCTCGGCGGTCGGGATCAGGCCAAGCCTACCCTCCCCATGCGGCGTGAAGAACAGGTCTTCCTCGAATTTCGGCAGCTGGTTGGTGCCGAAAAGCACTTCGTCGCGCACCATCAGCGGCGGGATCACTTCCTCGTAGCCGTGCTCGGTCGTATGCAGGTCGAGCATGAACTGGCCGATCGCGCGTTCCATCCGCGCCAATCCGCTCTTCAGCACGGTGAAGCGCGAGCCCGACAGCTTTGCCGCCCGCTCGAAATCCATCATGCCGAGCGCTTCGCCGACCTCGAAATGCTCCTTCACCCAGTTCGGCCGCGTCGGCACCTTGCCGACAATGTGTTTGACGACATTGTCGTGTTCGTCCTTGCCGACCGGCACATCGTCGAGAGGCACGTTGGGCAGCACCGCCAGCGCGTCGGTCAGCGCCTTGTCGAGCTCGCGCTCACGCGCCTCGCCATTCTGGATGAAGGTTTTTATATCGCCGACTTCGGCCTTGAGTTTTTCGGCAAGAGCGGCGTCACCCGAACGCATGGCGTTGCCGATCTCCTTCGAGGCGGCGTTGCGGCGCTCCTGCTTGGTCTGCAGCTCGGTGACGTGTTCGCGCCGCGCCTCGTCCCTGGCGATCAGATCATCGACCGTGGACTGCGCCTCGCCGGCCGACCACGAGCGCTTCACCAGCGCCTCGACAAGGGCCTTCGGGTTGTCGCGAATCCATTTGATGTCAAGCATGGTTTGAACGCTCCTGAGCTAAGCTCCGAGGGCGTAAACCGCATCCTTGACCGATGCAAGATGAGGCTGGGCGGCGCTTGTCGTTTTCCGCCGCCGCTGAGGTCTTACGAGGCAGCCGACGCCGGAGGCTCGTCCGGTGTCTTGTCGGCCACGGTCTCCCCGGCTTCCTGCTTCTCACGCGCCAGGCGCTCGCGCTCCTGGCTGCGCTCGATCAGCCGGGACGACCAGATGGCGACCTCGTAGAGCAGGATGGTCGGGATGGCCAAGCCGATCTGGCTCATCGGATCGGGAGGCGTCAGCACGGCGGCGACGACGAAGGCGATGACGATCGCCCATTTGCGCTTCTCGGCCAGCGCCTTGGACGACAGCATGCCTACGCGCGTCATCAGGCTGGTCACCACCGGCAGCTGAAACACCAGGCCGAAGGAGAAGATCAGCGTCATGATCAGGCTGAGATATTCCGACACTTTCGGCAGCAGCGAAATCTGCACCTGCTCGTCCGTGCCGGCCTGCTGCATGGCGAGGAAGAACCACATCACCATCGGGGTGAAGAAGAAATAGACCAGCGAGGCGCCCATCAGGAACAGGATCGGCGACGCGATCAGGAACGGCAGGAAGGCGTTGCGCTCGTTCTTGTAGAGGCCGGGCGCGATGAATTTGTAGATCTGCGTGGCGATCAGCGGAAAGGCGATGACCATGCCGCCGAACATGGCGAGCTTGACCTGCGTGAAGAAGAATTCCTGCGGCGCGGTGTAGATCAGCTCGACCTTGTGCGGGTCGAGACCCGCCCATTTCGTCGCCCATCTGAAGGGGACGACCAGAAGGTTGAACAGCCTCTTGGCGAAGAAGAAGCAGACCAGGAAGGCGACGAAAAAGCCGCCGAGCGACCAGATCAGCCGGCGGCGCAACTCGATGAGATGCTCGATCAGCGGCGCCGACGACTTCTCGATCTCGTCCTTTTCCTTGTCCGAAACGCTCACTTGGCGGCTCCAGCCGTCTTCTTGGCCACCGGCTTCTTCGCCGGCGCAGGCTTCGGTTCGGCTTTCGCCACGGTCTTTGCCGCAGTCGCCTTGGCGGGGGCAGGTTTTGTCACGGCCTTTGTCGACGCCTTAGGCGCGGGTGCGGCTTTTACCGTCACCGTCTTCGCGGATGTCGAGGTCTTGGCTGGCACCTTTGCCGCCGGCGCGGCCTTGGCGGCTTTCCTGCCCGCCTTCGGCGTCACGGCAGGTCCCGTGGACGCCACCACCACCGATTCATCGGTCATGGCCGGGAAAATCGGCGTTGGCGGCGTTGCTCCCGCGGCGCTGACGCCAGGCATTTCCGTCGCGCCGTTCTTCAACGGCTCGGACGCCTGCGGCGCCGTAGCCACCGGCGTTGCCGGATCGGCGGCCGGCTTCGGCTTCATCGCCGAGTCGACGCCGGCACGCACATCGGCCGCAGCCTGCTCGAACGGATTGAGCTGTTTTCTGATCTCGGCAACGGGGCTGAGCCCCCTGAGCTCGTCGACCGACTTCTTGACGTCGTCGAGTTCGGCTTCCTTCAGCGCTTCGTTGAACTGTTTCTGGAAGTCGGCGGCCATGGCGCGCAGCTTCGCCGTCGTGCGGCCAAAGGTGCGCAGCATATTGGGCAAATCCTTCGGCCCGACGACCACGATCATGACGACCGCGATCACCAGCATTTCGGTCCAGCCGACTTCAAACATGGCACTCTGTTCCGACTAGAACTTTTTTGGCTCAGCTCTTGCTGGCTTTTTCCTTCACGGCCGAAACGGTCTCGTCGGCACGGTGTTCGACGGTGCGCTTGTCGTCGGCGACGTCGTCGTCTGCCATGCCCTTCTTGAAGCTCTTGATGCCTTTGGCCATGTCGCCCATCAGCTCGGGAATCTTGCCGCGGCCGAAGACCAGCAGCACGATCACCAGCACGATCATCCAGTGCCAAATCGAAAATGAACCCATAGCAAATCTCTCTCGAATGTTTTCCCTGGCGATGATCTATGCGTTTTCGCGTTGGGATTCAAACACAACAGCGACAGAGTTTATGAAAGGGTGACGGATGTCACGCTTTTTCGACTCGCTGGCCCGCTACCAATCGGCGCATCTACGACCTATCGGCGCGCTTGGACAGAGCGCCAGTGGTCAATCTTCCGTGACGCGTGGCGTCAGCAGGCCGAGTTCCTCGAGATCGATGTCGGTCAGCGGATCCTCGTCTTCCGTTAGCACGTCGGGATCGGCCGGCGGCTGCGGGATGGAGAAATTCGACGGCATGCGGCCCGAGAGCAGGCCCGCCCCCTTCAGTTCTTCCATACCGGGAAGATCGCGGATTTCCTCGAGCGCGAAATGATCGAGGAAGGTTTCGGTGGTGCCATAGGTGACGGGGCGGCCAGGTGTCTTGCGGCGGCCGCGCATGCGCACCCATTCCGTCTCGAGCAGCGTGTCGAGCGTGCCCTTCGACGTCTCGACACCGCGGATATCCTCGATCTCGGCACGCGTCACCGGCTGGTGATAGGCGATGATCGCCAGCACTTCGAGCGCCGCGCGCGACAGCTTGCGCTGCTGCACCGTATCGCGGCTCATCAGGAAGGCGAGATCGCCGGCGGTACGGAAAGCCCAGGCGTCGCCGACCCGCACCAGATTAACGCCGCGCCGGGCGTAAACCTGCTGCAGCTCGGCCATGGCCAAAGCAACGTTGATGCCGTCGGGGAGGCGCGCGGCAAGCTGCTTTTCGCTGACGGGTTCGGCGCTGGCGAACACGATCGCCTCCGCCATGCGCACGGCCTCCGCAATATGCAGGCGCTCGGCCGGGTTCTGCATCGGATCCTCGGCCGAAGTCCGGTCGAGCTCGCCTTCCAGCTCATCGTCCACCTTGAAGGGGATAACCGAAGCGTTGGCGCGTTCGCTCATGATGCCACCTCGACTGCCTTGATTGCCGGTGCGCGGTGATCGCGCAGATAGATTGGCGCGAACACCTCGTCCTGTCGCAGATCCATCTTGCGCTCGCGCACCAGTTCCAGTGTCGCCGCGAACGAGCTGGCGATCGCCGTACGCCGCTCTTCCGGGCTGGTCATGTATTGGATGAGGAAGCTGTCCAGCGCCGTCCAGTCGCGCAGCGAGCCGATCAGCCGGGTCAGGATGTCGCGCGCGTCCTTGAGCGACCAGACGCCACGCCTGGCGATCGTTACATTGGTGATCGCCTGCTTCTGCCGCTGCTGGGCATAGGCGGTCAGGAGATCATAGAGCGACGCCGAATAGGCGTTGCGCTTCTCGATGATCACCATTTCGGGCATGCCGCGCGCGAACACGTCGCGGCCGAGGCGATTGCGGTTGACTAGGCGGGCCGCCGCATCACGCATCGCTTCCAGCCGCTTCAGCCGGAACTGCAGCACGGCCGCCAGTTCCTCGCCGCTCTCGCCCTCTTCGCCCGGCTGCTTGGGGATCAACAGCTTCGACTTGAGGAAGGCGAGCCATGCCGCCATCACCAGATAGTCGGCCGCAAGTTCGAGCCGCAGCGCCCTCGCCTTCTCGACAAAGGCCAGATACTGCTCGACCAGCGCCAGGATCGAGATGCGCGCCAGGTCGACCTTCTGGGTGCGGGCAAGATGCAGCAGAAGATCGAGCGGGCCTTCGAAGCCGGCCACATCGACGACCAGCGACGGGTCGCCGGTGACGCGTGAATCGTCATTCTCGGCCCACAGGCGGTCCATCGGTGCGGCCTTCGCGGCCTTGCCTTCCAATGTTTCCGCCACTGCCTCTGTCACTTCCCTTGGTTAGGCCACCGCATCGAAATAGGTGGCGAATTCAGCGCGTATCTCGGTTTCCTCTGCCGCGTCGCGTTTCCTTATATAGGTCAGCGCCCGCTTTGCACGCTCCAGCGACTTGCCTTCAAGCCCCGTGGTGCGCGACGCAATGCCCGCCATCTCCTCGAAAACGCCGTTGCAGTGAAGGACCAGATCGCAGCCCGCCGCAAGGATCGACGCCGCCTTTGTCGGGAAATCCCCAGAAAGTGCCTTCATCGAGGTGTCGTCGCTCATCAGGAGCCCGTCGAAGCCGATGTCGCGGCGGATGATCTCGTCGATGACCTTGCCGGACGTCGTCGCCGGGTTCTTGGGGTCGATGGCGCTGTAGACGACATGCGCCGTCATCGCCATCGGCAGGTCGTTGAGCTCTCGGAACGGGGCAAAGTCATGCCGCTGCAGGTCGCTGAGCGACGCGTCGACCGTCGGCAGCTCGAAATGCGTGTCGGCAAAGGCCCTTCCATGCCCCGGAATGTGTTTCATCACGGGCAGCACGCCGCCCGACATCAGGCCTTCGGCGGCGGCACGGCCGAGCTCGATGACCGCGCGCGGCTCCTTGCCGTAGGCACGTGCGCCGATGACGTCGCTGGCGCCTTCTATCGGCACGTCGAGCACCGGGAGGCAATCCGCGGTGATGCCGTAGCGCAGTAGATCGAAGGCGTGCAGGCGCGCCATCAGCCAGGCAGCACGGGCACCGGCCTCATGATCGTCGCGCCACAGCGCTCCAAGCGCCCCGCCCGCAGGGTAGTTCGGCGCCAGCGGCGGCCGCAGGCGTTGCACCCTGCCGCCTTCCTGGTCGATGAACACCAGCGCGTCCGGCCGCCCGATACAGTCGCGCATCTCGGCGACGAGATCGCGGATCTGCTCGGTCTCGCCGATGTTGCGGGCAAACAGGATGAAGGCCCACGGGCATTCATTGCGATAGAAATTGATTTCTTCGCGGGTGAGCGATTTCCCGGCACAGCCGAGGATCATGGATTTTGATTCGGTCATGCCAGGAGTCTAGGGCTTCGCGCGGCCAAAGGGAATCGTCTGGAAATACATGCGGTCCGACGCCCGAAATGCTTCCACATGAAAAAGCGCTGGGCGTATGAAAAAACCGGCGCGACCTTGGGCGGCGCCGGCTTTGATTGGTTGAACGCGTCTAGCGCGACACGAAGCAGTTGCCGCCGGCGGCCTTGTAGCTGGTGCACAAATTGATGGCATCGTTGCGTGACTGGGCCACAACGCGGACGCGGTAGAACGTGCCCTTGCCGGCTATCTCGGCCTTGACGATGTTGGCGGTGCGGCCGGCAAGCACGCTGCCATAGCGGCGCTGCAGATCTTGGTAGGTCGACTGGGCGCTTTCCACCGTCGGCTGCGAAGCAACCTGCATCGACCAAGAACCGCTGCCGGTAGCCGTCGTTGCCTGGTCGATGGAGGCGACCTGATCGGGCTTGACCTCGCCGACGACGTCGACGGGCTGGTCGGATGGACGCTGCGGCGCGATCGCAACCTTGGCCGGAGTATTGGCCGACTGCGCCTTGGCCGGTTTGGCCGCCGGCTTGAGGGCCGGCTCATCGCCCGATTGGGCCGCGGCGGGCGCCACGGTGCCGGTCTGGTCGGCATCGGCGGACGGCGCGACGTGCTGCGGCGCCGGATCGTTCGGTTCAGCGGCCGCCACCTGCGGCGCGGCCGGCGCCGGATCGTCGCGCGGCACCAGCGAGCCGTCCGATTTGACCACCATCGTCCTCACCTTGCGCGGTGCGACGGCGACGACATCGGTGTTGTTGCCCTTGTCGGTATCCTGCAGCACCTGCGCGATGCGATCCTCGGACTTGGGCGCTGGCGCCGCATTGTCGGTCGGCGCAAGATTGCCAGCCGGCGCCGCACTGGCGGTCGGCGCGGCATTGCCGTCATCGGCTCCGCCGATGACAGCACCCTGGCCGGCAGAAGGATCGACGGCACGGGCCGGATCCTTCGCCTGCACATCCACGGGAACCTCGGTGTTGGTGACAAGCTTCTGCTGCACCGGTTCGGCGGGCTTCGCGCCCTTAACCACCGCGTCGTAAACCTTGTTGTCCTGGTTCGGCACCACGGTGCCGCCCGGATTTTCCGGCTTGACCTTGATCGGCGAATTGTCGGCCTTGACGATCACCGGCGCTTCGCTGCCGCCCTTGCCGCCGAAAGACAGCGCAAAGGCGCCAAGACCGCCAGCGACCGCCACGGCACCGACGATCGCCGCGATGAACAGGCCACGGCGGCCCGACGGCCTGGCCGCTTGCCGCTCGCCGAGACCCGGAACGGACATTGCTTCGTCCAGTTCAGGATCATAGTCGAGCTCATCGACGGTGAAATCGTCCGCCTGCGAGACCGGCTGGCTGCCAGGCAGACTGTCGAGATCGAAGCCGTCGGCGGCGTCGGCATAGCCGGTGTTCGCTGCAGCACGGGCGGGCATTTCCGCCGGCCGCGCCGCATAGGTCCGCGCTTCCGGCTGAAGGGCCGGTTTGACCCCGCCATAAGCCGGTTTGGGTTCTTCGTACGCCGGCGCATGATAGGCCGATTTGAATCCGCCATCAAAGGATTCATCGGCATAGGCAGCGCTGCTTGCGGGTGCGGCTGCAGCAGGCGCGACCTCCACCGAATTCATTTCCGTCAGAAGGCTGGCGAACTCTGCGTCGAGATCGTCATAGCCTGATGCGGCCGGTTCATCTTCCTCGAAATGCAGTTCCGGGATGTCGAGATCGTCCGCCAGCGCCACGACGCGCTCCGGCACATCGACCGTTTCGACATCGGGCATCTCTTCGTAGCGCGACGACTGTCGCGGCTGCGGCGCGGATGCGGGCGCCGCATAGGGCGCGGCCGCAACCGGCTCGGGCGCGCGGTAGGGCGGCACCACAGCCGCCGCTGGGGCCATTTCAGGCGCGGCGGTCCTTGCCGTCATCGAAGCGGCCGGCTGCGCCGCGAATGCCGGCTGTTGGGGAACCGGTGTCACGCGGCTCCACGAACGGGTCGGCTCGGTCGGTGCGGAGCGTTCGGCCAGCCAATCGGGGGAATCGGTCTGATCCTGCCGCCAAGCTGCCTCGTCGCGCGGATCGAGATCCCCGGCCAAGGCCGCGTCGAACGCATCATCGTCGAAATCGATGTCGCTATGATTGGCGGCGTCCGCGCCCAGATCCTGGCCGTGAAGCTCATCGAGCGGCAGATTGTCGAGATCGGCATCGGCGGCGTGAGCCGCGCTGGAGGCATGCGGATCCTCGGTCGCATGTTCGTCGAGATCCCAGTCGAGATCGGCAGGCTCCTCGGCGGCCTTTGCCGGCGCGGGAACATACGACTGAACGGGAGCAGCGGCCGGCTGAGCCGCAACGGGTTGAGCGGCGGCGGGCTCGGGCTCGGGCTCGGGCTCCTTGGCCGACGGCGGCGTGCGCGCCGTCATGGCGCCCAGAAGTGCGTTCAACTCGTCTTCGAGGCTACGCTCGTCCGCCACGGGGGCCGGCGCCGGCTCGGCCATGACGGCTGCCGGCGTTGCCGGAGCTATCGGCTGGACCGCGGCAGCGGCAACCTCGGCGACCGGCTCTTCGGCAGCCTCGGCGAACGAGTCGTCCAGGTTCAGATCGAAATCATCTTCCGAAACGGCTTCGGAGCTCGAGAACTCGTCCATCGCATCCACGGCATGAGCGGGCACTTCGTGCGCTTCCGCCGCATCAAAGGCCACCGGCTGGTCCGCCTGAACCTCAAAATCCATATCGACATCCGCCATGGCGTCGTCGAAATGCCCCTCGAAATCCTCGTCGGCGATCGCCTGGGTTTCATTCGCGGCGGCCAGCACCGGCTCCGGATAGTCGACCGCGGCCGCATGGGGCTGATCCGCCGAATGGTCGTCGAGCATCAGCTCGTCTTCGAGCGAAATCGCGACCGCATCGTCGAATTCGTGCGCGGCGGCCGGCTCGACAGCCATCGGCACTTCGGCAACGGCATGCTGGGGCTCGACGGCTTCGTCCTCGATCTCGGCGGCATGGTCCTCGACGTGGAAATCCTGGTCGAGCGAAGCGGCAAGCTCGTCTTCCATCGGCAGGTCGTCCTCGAAGGGCGAAACGTCTTCGAGCGAACTGGCGACGGCATTGTCGAAATCGGCGTCGAAGGCAGGCTCGACGGACGGCGCGGCTTCGGCAGCGCCAGGGTTGGCATGGCTGGCGACGAGCCCCTGCTCGTCGGCACCCGCGAGGTCCAGATGGAAATCGTCGTCGAGCGACAGCGCAAGATCGTCGTCGGCCGCGTCTGTGGCAGCCGTTTCGAATGCCGGCTCATGAGCCTCGACAACCGGAGCGGCGACACTGTCGCCAGCGTCGAACTCGCCCATCAATTCCTTTTCGAGGTCGATGTCGAAATCGTCCTCTTGCACGGGCTGACTGGCAACAGCGGCCTGCGGCTCGACCCGCGCCTGCGGCTTGACTGGCTGGCGTGGGTCGAATCCCATGATCCTGGTCAGTTCCGCGAACGGATCATCGTCAGTGATGTCGTTGTTGTCGGCTACTCTCAGCTGGGTTCTGTCTGCCATTATTGTTCCCGAACTCGCACTCATTCGGACGCCATGGACGTCGCGCAGGGTTGGCCCTTACCAGCGCAATGTGGGCAAAAGGTGACAGGTTTTTTAGTCAAACCTAACGCATTTCGGTGGGCGCAGCGGCTCCGATCAACGTCAGGCCGGACGTCAGAACGTCCGAAACAGCCTGCACCAGCCCTAGTCTGGCATGCGTCAATTGTCGGTCGTTAACCTTAACAAAACGTAAGTCCGGATTATCCGTACCCCGGTTCCAGTGTCCGTGGAAACTGGAAGCCAGGTCATAAAGGTAAAATGCCAGCCTATGCGGCTCCAGCGCAAGAGCCGCGGATTCGATCAGGCGTGGATATTCGGCGAGCTTGCGGATCAGGCCGATCTCGCCCTCGTCGGTCAGCGAAGCCGCGGCAGCGGCCAGGCTCTTGCGATCGAAATTCGCTTCGCCCAGCTGCTCGCTTGCCTGCCGGAACACCGAATGGCAGCGCGCCGAGGCGTACTGCACGTAAAACACCGGATTGTCCTTGGACTGTTCGGTCACCTTGGCGAAATCGAAATCGAGCGGCGCATCGCTCTTGCGATACAGCATCATGAAACGGATTGCGTCGCGGCCAACCTCCTCCACGACTTCCCGAAGCGTCACGAAATCACCGGACCGCTTCGACATGCGAACCGGCTCGCCCTCACGAAACAGCTTGACCAGATTGCACAGCAGGACGGTTAGTTTGACCTCGTCACCGGCAATGGCCCGTGCCAGCGCCTCCAGCCGCTTGACGTAACCGCCATGGTCGGCGCCCAGCACATAGATCAGATCGACGAAACCGCGATCGACCTTGTCCTTCAGATACGCCACGTCGGCGGCGAAATAGGTGAACGCGCCGTCGGACTTGACCAGCGCCCGGTCCATGTCGTCGCCGACCGCCGTCGAGCGGAAAAGCGTCTGCTCGCGGTCTTCCCAGTCGTCCGGCTTCTCGCCCTTGGGCGGCGGCAGCTTGCCCTTGTAGATGTGGCCCTTCAGCGTCAGGTCGTTGATCGCCGAACGGATTTTCCTGGCATTGTCGGTATGCAGCGTGCGTTCGGAGAAGAACACGTCGTGATGCACGTTGAGCAGCGCCAGATCCTCGCGGATCATCGCCATCATCGCATCGATGGTGCGGTCCTTGACAATGGCCAGCGCCTCGTCATCGGGCATCTGCATCAGCGAACGGCCGAACTCCTTGACCAGCGCCTGACCAACCGGCACCAAGTAGTCGCCGGGATAGAGCCCGGCCGGTATTTCGCCGATGTCGTCGCCCAGCGCTTCGCGGTAGCGAAGGAAGGCCGAGCGCCCGAGCACATCGATCTGCGAGCCGGCATCGTTTATGACATATTCCTTGGTCACGTCGTAACCGGCAAACGCCATCAGATTGGCGAGCGCGTCGCCGACAACGGCGCCCCGGCAATGGCCGACATGCATCGGCCCCGTCGGGTTGGCCGAGACATATTCGACATTGGTTTTCCGGCCGGCGCCGATCGTCGAGCGGCCGTAATTGCGCCCCTCGCCCAGAAGCGCCGACAGGTGCGCCTGCCAGAAGCCGTCCTTGAGCCGGAGATTGACGAAGCCGGGGCCGGCAACCTCGGCGGCGGCGACATCCTTGTCATCGCGCAACGCCAGCGCCAGCCTTTCCGCTAGCGCGCGCGGGTTCTGGCCGGTGGGCTTGGCCAGCACCATCGCCGCATTGGTCGCGAGATCGCCATGGCTGGCGTCGCGCGGCGGTTCGACGGCAATGCGTGACAGGTCGGGCGAAACGCCGTCCTTGTCTTTCAGATCAAGCGCTTCGACAGCCTTTGTGACTCGCGCGGTGAAATCGGCGAAGATGTTCATGGGTATTGCTCTGGCGGTTTAGGCGAATCCGGCTCATCGGCCGGCAAAATCGCGCTCGCCCTAGCTCAAATCCGGGGTGCGGTCAAACAAACGCCTGTGTTCCTTGAGCGCATAGGTGTCGGTCATCCCTGCCAGGAAATCGGCGACGCTGCGCGCCTTGATGCGATCCTCGGCCCGGTCCAACCCCTCGCGCCAGCCATCGGGCATGGCGCGCGGGTCGGCGAAATAGACGTCGAACAGGTCCCTGACGATCTGCTCGGCACCGGCGCGCACCCGCATCACCTCCTCGTGCCGGTAGAGGTGCTTGTAGAGAAAGGCCTTCAACTCCTTCTCGGCCGCGGCCATCTCGGCGGAAAAGCTCACCATCGTCTCGCCCGCCGCCCTCACCGCGTCGGCGCTTTGCGGCCCGACGCGTTCCAGATTTGCGGTCGTCGCGACGATGACATCCTCGACCATGGCGGTGATCTGCCGCCGCATCAGTTCGTGACCGGTGCGCACGTCATCGAGCCTGGGATAGCGTTGGCGCACGTCCTCCAGGATCTTCCCCGGCAGCGAGACGGTTTTCAGCATGTCGAGCGTCAGCAGCCCTGCCCGCAACCCGTCATCGATGTCATGCGTGTTGTAGGCGATGTCGTCGGCGATCGCCGCGCACTGCGCCTCGATGCCGGCGAACCGGTCGAGTTCGAGATCCTGCAGCTGCGAATAATCGCGGATCGCTTGCGGCACCGGCCCTTTCAGCCCCTTGCCGCTGCTGTCCGTCAGCGGGCCATTGTGCTTGACCAGGCCCTCCAGAGTCTCCCAGGTCAGGTTCAGCCCGTCGAATTCGGCGTAGCGCGCCTCCAGCCGCGTCACGATGCGCAGCGACTGGGCGTTGTGGTCGAAGCCGCCCCAGGCCGCCATCTTGTCGTTCAGCGCGTCCTCGCCGGTATGGCCGAAGGGCGTGTGGCCGAAATCATGCACCAGCGCCACCGCCTCGGCGAGATCCTCGTCGCCACGCAGCGCCCGCGCCAGCGCACGTGCGATCTGCGCCACCTCGATCGAATGGGTCAGCCTTGTGCGATAATGGTCGCCTTCATGGGCGATGAAGACCTGTGTCTTGTGCTTGAGCCGCCGGAACGCCGTGGAGTGGATGATGCGGTCGCGGTCGCGCTGGAACGGCGTGCGGGTCGGGCTCTCGACCTCGTCGAACAGCCGCCCGCGCGAGCGCGCCGGATCGGTGGCATAGGCCGCGCGCGGCCGATAACCGAACCCGATGTCGCCCAACTCATTGGTCATGGCTGATGCTGCCGCAGTTGACTTGGCCCCTTGCGCTTCATACCTATCATGTGAAACCGAAAGCAAGGTGACGCCGATGGGCGCTGATGCCAAGACCGCCATGAAAGTGGACATGACCGAGGCCGCCGCCAGGCGGATCGCCAAGATTGTCTCTGGCGAGGCCGGCAAGACGGCGTTGCGCGTGTCCGTCGAAGGCGGCGGCTGCTCTGGATTCTCCTACAAATTCGACCTGGTCGACACGCGCAACGATGACGACGTCGCCATCGAGAAGGACGGTGCGACCGTGCTGATCGACGATTTGTCGCTGGTCTATATGGGTGGCTCGGTGATCGACTTCGTCGACGATCTGATGGGTCAGTCCTTCCAGATCCGCAATCCGAACGCGGTCGCCTCCTGCGGCTGCGGCACGAGCTTCTCCGTCTAGCGGCATGCCGGCCATCGGCGCGGTCCGTCAGGTCGCGCTGTCGGCCGGACGCAATCTTGATTCGACGCTGGCCTTCTGGCGCGATGTGCTCGGCATGGCCGTTCATGCCCGCTACGATCCGCCGGGCATCGCCTTCATCATGGCCGGCGATGTGAGGCTGCTGTTCACCGACGGCGTTCCGGCCGGCATAGTCTATCTCGACATAGCGGGCATCGAAGCCTTCCACGCCGAGGCGAAAGCCGCGGGCGTCCCCTTCACCGCACCACCGGCGCTCGTGCATCGCGATACCGAAGGCACCTTCGGACCACCGGGGGAAAGCGAGTGGATGGCCTTCCTAAAGGATCCCGCAGGCAATACGATCGGCCTGGTGGAACGCCACCCGCCGCAGGAAGAATAAGACCGTCATGAAAATCGTCACCTGGAACATCAACGGCATTCGCGCCCGCATCGGCAACCTGACCCACTGGCTGACCGAGAGCGCGCCCGACATCGTCTGCCTGCAGGAGATCAAGACGGTCGACGACCAATTCCCGCGCGCCGAGATCGAGGCGCTGGGCTACAATGTCGAAACCCATGGCCAGAAGGGTTTTAACGGCGTGGCGCTGCTGTCGAAGCTGCGCTTTGACGAAGTTATCAGAGGCCTGCCCGGCGACGACACCGATGAGCAGGCGCGCTTCATCGAAGGCGTGTTCTCGACCGACAAGGGCGCGTTGCGCGTCGCCTCGCTCTATCTGCCGAACGGCAATCCGATCGATGACGAAAAAAAATTCCCCTTCAAGCTCTCATGGATGGCGCGGCTGGAGCGTTGGGCCGAAGAGCGGCTGAGGCTGGAAGAGGCGCTCGTGCTGGCCGGCGACTACAACGTCATTCCCGAGCCGATCGACGCGCGCTTTCCGGAAAACTGGCTGGGCGACGCGCTGTTCCAGCCGCAGACGCGGCAAGCCTTCCGCCGGCTGCTCAACCTCGGTTTCACCGAAGCGGTGCGCGCGGTCACCGATGCACCCGACACCTACACCTTCTGGGACTATCAGGCCGGCGCCTGGCAGAAGAACAACGGCATCCGCATCGACCATCTGCTGCTGTCGCCGGAGGCCGCCAATCGCTTCTCGTCGGCCTCGATCGAAAAACATGTGCGCGCCTGGGAAAAACCATCGGATCACGTCCCGGTGGCGATCGACCTCGCTCTGCAGCCGGCCTGACCGGGAACCCTTCGGCCGGCGAATTGCCCCGGCCTGTGTCGCCACAACGACGTTGTATCGCCACAAATCGGGCGCATGATGGAAAATCATCATGGCGGCCGGGGTTCCCATGACCATTCGATTTTTTGCTTGTCCGATCGGCTTGGCATTTGCCACGGCCACCATGGTGCCGGCCTTCGCCGCCCCCGAATGTCTTGCCAATGGAAAATCCTATCCGGTCGGTCAGGTGGCCTGCCTGACGGTGGCCGACCAGAGCCACCTGGCGCGCTGCGAGATGGTGCTCAACAACACATCCTGGACGAAGATCGGCGACAGCTGCCCCGGAAACACGATGGCGCCGCACCTGCACGTCACGCCGATCTCGACGCCCGCGCCAAGCATGGTGCCGTCTGAGCCAACCGAGAATTGATTTTTTCGCCTAATTGATCTCCCCGTGGAGGAGAGCGGCAGACGACCTTACTGGTCTGCGTTGGTGGTGCCCTTGGTCAGGATGTCATCGGCCAGCGAAATCGCCGTGCGCCGGTCGGCTTCGCCTGCGGCAGCGAAAGCCTCTTCCTGCATGCCGCGGATCCAGGGCTGGTCGGCCGGCGACGCGCGCTCGAGTGCGGCGGTCATCATCGCCAGGCCGCGAACGATCTTGCCGCTCTGGAACAAGAGATGGCCAAGCGTCGCCTGCGCGCCGGCATGGCCCTTCTCGGCGGCGAGCTGGAACCAGCGTCCGGCCTGCTTGACGCTGGCCTTCACGCCACCCTCGCCCTTGAGGAACATCTGCCCCATCTCGAACTGGGCGTTCGGGTTGCGGTAGTTGGCGGCGGCACGCATGTAATATTCCTGGGCCGCCACCTCGTTCTCGGTGACCGGGCTGCCGGGAATGCCTTTGCGCAGGTAATCGCCGAGCGCCACCAGCGCGTCGGAGACGTAGCTCTCTTCTGGCGAACCGGGCTCGACGTCCTGGTCGACGATCTCGGAGAAGAACTTGAACGCCTCATAGTCGTCGCGCGCCACGCCGTCGCCCTCGGCATACATGCGGGCAAGTTTCCAGGTGGCGCCGATCTGGCCGTTTTCGGCGGCGTATTTATAGGCTTCGGCGGCCTGTTCCTTGTGGCCGTTCTTGTAGGCGGAGAAGCCGAACTGGAACACCGCCCAGGGACTGGACTGTGGCTTCACGCCGGTTTTGTCGTCGAACACCTTGTCGTCGAAGGCCAAAGCCTGGCCCACGGCGCCAAAGATCGCCGCAGCGACCAGTGCCGGAAGGACAGATGACCTCAACAACTCAGATATCCGCATAGCAGTGTGTTTCTTTCGCACCGCCCGGATGGGTGACCGCGCCATCCCTGGCCGACCCGACGGTCTGTGCGTATTTCCATATCGCGCCCGACTGATAGTCGGTCGTGCGCGCCTTCCATGTCTTGGCCCGCGCCGCCAGTTCGGCCTCCGACAGTGCCACCTCGATCGTGCCGTTCACGGCGTCGATCGAAATCACGTCGCCGTCCCGGATGAGGCCGATCGGGCCGCCCACCGCTGCTTCCGGCCCGACATGGCCGATGCAGAAGCCGCGCGTCGCGCCCGAGAAGCGGCCGTCGGTGATCAGCGCCACCTTGCCGCCCATGCCCTGGCCGTAGAGCGCTGCCGTCGTCGACAGCATCTCGCGCATGCCGGGACCGCCGCGCGGCCCTTCGTAGCGAATGACCAGAACCTCGCCTTCCCTGTAGTTGCGATGCGTCACCGCCTCGAAACATTCCTCTTCCGAATCGAAGCAGTGCGCAGGGCCGGAGAATTTCAACTCCGCCATGCCCGCGACCTTCACGATCGCGCCTTCGGGGGCAAGGTTTCCCTTCAAGCCCACGACACCGCCGGTTTGGGTAATTGGTCTGTTGGCCGGGCGGACCACATCCTGATGTTCATTCCAGGAAACGTGCTCCATGTTTTCGGCCAAAGTGCGGCCAGTGACCGTCAGGCAATCGCCATGCAGATAGCCGTGATCGAGCAGCGTCTTCATCAGGAGCGGAATGCCGCCGGCCTCGAACATGTCCTTGGCGACATATTTGCCGCCAGGCTTGAGGTCGGCGATGTAAGGCGTCTTCTCGAAAATCCTTGCGACGTCGAAGAGATCGAATTTGATGCCCGCCTCGTGCGCGATCGCCGGCAGATGCAGCGCTGCATTGGTCGAGCCGCCGGTGGCCGAAACCACGGTCGCCGCGTTCTCCAACGCCTTCAGCGTGACGATGTCGCGCGGCCGGATGTTTTTGGCGATCAGCTCCATGATCTTTTCGCCGGAGGCGAAATTGAAGCGGTCGCGCATTTCGTAAGGGGCCGGCGCGCCGCAGGAATAGGGCAGCGCGAGACCGATCGCCTCGGCGACGGTCGCCATGGTGTTGGCGGTGAACTGGGCGCCGCAGGAACCGGCCGACGGACAGGCCGCCTGCTCGATTTCGAGCAGCTCGGCATCGCCGATCGTGCCGACCGAGTGCTGTCCGACCGCCTCGAACACGTCCTGCACGGTGATCTGCCGGCCGCGATAGCTGCCGGGCAGGATCGAACCGCCATAGATGAAGATCGACGGCACGTTGAGCCGCACCATGGCCATCATCATGCCGGGCAGCGACTTGTCGCAGCCAGCGAGGCCGACCAGCGCATCGTAGCAATGGCCGCGCATGGTGAGCTCGACCGAATCGGCGATGACCTCGCGCGACACCAGCGACGACTTCATGCCCTGGTGGCCCATGGCAATGCCGTCGGTAACGGTGATGGTGCAGAATTCGCGCGGCGTGCCGTTGGCAGCGGCGACGCCCTTCTTGACCACTTGCGCCTGGCGCATCAGCGAGATGTTGCAGGGCGCGGCTTCGTTCCAGCAGGAGGCGACGCCGACCAGCGGCTGCGCGATCTCGGCGGCCGACAGGCCCATGGCATAGAGATAGGACCGGTGCGGCGCACGCGCCGGACCGACAGTCACATAGCGGCTAGGGAGCTTAGCCTTTGAAATGACCTTGGCGTCCATTCTCATCCTTGCCGCGGGCGGTGCGGCCTGCCCCATCGCCGAGCCTTTTGGCGCGTGTCCCGAGACAGGTTCGAGGTGCGCCGGGTTTATGGCGGGAAATGGGCAATTTCCCCGACCTGACTTCTAGCGCGGGGGTTGTTCAGAAAGTGTTGCCAAAACGTCACAATCGCAGCGGGCGATCC
This sequence comes from Mesorhizobium sp. WSM4312, assembly GCF_002294875.1. Taxonomy (NCBI): domain Bacteria; kingdom Pseudomonadati; phylum Pseudomonadota; class Alphaproteobacteria; order Hyphomicrobiales; family Phyllobacteriaceae; genus Mesorhizobium; species Mesorhizobium sp. WSM4312. The sequence goes on along the minus strand of NZ_NSFU01000004.1, from coordinate 260,880 downwards.
CAGTGCGGCTTATATACAACGCAGCTTGGATACCGGAGGCACCGACGATGTCGGTTCCAAACAAAAAGGCCGAGCATTGCCCGGCCTTTTTGTCGAATTCTCAAAAGGTTAGAACTTGATCTTGATGCCGCCGGAAATTGCCGTGACCAGATCGTTGCCGAAGTCGTAGCTGACGTCATTGCCGGCCACATAGCCGTTTTCGCCATTCACTGTCCCAGAATGGCCGCTGGTCAGCACGCCGATCGCACCGGCCAGACGAACCTCGATATTGGGCTGGGGCGTATAGGCGACGCCGCCACCCACTGTCCAGGTATCGGTCTGTGAGCCATAGCCGTGTGACGTGCCGCGATCCCATGAAAGCTGGCCGGCCGCACTCCACTGATCGTTGAACTTGTGGCCGATGCCGCCCGTGACAGTCCAGCCGTCGCGATACATCAGATCCAGCGAGGTGATCTGGCCTGAATGCAGAGCATCACCCGTAACGCAGGCCGCCGAAGGAGTGCCGACCACGCAAATCGGAACACTCTGCAGCAGGCTCCAATTGACCCACTTCAGCGAGCCGAAGGCAAGCCAGCCGGGAGCAATGCCCGATTGCAACTTAAACTCGACCGTGTCCGGCATGTATTGTGTCGAGCCATAGATCGGCAGCACGACACTGCCGACATGCGTCAGGTCCAGCGTGCCCGAGATATTGTCGAGCTTGACCCGCGAATTGTAGACGAGGCTGGCGCGCAGCGCGATGTCAGGGATTTCATAGGCAAGGCCGGCGCGCCAGCCCCAGCCGGTCCCTTTGAGATCAACCTGACCGGTGCCCTGGAAACCCGGTACCAACGGCGACACCAGGTCTTTCTTGAAACCGTAGACTTCCTGGTAATACACGCCGCCGATGAAGCGAATCTGGCCTTTGCCGGCATCCATCTTGTAGGAGCAAGTCGTCGCGTAGTTGTTGCTCTTGATATCGGTTTCCATGTTGGATTCGGCGCCGGCCCACAGACCCGGGTTGGTGTGCGCGCCCCAAGGCTGGGAATAGTCGAACATACAGTCGACACCCTGAACGATCTGCGCCTTGACGCCGATGCGCGGCACCCAGTAGCTCTCGCTGTCCTTCGCCGTGCTGCCCAGGAATGTCAAATTGCCGTCGAGCGGGTTGGTATCCACCGCATTCTTGAGCTTGCGCTGCGGCATAACATAAGTCGATTCCGCTTCCGTTGCGAACGGCGCCGGATCGAACAGAAGATCGATATCGTAGCCGCCACGCTCAATGCCGCCGGCATGCGCCGAACTCATCGCCGTCCCGATCAAAGCCAGCGAAAAGCACCCTGCCCCCAGCAGTGCTTTCAGTCGCACAATAGTCATGAATGTCCTCCCCGAATTCGAGTGCATCAAGCTAGAACCAATTCGGGTTAACGGTGCAATAACGAATTCTTGGAGCGTACATGTACATGCTTGCCAAACGCATTTCCGACAAAATGCGGATAGGCACCGCAAGGCCGAAAAACGGCCAGACGCGTGCTTATCCGACCGAAAAATGGGGAAGATTCGTTCCAAAAGGCTTAAAAATAGCTCTTTTCACGGGCTTTCGGCCCCATTGTTACATTATGGCAACAATGGGGCTAAAACTTCCGTTTACGTCAAAATTAACGCAACGGAATGCCTACTTTCGAGGCAAAAAGGGCCGTCATTTTAGAGACGGCTAAAGTCCAGCGAATCTATCCTCAACCGGCATCGCGAACCCTGGTCAACGCCACCGAGAGCTTGTCCTGCGCGTCGCGATATTCGGCGAGCTTTTCGCGCTCGGCGTCGACGATCTCGGCCGGCGCGCTGGCGACGAATCTTTCATTCGACAGCTTCTTGTGCAGGCGCGCTATCTCCTCGGTCACCTTGGCCAGTTCCTTCTGCAGCCGGGCAGCCTCGGCGGCGAGATCGATCAGGCTGCCGAGGGGCAAGAAGATCGTCGCCTCGTTGAGGACGATCTGCGCCGCGCCCTTGGGCGCCGCCTCGGCCAACGAGATGTCGCCGACGCGGGCCAGCCGCTTGATCGCCGAGTCCTCGCGAACCAGCCGCTCGCGCGTCACATCATTGGCGCCGACCACGACCAGCGGCGCGATCGCCGCCGGCGGCACGTTCATCTCGGAGCGCACCGAGCGGATGCCGGACACCAGGTCGACCAGCCAGTTGATGTCGGCGGCGGCATCCGCGTCCTCGAAGTCCGGCGACGGCCAGGCGGCGTGACACAACAGCGAATCGCGCTCCTTGCCCTCGCCCGCCGTCTGCGCCCACAGCTCTTCCGTCATGAACGGCATCATCGGATGCAGGAGCTTGTAGATTTCGTCGAGCACGAAGGCGACGCAGGCGCGGCTCTCGGCCTTGGCCGCCTCGTCCGTGCCCATGAACACCGGCTTCAAGAGTTCCAGATACCAGTCGCAGAACAGGTTCCAGACGAAACGGTAGGCAGCTCCTGCCGCTTCGTTGAAGCGGTATGAGGTGATGCCGTCGGTGATCTCGCGCGCTGCCCGCGTCAACTCGGTCAGGATCCAGCGGTTGACCGCAAGCTTGGCGTCATTCAGCCAGAAATCGTCGTTGCGCGCGACTTCGTTCATCTCGGCAAAGCGCGTCGCGTTCCACAGCTTGGTGCCGAAATTGCGGTAGCCGGCGATGCGCGCCGGGTCGAGCTTCACGTCGCGCCCTTGCGCCGCCATCACGGTCAAGGTGAAGCGCAACGCATCGGCGCCATATTCATCGATGAGGTCGAGCGGATCGATGACGTTGCCTTTCGACTTCGACATCTTTGCACCGTTCTTGTCGCGCACCAACGCGTGCACATAGACGGTGTGGAACGGCTCCTCGTCCATGAAATGCAGGCCCATCATCATCATGCGGGCAACCCAGAAGAAGATGATGTCGAAGCCTGTCACCAGCACGTCGGTCTGATAATAGGTCTTCAGTTCCGGCGTCTGGTCCGGCCAGCCCAAAGTCGAGAACGGCCACAGCGCCGAGGAGAACCAGGTGTCGAGCACGTCCTCGTCGCGGGTCAGTATCTCGCCCGGCTGGAAGTTTTCCAGCTTGTCCTCGACCCAGGCCTTCCACGGGCCTTCGAGCGCCAAGTAATATTCGATCGCCGCGCTCAGCGCCTCTTCCTCGGTCTTCTCGACAAAGACGCGCCCGTCAGGCCCGTACCAGGCCGGGATCTGGTGGCCCCACCACAGCTGGCGCGAGATGCACCAGGGCTGAATGTTCTCCATCCAGTCGAAATAGGTCTTTTCCCAATTCTTCGGCACGAAGTTGGTGCGGCCTTCGCGCACCGAGGCGATTGCCGGCCTGGCCAGTTCCGCCGCGTTGGCGTACCACTGCTCGGTCAGGAACGGCTCGATCGGCACGCCGCCGCGGTCGCCATGCGGCACGGCATGGCGATGCGGCTCGACCTTGTCGAGGAAGCCGCCTTCTTCCATCAGTTCGACGATCTTCTTGCGCGCGACGAAGCGGTCGAGCCCGTCAAGCTCGTCCCAGACGGCCTGGCGCTCCGGCGTCGCATCGAGACCGGCGAGGAAATCCTCATTGTCCTTCAACTTGATGGCGGCTTCGATGGTCAGGATGTTGATCGCCGGCAGCTTGTGGCGCTTACCGACCTCGAAGTCGTTGAAATCATGCGCCGGCGTGATCTTGACCGCGCCCGAACCCTTTTCGGGGTCGGAATACTCGTCCGCCACCACTGGGATTTTTCTGCCGACGATCGGCAGCACGACGTTCTTGCCGACCAGATGCCGGTACCGCTCGTCATCCGGATGCACGGCCACCGCCGTATCGCCCAGCATCGTTTCCGGACGCGTGGTCGCGACCGTGATGAAGGTTTTCGGATTTTCCGGGTCGAAGGTCGCGCCCTCCAAGGGATAGCGGAAGTGCCAGAGATTGCCGTTGACCTCCTGCTGCTCGACCTCGAGGTCCGAGATCGCGGTCAAAAGTTTCGGGTCCCAGTTCACCAGGCGCTTGTCCTTGTAGATCAGCCCTTCCTTGTAGAGCGTGACAAAGACTTCGAGCACGGCCTTGGACAGGCCTTCATCCATGGTGAAGCGTTCGCGCGACCAGTCGGCTGAGGCGCCGAGCCGCTTCAGCTGGTTGAAGATGGTGCCGCCGGATTCGGCCTTCCACTCCCACACTTTCTCGATGAACTGTTCACGCGTGAGGTCGCGGCGATGGATCTGCTTCTCCATCAGTTGCCGCTCGACCACCATCTGCGTGGCGATGCCGGCATGGTCCATGCCGGGCTGCCACAGCACGTTCTTGCCGCGCATGCGCTCGAAGCGCACCAGAATGTCCTGCAGCGTGTTGTTGAGCGCATGGCCCATATGCAGCGAGCCGGTGACGTTGGGCGGGGGAATGACGATGGTGAAGGCTTCGGCGCCCTCCTCCGCCCCGGCGCCGGCGCGGAAGGCGTCCGCCTCTTCCCACACTTTGGCGATCTTCGGCTCGACGGTCTTTGCGTCGTAGGTCTTTTCAAGCATGGGGAAACGGTCCGCGCTGTCGGGATTTTTGCTGGTTCGGTGTAAATCGGAAGGTCTTGGCCAAGTCAACCGCAAGGGCCGCCTCGGTTCATGAGAAGCAAATAGGTGTGTCCGCGTTCATTTCAACGGAAGGTCGTGGCGCTCGGCACTCGCACCTTGACCGCCAGCCGTCTCAGCCATACGGTACGGGCGCTGCAGTAGGGCGCATCGGCTTCCAGCCGGAGGGGCATTGCCCGCCTACGCCACCTCAACTCCACAATGCGCCCATGCCGACCCTCGAACACCACAAGAAACAGGCCAAACTCTATCTGAAGTGGCATCGCGAACGGTATTATCCCGTCGCCGCTGTGATTGGATGGCTCCTGCCGCGTTTTCACCATCTCAGCGACGGCCAGATCCTCGATCACGGCTTCAAGCTTGCCGATGCCCAGGAACTCGTCGCCAGGAAGTCAGGTTTCGAGAGCTGGCAGGCGCTGAAGGAAGGCCTTCAAACCGTGACCGATCATTTAGCAACCGACGCCGCAAAACCGCATCTCGCCTTTGCCGAGCCACAGCTCTTTGTCTGCGACATCGTAGCGGCCTGTAGTTTCTACCGGCAAAAGCTCGGCTTCGAGACGCGCTTCACCTATGGCGAGCCGCCCTTCTACGCCCAAATCATCCGCGATGGCGCACGGCTCAACCTGCGCCATGTCGACAAGCCTCCACTCGCCGCCAGTTCGACCGATGACCTACTGGCGGCGACGATCGTTGTCGACAACATCAAGGCTCTATTTCTGGAGTATCAGGCGGCCACGGCCCCGTTCCACCAGACATTGCGGACCGAACCCTGGGGCGCCCGCACCTTCATCGTCAAAGACCCCGACGGCAACCTCATCTGCTTCGCGACCAGCGCGGGCTGACCTCATCGACAAAAACGCCGCCTCATGGGCGGCGTTTCGAGAGTGATCGTTGGAGGAGATTACTGCGCGCCGCGCGCGACGCGCTCGATCTCCTCGCGCACCAGGCGCTCGACCAGCGTCGGCAGATTGTTGTCCAGCCAGTCCTGCAGCATCGGCCGCAGCATCTCCTCGGCCATCTCGTCGAATGTCTTCTTGCTGCGGCTGGCAAAGGCGTCGGACAGCTCGCCGAAGGCCGCCGCGACCTGCCGGCCCGCATGTTCGGAAAGGATTGCCGGGCGCGCCGCGGGCCCATCGCTCGCCGCCGCCCACGCCTGAGCGGCGTCTGCAGGAGCCTCGCTCGAAGACGGCCGTTCGAACGCAGCCTCCACCACCGGTTCGCTCGTCGGCGTCTCGGGTTGGGCGACCGGCTTGCGGATCGCTTTCGCCTGCTCCCCGACCGCCGCGATCTCGCGCCGCCAATCGGCAACGATGGCATCGCTTGTCGCGCTGGCCTGCGGGGCGGCCGGCGCTTCGGTCGTGGCGGCGGGCGCCGGCTCGGCGGCGATCCTGGCGCTGACCTCGGCAAGCGTCATCGACGGCTTGAGCGGCACGGGATCGGCGCGCGTCTGCGATTCCACGCGCGCGATCACCGGCTCGGGCGAAGGCGGCTGGATTTCCGCGAGCGCGCCCGGCTTTCTGTTTTCGGGGGCTGCATGCAGCTCGGCGCGAAATGCATCGACATCGGCGGCGGGAGCCTCGCCCGGCGACGGCTCCAGATCCTGCCGCAGCTCTTCGGCCTCGCCCGACTGCTTGCGACCGTTGTCGCTGTCCTCGATGATCCTCCTGATGGAAGCCAGTATCTCTTCCATGGAAGGTTCGCGCTGCGCGCTGCTTGCCGTTGCCATCGTCACATCCGCCGCCCTTGTGACCTGTTAGTTCTTTCGCTCCGGCAGAAGCCGGATTCGAATCATGGCGACAGCGTAACCGACGGATCGCGGCACGAGAATCCCCAATCTGGGGACATGTGGGATTTCAACAGATTAGAAGCAATTCCGGGAAAAGTGTGAAAACGGGTTTCCTGGGGAAAGCGCGCCGCGCGCTCCCTTCGGAATCGCGCAAGTGCAAAGAGACAGGCGCAATTCCGAAGCAGAACCGGTTTTCAAGCAAGGTTGCGCTCGGACTGGCCCGACATAAGTCGGGCCGCCGGCGCTTAGCGGCCGTCCGGCGTGCGCAGGCCGATCCATTTGTCCTTGACGGCGTTGTAGTGCTCTTCGGGCTTGTACTTGGTGACCTGCAAGGCAAGCCGGTCGACCGACAGGCGACCCATCGCCGACAGGATGGCATAGCTCGCCACCACCACATCGTGTTCGGAATTGGCCTGGTTGATCTTCGCGGTGATGACGGCGGCCTGCGCGTTGAGGACGTCGAGCGTGGTCCTCTGGCCGACATTGCGCTCTTCGATGACGCCGTTCAGCGCCAGTTGAGCGGCGTCGATCACCTGCCTGTTGGCCGAGACGCTCTGCTGCGCGGCGGTGTATTGCGACCATGCGGTGGCCACTGCCTGGCGAACCTGGTCGCGGCTGACGTCGACCTGGATGCGGGCCTGGCCAAGCGATTCCTTGTTCTGCCGCACGACCGCCGAGGTCCGCCCGCCCGAATAGATCGGAATGGTCAGCGTCGCGCCGATATTCGCCGAGGTCGAATTGCCGTTGGTGCCCGAGATGTCTGGAATGGCCTTGCGGTAGTTTTCCGAGATGCCGGCCGACGCCGACAGTTGCGGCAACAGCGCGCCCTCCGCCGACTTCACCGAGAACGCTGCCGCGTCGACCAGATGTTGCGTAGCGAGAATGGCCGGGTGTTCGTTTGCCCCGATCGCAATCGCCGCATCGAGGCTCGACGGCAGCAGCCTGCCCAACGGCGAAGCGGGCTTGAGCTTGCCCGGCTCGTCGCCGACCACCTGGTGGTAGGTTGCGGCGCTGGCCAGCGCCTGCGCGCGGGCGGCACTGAGCGAGGCCACCGCCGAGGCGCGCGACGCATCGGCCTGCGCGACGTCGGTGCGCGTGCCCTCACCAACCTCGAAACGCGAGCGCGCGGCACGCGCCTGCTCGGTCAGGAACTGCAGGTTCTGTTCGGTCAGCACCGCGATCTGCCGATCGCGGATCACGTCCATATAGGCCGTGGCCGCGCTGAACAGCGTGTTCTCTTCGCTGTTGCGCAGGCTCTCGACCGACGCCTTGACCTGGGCTTCAGCCGCCGCGACGTTGTTTTTCGTCTGAAAACCGTCAAACAGCGACTGGTTGATCTGAATGCCGTAGCCGCCGCTCGTCAGCTTCGAGTTGCCGCCGCCATTTGCCTGGCGCGTGTTTGTATAGTCGATGGAAGCCGATCCCGTAATCGTTGGGCGCCAGCCTGATTTGGCGATGGCCACGCCTTCGTCGGTGACGCGCACGCCGGCGCGGGATGAATTCAGCGTGGAATTGTATTGATAGGCCTTGGCGAGCGCGCCGGTGATGGTTTCCGCCGACGCGGTTAGTGGGGACAGCGCGGTCGCGGAGACGAGGACGGCGGCAAAAAGGGTCTTGGATACAGACGGCACGAGTACATCCCTCATTCGTTTTCCATGGGAACTTCGCCGCGCCAGCTTCTCGTCAGAGCAGCCGGAGTGGCGTGTTTTGTTCCCTGTCACTCGGTCCCAAAGTGCCCCCAGTCTGGGATTAGCAACGATTGTTCAAATGTAAGCGACCATGACAAAGCCTCTGCTGCAAGGCTAAATCATTCAGAATTCAAAAGCATGCTCACGTTCGAATCCCGGTAGTGGCTTAATTGCCGCATTAAATGCCCTTCTCCCGGTTACAACCCCCCCAGCCTTGAAAAAAAGTCGCGCCACGCCGGAATTGCCACGCCCTTCGACCGCGACGAGTCGGCCGCCTTCGGCCAGCTGATCGAGCAATGGCGCCGGCACTTTCTCGACACTGCCGCCGATGAAGATGACGTCATAGGGTGCCTTGGCCGCATGGCCCTGCGCCAGCGCACCCTGGACCACGGTCACATTGCCGCAGCCAAGGCCGGAAAGGGTCGATGCCGCGGTTTGCGCCAGCGCCGAATCGCTTTCGAGCGCCACGACCGACCTCGCCAGCCGCGACAGGATGGCCGAGGCATAGCCGGTGCCACAGCCGACATCGAGCGCCGAATCGGTCGCATTGATCTCGGCCAGCTGCATCAGCTTGGCCAGCGGCGATGCTTCCATCAGATAGCGCGCGCCATCGGCGCCATCGGCAATGCGGATGTCCTCGTCGATATAGGCGAGATCGCGCTGGCGGTCGCCGACGAAAACCTCGCGCGGCACGGTAAGCATGGCCTCCAGCAGCGGGGCGCTGGTCACGTCGGTGGTGCGAACCTGACCGTCGACCATCTTGACGCGAAGCTCGGAGAAATCAGCGCTCATGTTCCAACCAATCCGCTTGCCGCGCCAGAACCGCGGTTCATTTCGATGAGAACGTCAGGCTCCGGCGCTGAGCGCGCGGGAGCCCGGGTATTGGAGGCCTCGCCCGGAATCGAACCGGGGTGCAAGGATTTGCAGTCCTCTGCGTAACCACTCCGCCACGAGGCCTCGTTGCTCCCGGCGTTCCACCCGGTTCCAATAGGTTGCGGCGAAAATGGCGTCAAGCGGCCACCACGCATTCCGCGCGGTTTCCTCTGCAAGAATCCGACCCTCCACATCGAGCGCCGTGGCCACGGTGGGTCACGGCGAATATTAGACGATCATTAAGTATAGCAGCAGATCACGAGAAACTCCACGCCCTCGCCACCGTTGAGAAACGAGGAGGACTTCGCCATGCGACCGGCAGCGCCGAACACCGGAAGGAACGCCTGGGACGGCTTGTCGCGATCAGCATGCGAGGCATTGCTGCGCCATGCCATCGACTGCCTTGCGATAGATGGCACCGCCAGGCTTTCGCCGCGCGACCGCGCGCGTCTCGCCTCGGCTGCCGCCGTTCTCAGGGAAATCCGCGAGGATTTGGAGAGAGGTGCGAACCGAAAAGCGGATTCGCCAAAATCCGAAATACGAACAAGGGCATGACGACACGGAAGGATGGCACGGTCAAAGGCCCGGCTTGGTGCCCGTCGTTCCATCCGGCCGACGCCGCCGCTCCCACCAGACGACGAAGCGACGCCGGTGGCGTCGCACCATGGCGAATTCATAGGAGAGCACCAGCAATCCGATCGGAACCATCCAGAAGCCGAGGAACGGCAGAAAGCCGAGAATGCCGCCGATGGTCAAAAGAATGCCGATCGTGATTCTGAGGCCGCGCGATTGCGGCATGGTGAATTCGCGCCCGAAAATCGAGATCTTTCGTGCCGGTACCCGGTTTTCGTCTGCTGCCGTCATCGCAATGGCTGCCCGTCTGGTCGCTCGAAAAAGCCTGTTTACGAAAGCCGCGACCGCCGTTTCGGTTCCGCGCCTACCGCCAAGACGGCTAATATGAGGGCGGACGCCGCCGATTGCGAGAAACCGCCGCGCGAAAAAGTCTCGGAAAAAAGCGAAATGCTTCTTTGCAAAGCCGAAAGGTGTTTGCTATAGGCTGCGCCACTTGCTGAAGAGCATCCGTTCCCCGGTAGCTCAGTGGTAGAGCAACCGGCTGTTAACCGGTTGGTCGCTGGTTCGAATCCGGCCCGGGGAGCCAAACATTTCCAAGCACTTGGCTATGATGTCTGCGTGAGCGCGAAATTGCGCTTTTGCCTTTGGGGCTATGTCTGGGGCAATAATTGCGAGTCTCCCGTCGCTTCCGGTCGTGATGTTGCTTTCGCACGCGTTCCTGCGCGACTATCCAACTTTCAATGAAAGGGGCTAGACTAGAAGCCCGCTACCATATTCCTCCTCGCCGGGGTATGTTTCGGCAGGAGCGCAAAATGGGCCGGTACAACCGGCCCATCCCCAATCATTCCTCCTCAACGGATTCCGGGATTGCATCCGGAATGTTTTGCCGCCCAACACGGTCGGCAACGAGCATCGAAAGCATCATCTCGACAAGGCCATTGGCGGCCCCCTTCTCGCCACCGGTAGCGCCGATCTGGATCTGCGGCACGAGCGGCAGCCTGCCATTCTCGATCGCCTCAGCGAAGCGCATGAGAACCTGCGAGTTGAGCTGATAGTCCGGGCCGCCGAAGGGCCGCGACCTTCTTCTCGGTTGCCTCGGCCTCCGCCAGACCGATGGCGCGCACCTTCTCGGCCTCCGCGAAACCGGTCGCCTTGATGCGTTCGGCATCGGCAAGCGCCACAGCCTTGATCATGTCGGCCTCGCCCAGGCCGGCCAGGCGTACCTTCTCGGCCTCTGCCTTGGCGGTGACCTGAATGGTTTCCGCCTCCTGGCGAGTGCGGGCGAGTTGCGCCTTGCCCTCGTTCTCACTGATTTCGATGGTAAGCGCCGACGTCGTGATCTTGGCCTGCTGTTCGGCGAGCGCCTCCTTCTCACGCAACGTGCGTTCCTGAGTGGCCGCCCTCTCTTGCAATTTATAAGTCTCGACCTTTTCGACCGCGATCTGGCGCTCGCGCAGCTGGATCAGGATCTGCTCGATGCTGTTCTGGCCATTGGCGGCACGGGGGGTGCCAATCAACACTTCCTGCAGCTCGAGACTGTAGGAGTTGAATTTTTCGCGCATCTCCTCGCCGGATTTGCGCTGGATATCGCTACGCTCCTGCAGAAGCTGGATCAGCGTCTTCGTCTGGGCGATATTCTTGAAGTAAGCCGAAACCATCGGATCGAGCGTTTGTTCGACCAACCGCTTGATGTCACCGAAACGCTGCACGACGAGCGGCGCCTTCATATAGTCGATATGCACCACGACGGAGAGCGGCAGCACAGGCTCGAACGCATCCTTGGTGATCAACGACACCTCGGACAGGTTCTCGTCCAGCCTGTGTTCGCCAAACTGCTCCTTCGTCCATTTGAGCACGAAGTTGGTGGTCGGTACGGTGATGATTTTGCCGGCATAGGTATTGAACGCATACTTGCCTGGCAGCAGCGGCGTCGACCAGACACCGCGCGCGCCGATTTCGACCAGCTCGCCGTGGCGGTATGCCTGCCCGGATATGTCCGTGCCGTGGCGGCCATTGTAGGAGACGACGACACCCACCGTGCCAACGTCGATGATCGTCTTCTCGACCAGTTCGACAGTCGCGAAAATGCGATTGAGGAAGTAGCTGCCGTCGGCCAGCACCTGCAACTGCCGGCCACGGTAGCCGCCGGCATTGAGAAACTTCTCCGGGTCCTGAAAATTGTTATGGAAGTTCGGGTCGTTCGGATCATTGGCGACGGTCGGCGCGATGATCTCGCCGTCCGGCAGCGCCGGACCGTCATGGATGGTGACGATGCCGATCATGTCCTCTGCATTATGGATGACGACTGGCTCAAAGCCGCCCCGCTCCGAAATCATGCTCGACATATTGGCAAAAAGGCTTTGTTCCGACGAACTCAGATTAACGGCATAGATCGACTGGGCGGTGAGCACGATGAATTGTGCGAGATTGATGGCATAGGTGCCTTCACGCAAGATCTTGCGTTGAGGTCCTTTCTGTCCGCCTTTTTCGAGAAAGCCGCGCACATCCTGGAAATCATCGGCGTCGGTGTTGGAAGCAAGTGTCTGCGTCGGAGGCAGCGGCTTGCCATCGCGGGCAAAGACATAGCCGATCTGACCCTGCGGGATGGTGACAAGGTTGGCGCGATGCATCGAATACTGGAACGGCATGAAGAAATGCAGGCCGCCGCGCACGACTTCCGGCTGGTAGCCTGCCTCACGGTTGAGCGCAATGAAGCCGCTGCTGACGGAGCCGCGAAAACTCCATAGTTTTTCCAAGATGCCGAGCCTGTCGTTTGGGATGTAGCGGACCACGCCGCTCCACCACAACAGGATTGCCAGCGCGATGACTAGTACCGCTACTTCGATCGCCATCCATTCCATCGGGCCGAGATATTGTAGGGTTTCCATCTCTTCTCTCCTGTGGGGCGCGCGGGTTTGTTCACCCAACGGCCACCCGGTTGGTGTTGATTGATGAAGCGGGGAGATCGCGCACCGACACGCTCGACGCACTAAGGGCGTGTCGAACGCTTGGGCTGCTCAGTATCGGAAAGTGACCGCGCGTCCCGAGTCCCCAGTAAGGGCAAGCGCAGCCGTGAGCGATGTTACATCGGTGTTGCCTTGATAGACAATGGATGAAGTAGGGATAGCGCCTACAGGTTTAAAGATATTTCGCGAGGAAATCGTAAAAGTATTTCCAACGCTGTCGCTATTTCGAAAACATTGGCTTTAGAAATTGGCAAGAGCGCGAAATCGCGCTCTTGACGGGTCAGAACCGTCGGAAGGTTCTGGCGTAGTTTCGAGGGGGATCAGCAGCTCGTAGTTCGCGGTTTCATTCGGCCCGGGGAGCCAAACATTCTCAAGCACTTGGCTATGATGTCTGCGTGAGCGCGAAATTGCGCTTTTGCCTTTGGGGCTACGTCTGGGGCTATAATTGCGAGTCTCCCCGTCCCTTCCGGTCGTGATGGCGCTTTCGCACGCGTTCCTGCGCGACTATCCAACTTTCAATGAAAGGGGCTAGCGCGATGCCATCCAAGGTTTGGAATGCCGTTGCGTCTGGGGCAGTTGGGGCCGTCGGCGGGACCCTCACCACCGGTGCTTTCGGATGCCTCAACAAAAACCGAGAGCTCGACATCGAGATGGTCAGAGTCTGGCTTTCGATTTTTGGCATGAGAAGACAAGACACTTCCCTGTCAGGCCGAAAATTCGCCTAGCCATTCGACTGCTCCGCATCGCGAAGGTTCTAGGCGCCGCAGGGGACCGCGTCATGGACCAAGTAGAGCGGGAGATCGCCCAATGACCGCTCACGTCGGCACGTGGACCTTTCGGTATGCCGGTGGGGATGAACCCGCGCGAATGCGCCGGTCAGTCGAGAAGCGTCTGAACGGCCTCCTGGACCGCGCCATGGGCCTGATTGCGTCCTTCGTTCGCATGTTTCTACAATATTAGCATAGACGCATATACTTGCCATGCGGCGCCTGGAGCGGAGACCCAAATGGGCGGCTATAAGGCCTGGCATGATGCTATTCACGACCATCAGGTCGAAAGTTTCGCTTCGGAGAACGGTTTGACTGCGGACCTGGTCTGGGAGTTGATCCTAAAACACGGTAACAGCCGCAAGGCCGTGATCAAAGCTGCGCAGGGTCTAAAAGGTGATGTCAGGCGACACGGCCGATCAGCACCCTGCCCGCCGACCCGCCCCGGACGATGAGCGTGGCCCGACGAAAGCAATAGCCGGCTTGCTCCAATAAGCCGCGATGGGCCACTGTCAGGTCGCTCGCTTGGCGCTTTCGAAAGTCGGTTTCGGCTTGCGCACGATTTGGAGAATCACAGCCATCCATGGCATTATATTCAGGACCGCTAATATGAAGGACGTCGACTTCGTGAGACATTCCGAAACCGTCAGTTTTTGAAGCAGGAGCATGGCCCCAACTGTAGAAATCAGCCAATCCCTAGGCGAGTGGGTTGTTACGATCGTAACAACGGACGGCAACACCTATTCTAGAGCCTTCGAACGTGAGTCCGATGCGATCGCTTTCGCTGTCAATCAGCGTTTGCATCAGGAATTGCAACTTCCGCCGCCCGACTAGTCGCCCTGAACTGGCACCTTGCTTAGGCCTTTGTCCTCCTGGACTGGCCCGGGGTCAGGAAGCCATCCCTTATCAGGTCCAACGCGTCGAGCGCGTCTTCACCCAACAAGTTTGTCAAGGGCACTCCACCCACGCGCACAACCTTGTTGTTGTCTATGTCGTAGACTTCCCAGAGGCCATCATTGACCCTTCGGATTGCGTGCCGTCGCTCCATAAGGAGTCTCTAATAAACGAGTCACCGAAGCGCCAGCAAGAAAACTCGATCGAAAGAGTTAACGGTGGAAAACCATGCTCGCTTTGGCAAACCCCTGCGAATGACCCGCAAAGAGGCCGCGTCAAATCAGATCAAACTGGCAATCAGCTCTTCCACGAAGGCGAGTTCGCCGGCGCCATCACCCCAAATCGTCCAGCACTTCCGAAAGGGAGCTGGTTTGCGTTTGTAGTCGACCGGCGCGGTGCTCGACCTTAAGGGCAAACAGGATGGCGAAACATGCCGCCGCCTTGGCTACCAGGCCAAACGAACTATCTGGGAAAGCTCGGCAATGTCACCATAGATCATCGATCCCTTGACGAGCAAACATTTGTTACCGAGAACCTTGGAGAGTGGGCTCGACGCGGTGCAAACCGGCCGGTCCCTGTCCTTGGCCTCGGCATAGCCGATGCTGATGGCAAGGACAGCGATAGCAATGAGTGTCGTCTTGGTCATATTGGGCCACCCACCAGCGAGTCTCTGCAAAACATAGGACGTGAGTATTTATTAGCACCTACTCATATTAGGCTTCATCCATCAATTAAATGAAGCGAACCCATCTTCGATCGCGCGCTAAAGGTAGATCAAAGCCGGCGGAGACCAGAGAGCAGCCCGGGGCGAGCGCAATAAAAATCGCCGCTTCACCATTGCTTTCCAGGGAGCTTGCGATGGATTACGTGGAACGGCGAGGAAGCCTGCGGAGCCATCCCACGGCGCCCCCTCACGCCATACCGACAATGCTCTGCGCATGGGCATGGAGCTGTTGGGCCGCTCGCTGGTATTCGATCGCGTCGCCGCTGCAAACCACCAGGAACTGCGCCGCGAACTCGTGCGTATTTGTAGCCGGGATGGCAAGGATGGCCTTCACGATCTCCGACATGTCTTGATAAACGCGTTTCAGATCGCGGTCGGAAATGTCCAGGGAGATCGAATTCGTCAGTGCCTCCCAGCGCCGAAAACCCGCCAGGATGGGACTTTCGTTCGAGTTTGCGGCAAAAATCTTTTCCGCCGCAGCGGCCCCCATGGGCGGAAAGGAGACCATCGTGCCTACCACCGTGCGTCTGGTCATTGCATCAAACATCATGTCCGAGCTCCTACGACTGAACGCAATTCTGTAGGGCCGGCGATCGGGCGGCACATTGTTCTGCGTCAAATTCCGGCAAGCTGCCCGACGCGGAGCAGGCGGAATATGAAGGAAGTCTTCGGCTGGCTGGTCGATTGAGCCATTCATCGCAATGTCGAACGCCACTCCCGCTTGCGCGCGGTTGTCCGCCGCGCGATAGATGCCTCAGTTCGGGGAGGTATCATGCGCAAAATCCTGATTTCGGTTCTGCTGGCCGCGGTTGCGCTTTACGCGAATTGCGCTCTGGCACTGGACAGCAGCACCACGCCTGTCGTCGTCACCCCGCTCGCATCACGCACGACCACCGCTTCCGGCCAGCCGATCACGCTGCCGCAGAAGAACGTGCAGGTGCTGGTGTCGAGCTATGACATCGCACCGGGCGCGACCTTGCCGGTGCACCGGCACCCCTTCCCGCGCTATGCCTATGTCGAGGCCGGAACGCTGAAGGTCACCAATGTCGAGACCGGCAACAGCAACACCTACAACACAGGCGATTTCATCATCGAGATGATCGGCCAGTGGCATCAGGCCACGAACATCGGCGATGGCCCGGTCAAGCTCCTGGTGATCGACCAGGTCGAGCAAGGCGCCAAGAACACGGAACTGCGGCAGTAGCCAGGCGTCACGCTCATGTGGCGAAAGGCGGGAGGCAACGCGCCGCCCGCCTTCCCGCTCCGTATCGGATGACCATCCTGCAGCGCAGGACCGGTGCTCAGCCCCAGCTGCCGACCATCTGTCGTGTCGTCGCATTCAGCCGGTTGAAGGCGTTGATCAGGGCGATCTGGACAACCAGCGCGGCGAGGGCCTTCTCATCATAGTGGCGGGCGGCTTCGTCCCAGACATCGTCCGGCACCGCGTCGGGCCGGTCGGCAAGCCTCGTGCCGGCCTCGGCCAGCGCCAGGGCGGCCCGTTCGGCGTCGGTGAAGTAGGGCGTCTCGCGCCACGCCGCCAGCGCAAAAATGCGCTCGTCCTTCTCGCCGGCCTTCTTCAGTTCGCGCGCGTGCATGTCGACGCAGAGGCTGCAGGCATTGATCTGGCTGGCGCGCAGATGAATGAGCTTGCGCGTCACATAGGGTATTTCGGCCGCCTCGGTCGACTTGTCCAACGCCAGCAGCGCCTGCAGGGCGCCTGGGATGAGCATCACGGGATTCTTGAGTCTAGCTTGCATGGTCTTCTCCTTTTGAAGCGTTTTCGTCAGGACGTGTTTTGCCGAGCCCGGAAGCAACGCATCCGGGATTTTCAGCAGATGGAATTTCGGCTGCCGCCGCACGGCCACCGGTCAATCCATAACCGTGTAGCTATGGGTTATTCATAACTACACAGTTATAGGACTGTCAAGCCGGGAAATGTCGGCTGGTCCAAATGGCGGTGCGCCGTTCACGCTTTCGCGCCAGCCGCCCGGGTGCTAGGGCTTTGCGCAACATCATGAACTGGATCGCCCCTTGACCACGCAAACCCGCCTGCCGCTGATCGAAATCTGTGTCGAAGGCATCGATGGCCTGCTCGCCGCGCAGGCTGCCGGCGCCGACCGGGTCGAACTGTGCGCCAGCTTGGTCGAAGGCGGCATCACGCCGAGCCTCGGCACGGTGCGCGCGGCTCTCGATCAGGCGACAGTGCCGTTTCACGTCATGGTGCGGCCGCGCGGCGGCGATTTTCTCTACAGCGAGACCGAATACCGCTCGATGCTCGCCGATGTCGCGGCGCTGCGCGATCTCGGCGTGCCGGGCGTGGTGTTCGGCTGCCTGAACGCCGACGGCACCATCGACGAGAAGCGCATGAGCGAATTGACGGAGGCCGCCGGCTCCCTGAACGTCACCTGCCATCGCGCCTTCGACATGACACGCGACCCGGCCGAGGCGCTGGAGGCGCTGATTGGCTGCAAGGTCGGCCGCGTGCTGACCAGCGGCCAACGCGACACCGCGATCGAAGGATTGTCCATACTGGCGGATCTCGTGCGGCAGGCCGGCGACCGCATCATCATCCTCGGTTGCGGCGGGCTCGATCTCGGCAACATCGCCGAGGTGCGCCAAAGAACCGGACTGGCCGAAATGCACTTTGCAGCGCTGAAGGACGTGCCAAGCGCCATGCACTACCGCAATCCCAAGGTTGGCATGGGCGGCTCCGATCTCGATCGCGAATACCGCAACACAGTGACCGACACACCACAGGTGGCGGCGACGATCGCGGCGGCCAAGGCATGACCACCCCGATAGACCGCATAGCGCAAGGCGACGAAGCGGACATACTGGCGCTCAACAACGAGCATGCCGCCGAACTGTCCTGGCTCGAAGCCGAGCGGCTGTCGTTCCTGCTCGGCGAGGCGTTCTACGCACGGCGCATCGGCGATCTCGAGGCCTTCATCATGACCTTCGACCAGGAAGCCAACTACGACAGCCCGAACTTCATCTGGTTCCGCGAACGCTACGGACGCTTCATCTATGTCGACCGCGTCGTCGTGGCGGCGCATGCAAGGGGCCGCGGCCATGCGCGCCTGCTCTATCAGGACTTGTTCGAACATGCCGAACGCGCCGGCCACACGCTGGTCACCTGCGAGGTCAACGCCGATCCGCCCAACCCTGCCTCGGACGCCTTCCACGCCGCGCTGGGCTTTACCGAGGTCGGCGAAGCGGTGATCCACGGTGGCAAGAAAACGGTGCGCTATTACGTCAAGCAGATCGTCACCTGATTGCTGGCCACATAAAGAAGACGCGCCTAATATAAGCGTTCCACCAAATGGAGGAACCGCGATGCCAAGCAACGTCTTCCGCTTCGACGAAAGCTGGGACATTCCCGAAGGCACGCCGCAGCAAGTGTGGGACGTGCTCTCCGACGCTGAATTGCTGCCGCTCTGGTGGGGCGAGGTCTACAAGGAAGTGGTTCCGCTCGACCGCAAGGGCAAGGCGTCAGTCGGCTCGCGGGCAAGGGCGCGGGCGCGCGGCGCCCTGCCCTATGAGTTGAACTTCATCATCGAGGCCGCAGAACTCGAGCCGGGCCGGCTGGTCGTCGTGAAAACCTTTGGCGACTTCGACGGGCTCTGGCGGGCCGAACTGTCGCCGTCGGGCAGCGGCACCCATGTCCAACTGACCTGGCAGGTCACTGTCGAGAGGCCGATCCTCAAATTCCTGGCACCCCTGCTGCGGCCAGCCTTCGCCTGGAACCATCGCTGGACAATGCCGCGCGGCGAAGCCGGCCTGCGGCGCTATCTCAGGCTCGCAACAACAGTGCCTCGGCGCGATGGAGCCTGAATCACCAATTGCGGTTCAGCCATTCACGCGCCGGCCGCTCGATGAGGTAATAGCTGCAGAGCGCGCAGGCAAAGACACCGGCCAGCATCGGCCACGGACTACTGCCTTGCTCGTAGACGAATTTGTAGAAGGGCTGCTGCCACAGATAGAGTGAGTATGACCACAGGCCCAACGTCGCCATGGGCCAGGACGAGAGCAATTTGGAAAAGATTGGCGTGCTGAAATCGAGCGCATTGACGGCCAGCGCCAGCAGCGGCACCGCCAGGAGATAGTGGATCGGCGTCGGCACCGGGTCCATGAACAGCAAAACCGCGACCGCCGCCGCTGCCAGGGCGATATAAGGCCCCTTCAGCACCTCCGGCAGCCGGCCTTCGGCCTTGAGCAGGCAGATCGAAGCCGACAGTAGGATCGAGGCGATGTGCACATCGGTGCGCCAGTAGGTAGCTTCGTAATCCAGCCTGAACACCCAGTACGACACCGCGCCATTGGCCATTGCGAACAAGGCGAGCGTCACCAGCAAAGGGATGACGCGATTGCGGCTGGAGACGAGCGCGCTGATCAACGCCAGGATGATGTAGGCATGCTCCTCGACACAAAGCGACCAGATATGGTCGAGCGCTCCGGCGCGGGTGACGAGAATTCCGGCGTAATTGTAGGTGAATGTCAGTGCCGTCAGCGCCGCCTTCCACTTGAAGGCGACGAAGGTGCCGGAAAGCGCGATCATGGCGATGACGACGAAGACCAGCAGCGCCGGGTAGATGCGCGAAAAGCGGCGTTTGAAGAACTTCTTCAGTGGATAGCGTTCGATGAACAGGATCTCGCCCATCAGCCGGCCGCTGAGCACGAAGAAGAATTCGACGCCAAGCACGCCCAGATTGATTCCCGGAACCGGAAAAAAATGCCCGATCAGCACCAGGGCGATGGACAGGCCGCGCCAGCCATCGAGATAGGCCAATCTTGTTCTGGCCGATCTGTCGACGGCGGATCGGGACGGAACCATCTGGGTCGCGGTAATTTCGGACATGCCGATCCTTCGCATTGGCATGCGAAAGGGCACGGCGGTACATATCCGAACCCGGCTCGCATTCCCGCCCCAACCCATACTGCAGTGCAATATAGGTTTGTGCAAGTGCGAGATTGGCAGCGACGCAGTTCCTTGGGCAGCAGGCTGGCGGAAATGCCTCGAGCAAGGGAGCGGCCGCGTGGCGGAATTCCTTCACGAGCCGCACGGCTACACTACCGCATACAAAAGGGGCCAAGATGGCCCCTTTCATGTCGGCAACCAATGCTGTCAGGCGTTAGCCGCTGCCACCGCGCGCTTGGCCATGACTGCGATCAGGTTGGCGCGGTAGTCGGCGGAAGCGTGGATGTCGCTCATCAGGTTCTTCGCCGGCACTTTCACGCCGGCGAGCGATGCGGCGTCGAAATTCTTCGCAAGGGCTGCCTCGATCTCCTTCGAGCGGAACACGCCGTCGTCACCGGCGCCGGTCACCGCGACGCTGACGCCGTCCTTGCCCTTGGCCACGAACACGCCGACGATCGCGTAGCGTGAGGCCGGGTTGCGGAATTTTTCGTAGGCCGCCTTTGCCGGGGCGGTGAAGGAGACCGCCGTGATGATCTCGCCATCCTTCAAGGCCGTTTCGAACAGCCCTTTGAAGAACTTGTCGGCCGATATCTCGCGCTTGTTGGTGACGATGGTGGCGCCCAATGCCAGAAGGGCCGCCGGATAGTCGGCCGCCGGATCGTTGTTGGCGATCGAACCGCCGATCGTGCCCTTGTAGCGCACCGCCGGATCGCCGATCAGCGATGCCAGATGGGCAAGCGCCGGGCAGGCCTTCTTGAGCTTCTCGTCGTTGGAGACGTCGAAATGCGTGGTGGCCGCGCCGATAGTGACCGTCTTTCCCGACACCTTGACGCCCTGCATCTCCTTGATGCGCGACAGATCGACGAGATCGGAAGGGGCCGCCAGCCGCGTCTTCATGGCAGGTATCAGCGTCATGCCGCCGGACAGCAGCTTGGCGTCGCCGCTCTTCACCAGCTTGGCGGCATCCGCAACCGAGGCGGCGCGATGGTAGTTGACCGAATACATGGTTGTTCCTCCTCAGTGCTTCGCGGCGCGGATCGCGGCCCACACGGTGGGCGGCGAGGCGGGCATGGCGATGTCGGCGATGCCGATGGCATCGGTGATGGCGTTGATCACCGCCGGCGGCGAGCCGATGGCGCCGGCCTCGCCGCACCCCTTGATGCCGAGCGGGTTGCCCGGGCAGGGCGTGTTCGAGGTCGAGACCTTGAACGATGGCAGGTCGCCCGCGCGGGGCATCGTATAGTCCATGTAACTCGCGGTCAGAAGCTGTCCGCTGGCGTCATAATGGGCGCCCTCCAGCAGCGCCTGGCCGATCCCTTGCGCGATGCCGCCATGCACCTGGCCCTCGACGATCATCGGATTGATGATATTGCCGAAATCGTCGGCGGCCACGAATTGGACGATCTCTGTCGTTCCGGTCTCCGGTTCGATCTCGACCTCGCAGATGTAGCAGCCCGCCGGGAAGGTGAAGTTCGACGGATCGTAGAAGGCCGTTTCCTTCAATCCGGGCTCCATCCCTGCCGGCAGATTGTGGGCGGTATAGGCGGCCAGCGCCACCTGGAACCACGGCACGTTCTTGTCGGTCCCGGCAACCTTCAGCTCACCGTTCTCGATGACGATGTCGCCCTCGTCGGCTTCGAGCAGGTGGGCGGCGATCTTCTTGGCCTTGGCCTCGACCTTGTCGAGGGCCTTTGATATCGCCGACATGCCGACCGCGCCCGAGCGCGAACCGTAAGTGCCCATGCCCATCTGCACCTTGTCGGTGTCGCCATGGACGATCGAAACCGAATCGATCGGTACGCCAAAACGCTGGTTGACCAGTTGCGCGAAGGTCGTCTCGTGGCCCTGGCCATGGCTGTGCGAGCCGGTCAGCACCTCGATCGTGCCGACGGCATTGACCCGCACTTCGGCCGATTCCCAAAGGCCGACGCCGGCGCCAAGCGAGCCGACCGCCGCCGACGGCGCGATGCCGCAAGCCTCGATGTAGCAGCTCATGCCGATGCCGCGCAGCAAGCCCTTCTTAGCGGCCGCCGCCTTGCGCTTGGCAAAGCCGGCATAATCCGAAGCTTTCATGGCCGCGTCGAGCGAGGCGCCATAGTCGCCGGCGTCATAGTTCATGATCACCGGTGTCTGGTGCGGGAAGGAGGTGATGAAGTTCTTGCGCCGCAATTCGGCAGGCGACACGCCAAGCTCGCGCGCCGCCGCTTCCATCGTGCGTTCCAGGAGATAGGTGGCTTCCGGCCGCCCTGCCCCGCGATAGGCATCGACAGGAGCCGTGTTGGTGTAGACCGTGCGCACATTGGCGTGGATGGCCGGAATGTCGTACTGGCCCGACAAGAGCGTCGCGTAGAGATAGGTCGGCACGCAGGACGAGAACAGCGACATGTAGGCGCCGAGATTGGCGATCGTGTCGACCTTCAGCCCGGTGACCCGGTTGTTCTTGTCGAAAGCCATTTCCACCGTCGAGACATGGTCGCGGCCATGCGCGTCGGAGAGAAAACTTTCGGTGCGG
This sequence comes from Mesorhizobium sp. WSM4312, assembly GCF_002294875.1. Lineage (NCBI taxonomy): Bacteria > Pseudomonadati > Pseudomonadota > Alphaproteobacteria > Hyphomicrobiales > Phyllobacteriaceae > Mesorhizobium > Mesorhizobium sp. WSM4312. Next base: position 238,623 of record NZ_NSFU01000004.1, on the reverse strand, counting down.
TCGGCGACCCATTTGACCGGCACGCCGGTTTTTTTTGAAGCCCACAGGCAGACGATCTCTTCGGGATAGATGTAGATCTTTGAGCCGAAGCCGCCGCCGACATCCGGCGCGATGACGCGCAGCTTGTTCTCCGGCGCGACATTATAGAAGGCGCTCATCACCAGCCGCGCGACATGCGGGTTCTGCGATGTCGTCCAACAGGTGTAATGGTCCTCGGCCTTGTCGTAGTGGCCGAGAGCCGCGCGCGGCTCCATGGCATTCGGCACCAGCCGGTTGTTGACGATCTTCATGCGGGTGACATGCGCCGCGGCCTTGATCGCCGCGTCGGTCGCCTTGGCATCGCCGATCTCCCAGTCGAAGATCAGGTTGTTCTCAGACTCGGCATGGATCTGCGGCGCGCCCTTTTCGAGCGCCTTGGTGGCTTCGACGACGGCCTTCAATTCCTTGTAGGTGATCTCGACCGCCTCGGCCGCGTCGCGGGCCTGCCCCTTGGTCTCGGCCACGACGATGACGACGGCGTCACCGACATAGCGCACCTTGTCGACGGCCAGCGGCGACCAGGCGCCCATCTTCATCGGCGAACCGTCCTTGGAATGGATCATCCAGCCGCAGATGAGGTTGCCGATGCCGTCGGCCTTGAGGTCCTTGCCGGTCAGCACGCCGATGACGCCGGGCATGGCTTGCGCTCGTTTGACGTCGATCTTCTTGATCTGCGCATGCGCGTGCGGGCTGCGCACGAAAGCCGCATGCTTCATGCCGGGAACCACCATGTCGTCGACATAGCGGCCGGCGCCGGTGATGAACCTTTTGTCTTCCTTGCGCGCGACCCGAGCGCCAACACCTTCAATACCCATCAGAAATTCCTCCCGAATTTAAGGGGAGTAGGTGAGCAGGGCACTAAGGCAGCAGGGAAGTTTTTCTGCTGGTTCCCTACTGCCTTAGTGCCCTACTGCCCTACTGTCTTGTTCATCACGCCGCTTGCTTGGCCCTGCCCTTGGTCCCCTTCGCCATCGTCTTCGATGCGGCGAGGATCGCCTTGACGATGTTGTGGTAGCCGGTGCAGCGGCAGATATTGCCTTCCAGTTCGGCTCGCACCGTCGCCTCGTCGAGGCCTTCGGGATGGCGGTTGATCATGTCGGTTGCCGCCATGATCATGCCAGGCGTGCAGAAACCGCATTGCAGGCCGTGATGTTCCTTGAAGGCGGCCTGCACGGGATGCAGGTCGGCGCCGTTGGCGAGACCTTCGATCGTTACAACGCTCGAGCCGGACGCCTGTACCGCGAGCATGGTGCAGGACTTCACCGCCTTGCCGTCGACATGGACGACGCAGGCCCCGCATTGCGAGGTGTCGCAGCCGACATGCGTGCCGGTCAAGCCCAGATTCTCGCGCAGGAAGTGAACCAGCAGCGTTCGATCCTCGGCGGTCCCGCTGACCCGCCTGCCGTTCACTATCAACGAAACGTCCGACATGAATCCTCCCTGGGTATCAACCTTGGTCATCACGCTGCCGACGCGCCGCTGGCACTTCGGCCATGCGTTATTCGTACACCGCACAACGCACAAAAAACAGCGCGACGGAAAAGGCGGATCATTGTACTTTCGGTCATGGCCACGGCCGGAGGCACATTCCCCTCGCCCCATTGCCAAAACACCGATTGGAAGCAACAATATCCTTCGACGCCTGCGCGCCAGAAGCCTGTAAAAACAGCCGCGTATAAAAGAGCGTCGGAGGAAATGCGGGAGAACGCCGCTGACCAGTTCACGGACGCGCTACGCTTGCGGCCTGTCGGCGCTGACCACGGACGAGCCCGACCCGGTTGCTTTCGCTCGCGCGGTCGCCAGCGAGGCCGCGGCAATCGACGCCGGCTTTGCCCTCGTGTTCTTCTCCCAAAGCCTTGTCGAGGCCGGCGCCCTGTCGCGGGCGCTCTCGGCGTATGCGCCGGGGCTTCACCATGCTGGCTGCTCCACCGCCGGCGAGATCACGCCGCAGGGGCTCGAGGAAGGCCACATGCTGGCGATGCTGCTTCCCTCGGCGTCGTTCACCGCGGTCAGCGCCATGGTGGACAATCTATCCTCGTCGGGCATGGACAAGATCACCGGCGAGGTCGAGGCCTTGCGGCGCACGCTGCGCGTCCGGGTGGGCGGCGAGCGGACCAGGAACACCTTCGCGCTCTGCTTCATCGACGGGCTGTCCTACGCCGAGGAAGCGGTCAGCTCTGCCATCCATTGGGGTCTTGACGACATACCCCTGCTCGGCGGCTCGGCTGGCGATGACCTGAAATTCGAGACGACGCGCCTGATCTCGAACGGCAGGGTCACCTCGGACAGCGCCATCATCGTGCTGATCGCCACGGAAATTCCGTTCCACGTCTTCAAGACCGACAATTTCGTTCCGACCGACGAAAAACTGGTGGTCACGGCGTCCGATGCCGATCACCGCATCGTACGCGAGTTCAACGCCACCAACGCGGCAGAAGAATATGCCGCTTCCGTCGGTATCGTGCCGCAGACCCTGACGCCGCTGAGCTTCGCCTCGCACCCGGTCGTGGTGAAGGTGGGCGGTGAATATTATTGCCGCTCGATCCAGAGGATGCACGCGGACGGCTCGCTGTCGTTCTTCTGCGCCATCGACGACGGCGTCGTGCTGTCGATCGCCCAACCCAAGGACATGGTGGAATCGACACGCGCGGCCCTGCGCGAGGTCGAGGCGAGGCTTGGCGGCATCGACCTGATCCTCGGCTTCGACTGCGTGCTGCGCCGGCTCGATGCGCGCAACCGGCAGGTCTTTCGTGATATTTCGGAACTCTACCGGGTCAACAATGTCGTCGGCTTCGGCACCTATGGCGAACAGTACCGGTCGATGCATTTGAACCAGACCTTCACCGGCATTGCCTTTGGCGAACGCCAGGCTGCAGAATAACAAGATGCCGCTCAAGGATATAAACGACCTCGAAAAACTGAAGAAGATCAACGCCGCCCTGGTCAGCCGCGTCGAGCGCTCGATGGACCAGCAAGGCAATGCCTTCTCGCTGTTCCAGACCGCCATCTCTCTCGAAAACCGGGTGCGCATGCGCACCGAGGAGTTGCACTCGACCTTGCGGCGGCTGGAACAGTCCAACATCGACCTCAGCGCCGCCAAGGAAAACGCCGAGTTCGCGAACCTGTCCAAGACGAGGTTCCTCGCCGCCGCCAGCCATGACGTGCTGCAGCCGCTGAACGCGGCTCATCTGTCCGTCTCGGCGCTCGCCGAGGTGCAGACCAGCGACGAAGGCAGGAAGCTGGTGCGGCAGGTCGAGCGCTCGCTGGAGACGATGGAGGACCTGCTGCGCACCCTGCTCGACATTTCCAAGCTCGATGCCGGCGTGGTGCACCCCGACATCGGCGACGTCAACCTGGAGGCGCTGTTCTCGTCGCTGCGCTCGGATTTCCAGCCGGTCGCGGAAATGAAGCGGCTGTCGCTGAAATTCCGGCCGGTCAATGCCGTGGTCCGCTCCGACCGCACGCTGCTGCGTCGCATCCTGCAGAACATCCTCTCCAACGCGCTGGGCTATACCCGCTCGGGTGGCGTGCTCGTCGGCACCAGGCATCGCGGCGATACGATCCGCATCGACGTCGCCGATACCGGCTGCGGCATCCCCGAGGACCAGCGCGAGGCGGTGTTCGAGGAATTCCATCGCGGCACCTTGCCCGCCAATGCGGGGCTCGACGGCGGCGGCCTCGGGCTCGGGCTTGCCATCGTGCGCCGCATGGCCGGCGCCCTCGGCCACCCCGTGACCTTCTCGTCAAAGGTCGGGCGCGGCACGATCTTCCATATCGATGTCCCGGTCGGCATCGGCGCCCCCGCCGACGCCATCGCCAGCGCCACCAGCCTGGAGCGGTCGCGCGGCTACGGCCTGTTCGGCACGAAGGTGCTGCTGGTCGAGAACGACGCCGAGGTGCTGGAGGCCATGACCTTCCTGCTCGAGCGCTGGCAATGCCTGGTGCGGGCAGCGACCTCGACCGACGATGCGCTTGACTTGCTCGGCGATACCGACTGGGTGCCTGACATCGTCATTGCCGACCAGCATCTCGACGGCGGCGACCTCGGCACCGCCACCATATCGGAAGTCCGCGACTATCTCGGCCGCGCCGTTCCGGCGCTGATCGTCACCGCCGACAGTTCCGAAGCCGTCGCCAAGGCCGCGCGCGCCGACGGCATCGAACTGATGCGCAAACCGCTGAAGCCGGCGCAGTTGCGGGCACTGCTGGCGCATTTGCTGGCTTAGCTCCATACCCTCCCCTGACATGGAGGTAAAAGATCAGAACCCAGCCTGATCCCTGAAAAGCTCCGCATTGTCCAGCTTCGAAACCTCGATCACAGCTTGCGTGCGGCTGTAGACGTTGAGCTTGCGCAGGATCTCCGAGACATGCGCCTTCACCGTGGTCTCGCCGACCTGCAACTCGTAGGCGATCTGCTTGTTGAGCAGGCCCTGGCGCAACATCTGCAGCACGCGCAACTGCTGCGGCGTCAGCTTGGACAGGCGCTGGACCATGTCGGCGCGATCGACGCTGTCGGGGTCCGCCGGCTGGCCTTCATAGGTTTCCGGCACATAGATCGCGCCGTCCATCACCGAACGGATGGCGGCGGCCAGATCGCTCTTGCGCGCCGATTTCGGGATGAAGCCGGCCGCGCCATAAGACAACGCCTCGGAGATGATCCTCGGCTCCTCGTAGCCGGAGACGATGACCACCGGCAGGCGCGGATAGCGGGTTCTGAGCTGCAGCAACCCGTCGAAGCCGTGCACGTCGGGCATGCTGAGGTCCAGCAGCGCAAGGTCGAAAGGCTTGGCATCGGCCAGGAGGTCGAGCGCCTCGGCGATCGAGCGTGCCTCGACCGTGTCGACCTCCGGATAGGCCATCTGAACGGCGCTGTGCAGCGCCTCGCGAAACAGCGGATGGTCGTCGATGATCAGGAACCGGGCGCGATCGTTGGGTACTGTCATGTGGCTCGTTCCGGTTTACCTGCCACACCATAGTCCCGCGACCATGGCCGGATTATTAGCAAATAGTCTATCGCCGGTTGATAGGCCGCTGCAAAGGTGATGGGGACCCTGAATTCCTTATACGGCCGGGCAAAGCCCGTGCTTTATGAAAAGCGACGCCTTGCCCGGGTTCCGAAATCGGCCGAAGGTGCCGCCATCATCCTGATATCCAACGCAGAGACCGCCATGACCGCCTTCGTCCTTCCCGTGCCGCCAACGCCTTCCGTCGCCATCAGCGGGTCGGCCGAGCGCTTTGCCGTGCGGCGCATCTTCTGCGTGGGCCGCAACTATGCGGCGCATGCGCGCGAATTCGGCAATGACGAGCGCGATCCGCCCTTCTTCTTCACCAAGCCGGCCGACGCGGTGGTCGATTCCGGCACCGTCATCCCCTACCCGCCGCTGACGGCCAATCTGCACCATGAAATCGAATTGGTGGCGGCGATCGGCAGGCCGGGCTTCCGCATTGCGCGCGAGCGGGCGCTCGACCACGTCTGGGGTTATGCCGTCGGCATCGACCTCACCCGCCGCGATCTCCAGGACGAGGCCAAGAAGGCGGCGCGGCCCTGGGACTGGTCGAAAGCCTTCGACCGCTCCGCCCCTTGCGGCCCGCTGGTTCCTGCACAAAAGACCGGCCATCCGACGAAAGGGCGCATCTGGCTCGCCGTCGACGGCAAGGTCCGGCAGGACGCCGATCTCACCGAGTTGATCTGGCCAATCGCCGACATTGTCTCGATCTGCAGCGAGGGCGTAGAATTGCAGGCCGGCGACCTGATCTTCACCGGCACGCCGGCCGGCGTCGGCGCGGTCAAGCCGGGTGAGACGATGACCGGCGGCGTCGACGGCATCGGCACGATAGAAGCGACGATCGGCCAGCCGCAATCATGAATGACAGGCCATGAGCGACTTCGTCCTGCACAATTACTTCCGCTCCTCCACCTCCTACCGGGTGCGGATCGCGCTGGAGATGAAGGGGCTGAGCTATGACTATGTCCCGCATCATCTGCGCCATGGCGAGCATCTGGAGCCGGCCTATCTCGCGGTCAACCCGCAGGGGCTGGTGCCGGCATTGGTGCTCGACGACGGCACGCTTTTGACGCAGTCGCTGGCGATCATCGAATATCTCGACGAGATCCAGCCCGCGCCGCCGCTGCTGCCGAAGGATCCGCTTGGCCGGGGGCGCGTGCGAATGCTGGCGCAGATGATCGCCTGCGACATCCACCCGGTGAACAATCTGCGCGTGCTGACCTCGCTGCGCACCTTGTTCGGTGCCGGCGACCAGGACATCACCAACTGGTTCCGCCACTGGGTGAACGAAGGCTTTCAGCCGCTTGACAAGATTCTGGCTTCCTCGCCTCAGACCGGAACATTCTGCCACGGCGAGGCGGCGGGGCTGGCCGATATCTGCCTGGCGGCACAGATCACCAGCAACGCCCGTTTCGGCGTCGACCTGACCCCTTACCCGACGATCACCCGCATCAACGCCGCCTGCATGGCACTGCCAGCTTTCCAGACAGCCGCTCCGCAAAACCAGATCGATGCGGAGTAAAGGCTGCTACTGCCGACGGGCCGAGCGAGTAGAAGATCATGTAGCCGCCCGCCCCAATGCTCGCGGATTTCCGCAACCGGGAAAACGGCTGACCCTGGCCGGTTCAGCAGACTGGTCAGGCTGGCGGAATCGATTTCCGCTTTACCGGCCAGGGAATCGGCTATCGTTTCCCCGGAGCAATTCCAGGAAAAGTGTGATGCGGTTTTCCGTCTGGGATTGCGTCAAAACAATGAGATAGAGTGGTTCTTCGTTTCCATGAAGCGATGAACCGATCTATCGCGCAGGGGTGGAGTGACCGATGAAAGCCGTCGTCTTCGAGAAGTTCGGCGAAGCGCCGACGATCCAGACCGTCCCCGATCCGAAACCGGCCGCCGATGGCGTCGTCATCAAGGTCGAGGCGACGGGGCTGTGCCGCAGCGACTGGCATGGCTGGATGGGCCATGACGACGGCATCACCTTGCCGCACGTTCCCGGACATGAGCTGGCGGGCGTCGTCGTCGCCGCCGGCAAGCAGGTCAGCCGCTGGAAGGCCGGCGACCGCGTGACGGTGCCGTTTGCCGTCGGCTGCGGCCGCTGTTTCGAATGCAGCTCAGGCAACCATCAGGTCTGCGAGCACCAGACGCAGCCCGGCTTCACCGGCTGGGGCTCGTTCGCCGAATATGTCGGCATAGAGCATGCCGACACCAATCTGGTTCGCCTGCCCGACGAGATGGAATACGCCACCGCCGCCAGCCTCGGCTGTCGTTTCGTCACCTCGTTTCGCGCCATCGTCGACCAAGGGCGGGTCAAGCCCGGCGAATGGGTGGCGGTGCATGGTTGCGGCGGGGTCGGCCTGTCGGCGATCATGATCGCCAGTTCGATGGGCGCCAATGTGATCGCCATCGACCTCACCGACGAGAAGCTGGAGTTCGCCAAAAAGATCGGGGCCGTGGCGACCATCAATGCGTCGACGACGCCGAATGTGGTCAAGGCGGTCAAGCAGATCACCAATGGCGGCGCGCATATCTCGATGGACGCGCTCGGCCATCCGACCACGTCGTTCAACTCGATCGCCAATCTGCGCCGGCGCGGCCGCCATGTGCAGGTCGGCCTGATGCTGGGCGAGCACGCCCGCCCGCAAGTGCCGATGGACAAGATCATCGCCTTCGAGCTCGAGATCCTCGGCAGCCACGGCATGCAGGCCTATCGCTACCAGGCGATGATGGACATGATCCGCAACGGCAAGCTCAAGCCCGAACTGCTGGTCGGCAAGAAGATCAGCCTCGACGAAGCGCCCGCCGCGCTGATGGCGATGGGCGGTTTCGAGGGGATCGGCATTGGGGTGGTGACGAAGTTCTAGGCGGGGGGGGCGCTTCCCGAACTACCGCGCGAACTTCTTCGCCCCGAACACGCACGCCACCACGCCCAGCGTGACGACCACCATCAGCGGGCTGACCTGCTCGTGCAGCAGGCTTGCCGCGAGCGCCAGGCCAAAGAAGGGCTGCAGCAGCTGCAACTGGCCCACCGCCGCAATGCCGCCTTGCGCCAGGCCGCGATACCAGAAGACGAAGCCGATCAGCATGCTGAACAGGGAGACATAGGCGAGCCCGATCCAGGCGTTGGAGCCGATGCCGGCAAAGGATGGCGGCAGGGTCGCGAAAGTCAGCACCAGCATGATCGGCAGCGACAGCGTCAGCGCCCAGCAGATCACTTGCCAGCCGCCAAGCCTGCGCGACAGCGCGGCGCCCTCGGCATAGCCCAGGCCGCAGACGACGACGGCGGCGAGCATCAAGCCATCCCCGACCGGCGAGGCGGTCACGCCCTGCGTCAGCGCGAAGCCGGCGACCAGCGCGCTGCCCACGCACGAAAACAGCCAGAACGCCGGACGAGGGCGATCGCCGCCGCGCAGCACGCCGAAGATCGCGGTCGCCAGCGGCAACAGGCCGATGAAGATGATCGAATGGGCCGAGGTGATGTGCTTGAGCGCCAATGCCGTCAGCAAGGGAAAGCCGACGACCACGCCCAGCGCCACGATCACCAGCGACACCAGATCGCCGCGCACCGGACGTTTCTCACGAAACAGCAGCAGCATCGCCAGGCCAAGCAGTCCGGCAATCGCGGCCCGGGCTGATGTCACGAAGGTCGGGTCGAAATCCATGACCGCCACACGCGTCGCCGGCAGCGAGCCGCTGAAGATCAGCACGCCGATAAATCCATTCACCCAGCCGCTCGCGGTCTTGTCCATTCCAAGCTCCATTGCTTTCGCCTTCTATCGGGCAGACTCCCATGGCGGGGCCAGAGACAATGCGGTACAATTCTACGAAACTGTAATGGCATTTTGAGCAGTACAGATGACCGAGCTCGCCTTGGAAACTGATGGCCCGCGAACCCTGGGCGCCCCCACTCTGGTCGAAAGCGTCATGGCGGCCATTCGCCAGCGGATCGCCGCGCGCAGCCTGACGCCGGGAGCCCGGCTGCCGTCGATCCGCGCCTTCGCCCAATCCATGCAGGTGTCCAAATCCACCGTGGTCGAGGCCTATGAGCGACTCGCCGCCGAAGGCACGATCCGCTCCCGGCCGGGCTCGGGCTTCTACGCCGCCGGCTCGCTGGCGCCGTTGTCCCTGGCCGAGATCGGTCCCCGGCTCGACCGTGCCGTCGATCCGCTCTGGGTCTCGCGCCAGTCGCTGGACGCCGGCGACGAGGTGTTGAAACCCGGCTGCGGCTGGCTGCCGGCCTCCTGGATGCCGCAGGCCGGGCTGCGGCGCGCACTCCGCACGGCAGCGCGCGCCGATGATGTCGCGCTTGCCGACTACGGCACGCCGCTTGGGCTGCCGCCACTGCGGCAACTCTTGGCGCGGCGCATGGCCGGGCATGGCATCGAAGTCTCGCCTGAACAGATCATGCTGACCGAATCGGGCACGCAGGCCATCGACCTCCTATGCCGGTTCCTGATCGAGCCTGGCGACACCGTGCTGGTCGACGATCCCTGCTATTTCAATTTCCACGCTTTGCTGCGCGCCCACCGCGCCAAGGTCGTCAGCGTACCCTATACGCCGTCGGGGCCCGATATCGAGCTGTTCGCGCAGGCGCTCGCCGAGCACCGGCCGCGCCTCTACATCACCAACTCCGCCATCCACAACCCGACCGGCGCGATCCTGTCGCCGGTTACGGCACACCGTTTGCTGAAGCTCGCCGACCAGTCGGACCTCACCATTGTCGAGGACGACATCTTCGCCGATTTCGAACATGCCCCTGCCCCGAGGCTGGCGGCATTCGATGGCCTGAACCGCGTCGTCCACATCGGCAGCTTCTCCAAGACGCTGTCGGCGTCGGTGCGCTGCGGTTTCATCGCCGCGCCCCGCGACTGGATCGAGGGCCTGACCGACCTCAAGATCGCTACCACTTTCGGCGGCGGACGCCTGGCCGCCGAATTGGTGCTGACCCTGCTGAAGGACGGCAGTTACCGCAAGCATGTGGATCTGCTGCGCGCCAGGCTGGCGCGCGCCATGGCCGAGACCGGCGCCCGGCTGAAGGCGATCGGCATCACGCCCTGGATCGACCAGCCGGCCGGCCTGTTCCTGTGGTGCAGGCTCCCCGATGGCGTTGACGCGGCCGAAGTCGCCCGCCGGGCACTTGCCGACAATGTCGTGCTGGCGCCCGGCAATGCGTTCAGCCTGTCGCAGACGGCCAGCCATTTCCTGCGCTTCAACGTCGCGCAGTGCGAAGACCAGAGGATTTTCAAGGTGCTCGAGGCGGCGATGGCGCGCTGATCTCAGCGCCCCGCACAGACCTCCCGCACGCAGTCGCGCAACCAGCGTTGCGCCGGATCGGCATCGAGGCGCGGATGCCAGAGCATCGAAATGGTGACTTCCAGCGTCGTGACCGGCAGCCGAAAACTGTGCATGCCGGCGCGCGCGCCGGCCGTGTGCCGCTCGGGCACGCTGGCGATAAGCTCCGAGGCGCGCGCCATGGCGAGCGCGGCCGAGAAACCCGAGACCATGCAGACGACCGTCCGCTGCAGCCCAAGCGCGCCCAGCGCCTCGTCGATCGGTCCTTTCTCGCGGCCGCGCCGCGAAACACTGATGTGCCGGCCCGCCGCATAGCGCTCGGACGTCACCGTGCCTTCGCTCAAGGGATGGCCTGACCGGACAGCGCCGATGAAGCGGTCGCGAAACAGCGCCTGGATGCGCACTTCGGGTCCGGTTTCGCCGGCAACCCCGATTTCCAGGTCGATCGCCGCGTCGCGCAGCGACATCACATCCTTGTCGGACTTCGGCGCGAAACGCAGCCGCACCCCCGGCGCTTCGGCCTCGATGCGGGCGACCAGGCGAGGCCCGAACTCCTCGACGAAGCCTTCATTGGTGCGCAGCGTGAAGACCCTGTCCAGGGTTGAGAGATCAAGCAATTCGGCAGGGCGCAGCAGCGCCTCCGCCTCCTGGACGACAGGACCGATTTGGCGGCGCAATTCCTCCGCGCGCGGCGTCGCCACCAGGCCGCGGCCGGCACGGACCAGCAAAGGATCGCCCGTTGCGTCGCGCAGCCGCGCCAATGTCCGGCTCATCGCCGAGGGGCTGAGACGCAGACGGCGTGCCGCGCGGGCCACGCTGCCTTCCGCCAGCAGCACATCGAGAGCAAAGAGCAGGTTGAGATCGGGCGTCGTCATTGGCGGATCTTAGCATGATGTGGCGTTGCATGCACTGATATGATGCAAATGCTGCGCCTTCCGCCATATCATCCGCAAGATTAGATCTCCATCGGCTCCGCTTTCGGAGCGAACGGAAAGGAGATCGCATGGCAGTCGCCGCACAAGATCGGGAAGGGCTGATATCAGCCTCGCAACAGAAGCAGTCGGTCGGCTGGGCGCTGGCAAGCCTGTCGCTCGCCACGCTGTTGTCGTCGCTCGGAACCAGCATTGCCAGCGTCGGGCTGCCCTCGCTGATGCAGACGTTCGGGGCATCGTTCCAGGCCGTGCAATGGGTGGTTCTGGCCTATCTCCTCGCTATCACCACGTTGATCGTCAGCGCCGGGCGGCTGGCCGACATGTTCGGGCGCCGGCCGCTGCTGCTTGGCGGCATCGCTGTGTTCACGTCGGCATCGGTGCTCTGCGGCCTGGCGCCGACGCTTTGGCTGCTGATCGCCGCACGGACCGTGCAGGGGCTTGGCGCGGCGCTGATGATGGCGCTGACGCTGGCCTTTGTCGCCGAGACGGTGAGCAAGGAACGGACCGGCAGCGCCATGGGCCTGCTGGGCGCCATGTCGGCGATCGGCACGACGCTCGGTCCGTCGCTCGGCGGCCTGCTGATCGCCGGCCTCGGGTGGCGCGCGATTTTCCTGGTCAATGTCCCGCTGGGCCTCCTGACTTTCGCCCTCGCTTGGCGCGCCTTGCCAACCGGCAACAAGAACGCGCAGGCCGCTCAAGGCAAGTTTGACGCGATGGGCACTGTCCTGTTGGCGCTGACGCTGGCCGCCTATGCATTGGCCATGACGCTTGGCCGGGGCCATTTCGGTGCACTCAACATCGGCCTGCTGGCCGCCACCGCTCTCGGCATCGGTCTATTCGCCATCGCCCAGAAGCGGGTGAAGAACCCCCTAGTCCAACTCGCCAGCTTCAGGGATCCGCGGCTCAGCGCCAGCCTGGTTATGAGCCTCATCGTCGCCACGGTGATGATGGCGACCCTGGTGGTCGCTCCGTTCTATCTGTCGCGTGGATTGGGACTCGATGCGGCAATGGTCGGCGTGGTGCTTTCGACCGGGCCGCTTGTCTCGACCCTGTCGGCACTGCTGGCCGGACGGCTCTCCGATCGCTTCGGAGCCCACCGGATGATGATCGCCGGGCTCACCAGCCTCGCCACGGGCACCTTCCTGCTGTCGCTCGCCATGACGAAACTCGGCATTGCCAGCTATGTCGTTCCCATCACTGTCACCTGCTTCGGCTACACCCTGTTCCAGACGTCCACCAATGCGGCCGTCATGAGCGGTGTCGGCGCCGGCGAGCGCGGCGTCATTTCGGGCCTGCTCAATTTGTCGCGCAATCTCGGCCTCGTCACCGGCGCTTCCCTGATGGGCGCCATCTTCGCGGTTGCATCCAACGGCGCTCGCCAAGGAACAGGACAGGATGTTCTGAGCGCCGGCGCGGCCGCCCGAGGCATGCAGATCACCTTTGAGACGGCAACGGTCCTGGCGCTGGCGGCACTGCTGCTCGCGCTGTTCTTGCTGCGCTTTGCTGGCCGTATCCAGCCCGGGATTGCCTGATCCATTTGGACGTTCGCCGGTACTGCCTAAGGTTGCCGGGCCGATTCCGGGCTGCTACTGAACGGCGCGCAGGCGGATGCCTGCAACGTCAATTTGGGGCAGCAGTATGGGAACCGGCGGCGGGCTTGGGCGAACGCTCAGGCCCCTGCCCTTTTGCGGCGCTCATAGAGCATGACCAGCGTTTCCGCCGTCAGCGCCGGCTTTTCCTCGCCTTCGATCTCGACGGTGTTGGCTGCCTTCATCAGATACTGGCCGGGCCCCCTGTCTTCCATGGAAAGCAGGACGGTGCGCAGCCTGATGCGGGCGCCGACCCTGACCGGCGCCAGGAAACGCACCTTGTCGAAGCCATAGTTGAAGGCGGCCTGGGTGTTTTCCGGCACTATGCCCATGCCGAGCGCCAACGCGCCGATGATCGACAATGTCAGATAGCCATGCGCGATCGTGGTGCGGAACGGGCTTTGCCGCCGCGCGCGCTCAGGGTCGACATGGATCCATTGGTGGTCGCCGGTGCATTCGGCGAACTGGTTGATACGGTCCTGATCGACCGTGGTCCATTCCGAGACGCCGAGTTCCTGCCCGGACATCGTTCTCAGCTGCTCATAGGTCGGCGGCGTTTTAGGCCGTACTTCGTTCATTCCTGCTTTCCCGATCGCTTGCCGTGCCTCCGGACCACGAACGGATGGCTCCTGTCAATTCACCCCTTGTGAATCGGTTCCGTCGAATTCCGGCTGAACCGTGCCATGCCTTGCCGCGCAATGGCAGGCCGAATTCGGATTTTCGGACCTTCCAGCGGCGCCGACGCCAATAACGTGGCGCGGATGCAACTATGCGCAGGGTTGCGAAATTGCAAACCGGCATGTCCCGCCGAAGACGAAACGACAGGCCGCGGAAGCCTATTTCTGCCCGTAGCCGGCGCGGATTTCCTCCATCACCTCCTTGATGCGCGCGCGCAGGATTTCGATCGATTCGGTTCCGGATTTGCGAGCCAGTTCAGCCACTTCACCGACATTCTTGAGCGCGGCCTCGAAGGATTTCCTGGCGAACTCCGTCTGCTTGGCCATCAGGTCCTGCGGGTTGCCCGGCGCCCGGTAGCTCTGCGCCATGTCGGCAATTTCGCGCAGCGTGTCCTGCAGCATTTCGCGCTGCCTCGACAACAGCGAGGTCGCGCCATCGGCGCCGGCTCGCGCCGATTTCTCCAAGGCTTCGAGGTTCTTGCGGTGATGGGCAAGGATCGCCTCGACATCGACATTGGGCACCTTCAGGTCGCGGCCGAACCTGCCGAACATATCCATGAAGGAATCGGATTGCGGTAGCTTGGCCATGCTGTCTTCTCCCCTTTGCCGCGGATGCGGGTGCCCTCGCAGGGAGCATAGCACTCGGCTGCAGCCTGTCCATTTCGAAGACGGGCCCGACGATCGATGCGCATCAATTGACCGGGAGCAGCAGCTCGATCGTATAGAGCACGATACCCGCCAGCCCGCCGATGATCATGCCATTGAAGCGGATATATTGCAGGTCCCGACCAATGTTCATCTCGATCAGTCGCGTCAATTGCGCCAGGTCCCAGCGCTTGACCTGATCGGCGATGAATTTCGACACGCCGCTCTTCTGGCTTTCGACGAAGGAGGCCAGCGCCACGACGAACCCCTGGTTCATATCGGCCCGGATCTGCGCATCGCCGGCGAGATGGCGGCCGACCTCGACGAACATGTTGGCGAGATGAGCGCGGATCACCGAATTCGGCGCCTTGGCATCCTGCTCGATGAACAGGCTGAGGCTCTCCCACATGTCACCGGCCAGCGCCCTGACTTCGGGTCGGGCGAGGAAATCGTGCTTCATCTTCTCGGCACGCTTTGCATATTGCTTGGACGTCCGCAGCCGTTCGACGAAGCCTTGCGCGAAACGATCGAACTCGGCGCGCATCGGGTGGTCGGGATCGGCCCGCACCTCGTCAAGCAAGGAGCCCGCCGAGGCGACGATCTTCTTCAGGAGATAGGCGTCGGCGCGGAACAGGTTGAACAGCGACGGCAGCTCCTCGCGGATCTTCTCGCGCATCGTCGCCAGGGCCTGTTCGTCGTTGAGGAAGCGCCCGACCACCTTGATGAACTCGTCGAACAGCTTTTGATGACGGCGGTCGTCGGTCAGCGCCGACAGCAGTTCCGCCGCCAGCGGCGCCAGCGGCACTTTTTCGATCTGCTCGAGCATGCGGCTGGTGACGAAGCCGCGCAGACCGGACTGCTCGACGGCGGCAAGTGTCTGCGGCACCAGCCGCACGACGAAGCGCGACAGGCCGGCGGCGCGTTCGGCATTGGTCAGCCAGTCGGCGACGAGTGCCGCGAAATCGACCTCGGCAAGCTTTTCCCGCACCGGTTCCGGCGCCAGGAAATTGGCCTCGATGAAGCGGCCGAGATTGTCGGCGATGCGGTTCTGGTTTTCCGGGATGATGGCGGTGTGCGGGATCGGCAATCCGAGCGGCCGCCTGAACAGCGCCACCACCGCGTACCAGTCGGCAAGGCCGCCAATGGTCGCCGCCTCGGCGAAGGCAGCGACAAACCCCAGCCATGGATGGGAGCTCTCGAACGACTTGGCCAAGGCGAACACCAGCACGCAAAGCGCCAGCGCGGCCGTGGCGATGAATTTGGTGCGACGCAACGCCGAGAGGTTGGCGGTCGCGTCAGTATCGAAACGGACAGGCGCCAAGGACGAAGCCGATTGGGACATGGATGAACTGCTCCTCGTCGATCTCTGGTCGACCTCTTGTCGATCTCTGGTCGACCTCTTGTCGATCTCGGCCCTATCTAGGGTTTCATCAGCCGGAATGCCCGTAGCTGCCGGTTTTCCCCTCGTTTTGTCGGGCTGCGCACATAAAGTTGACGAGAATATTCATCTATGATGCCCGGCTAGTCTGGAATTGTTCCAAGGTATAGGCCATATTCGGGTCAAGGCCAGCGCGGCGAATCCGAAACTCCGGGATCAGAACCGCGGCGGCGAAGTTCAGGAATCAGGCGTGGTTGAACCGCGCCGGCGCCTAGTGAGGACGAAATGCGGCTTACACGCCAGACCAATTATGCCATGCGCATCCTGATGTATTGCGCCGCCAACAATGACCGGTTGAGCCGCATTCCCGAAATCGCGACCGCCTATTCGGTGTCGGAACTGTTCCTGTTCAAGATCCTGCAGCCGCTGGTCGAGAACGGACTGGTCGAGACGGTGCGCGGCAGGAATGGCGGCGTCCGGCTTGGCCGCGCCGCCGAGGCGATCAGCCTCTTCGACGTCGTGCGCGTGACCGAGGAAAGCTTCGCCATGGCCGAATGCTTTGAGAACGATGCCGCCGAATGCCCGCTGGTCGACAGCTGCGCGCTGAATTCAGCGCTGCGCGAGGCCCTCAACGCCTTCTTCGCCGTGCTCGCCCGCTACACCATCGCCGACATGGTGGCGGCAAGGCCGAATGTGCGCAACCTGCTCGGCATCGACATGCTGGAGCGCCGCGCCCCGGCCGCGTGAGCTTCTTTCTCCCGTCCAACGGGGAGAAATGCCCGGCAGGGCAATGAGAGGCAGCGCTGACTTCGACAATTAGCGCGTCACCACAGAAATGCGCAGGAAACCGCCATTCGAAGGCCAGCCTCACCTGAATATCAATAGACCGCGGATTGCGGCAACACGAACGGCATATTGCCGGCAGGCAGCACGCCGACCCTGAGCCGGCAATCGAATACTTTTTCGATCAGATCATCACTCAGCACATCGTGTGGCGAACCGGTGGCCGCGAGCCGACCACGATGCATGACGAAGATCCGGTCGGCATACATGGCCGTCAGATTGAGGTCGTGCAGAATGGCGACCACGCCGCCGCCCCTTCTGGCGAAGTCGCGGGCGATGTCCATGATGATCAGCTGATGCTTGATGTCGAGGCTGGAAACCGGCTCGTCGAGAAAGAGATAGCGCGGCTTGCCGTCGAGCACCGGCGCCCAGACCTGGCACAGCACGCGCGCCAGCTGGACGCGCTGCTGCTCGCCGCCCGAAAGCGCCTGATAGAAACGCCCGCCAAAACCGTCGAGGTCGACACGCGCCAGCGCCCGCTCCGGCAGCCGCGCATCCTCGCCCGGCAAGGCACCCGAGCGCCCGCCGACGAGGCCGAGCTTGACCACCTCGCGCACCGTGAACGGGAAGGACAGCGTCGTCGCCTGCGGCAGCACCGCACGATGCACCGCACTCTCGGCCAGCTTCATCGACGAAAGATTTCGGCCGTTGAGGGCGACGTGCCCGGTATAGGCGAGTTCGCCCGACAACGCCTTCAGGAAGGTCGTCTTGCCCGAACCGTTGGGGCCGACGATCGCCGCTATTTCGCCAGGCCGCGTGTCGAAATCGACACCACGGATTATGCGCTTGCCGGCGATATCAACGGAAACATCCCTTGCCTCGATCATCAAAGCCTCACAGGTCCCAGGTCTCGCCGAACTCACGTCTCACAGATCGATCACGCCGCGCTTGCGCAGCAGGATCCACAGGAAGAACGGCGCGCCCGCGATCGCGGTGACGATGCCGATCGGCAATTCGGCTGGCGCCACAATGGTGCGCGCAACGGCATCGGCCAACAGCAGCAGCGAGGCGCCAAGCAGCGCCGACGCCGGCAAGAGATAGCGGTTGTCCGGACCGATCAGCAGGCGCAGCAGATGCGGCACGACGATGCCGACGAAGCCGATGCCGCCGCTGACCGCGACGGAGGCACCGACCGCAGCCGACACGCCGATGATCGCTGTGTATTTCAGCCGCTGCACCGGTAAGCCGAGATGGCCGGCGGTCGCCTCGCCCAGCGCCAGCGCGTTGAGGCCGCGCGCCAGGAAAGGCATCGCCGCCAGCGCCAGTATGATGATCGGTCCGACGGAACCGATCTTCGCCCATGTCGCGCCACCAAGCGATCCGAGTGACCAGAACGTCAGGTCGCGCAGTTGGCGATCGTCGGCCATGAAGATGAGGATGCCGGTCAACGCCATGGCAAGGGCTGCCAGCGCGATGCCGGCGAGCAGCATGGTGGCGACCGAGGTTTGGCCACGTCGCGTCGCGACCTGATAAAGCACCAGGGTCGAGGCAAGGCCGCCGAAGAAGGCCGCCAGCGGCAGCGCAAGCGTGCCGAGCAAGGTGGTCAACGGCGCCAGCACCGTGGTGCCAAGCGCGATGATGGCCACGGCGCCGAGGCTGGAGCCGGCGGAAACGCCGATCAGGCCGGGGTCGGCCAGCGGATTGCGGAACAGCCCCTGCATGACGGCGCCCGAGACCGCGAGCGCCGCGCCGACCAGCATGCCGAGGATGATGCGCGGCAAACGGATGTCGTAGATGATCAGGCTGTCACGGGCGCTCAGCGCCACGTCGCTCGGAATGGCGCCAAGCAGCCATTCCTTGAGGACGCTGACAGCCGAAGCATCCGATGCCCCTGACGTGAGCGACAAAAGCATGGTGGCCGCGAGCCCTAGGCACAGCAACAGGATGACGATGCGGGCGCGGCCCGAGCGGTCGCCCTCGGATGCATTCGCCATCACCTTCACCGGGCCGGCGATCGATTGATCGACCATGATCCGCCCGCTCAGCCCTTGACCTGCGCGCCATAGAGCGAGACGGCGAGGTCGTGAATGGCGTCGGCGGTGCGCGGCCCGAAGCCGAGCAGATAGCCGCCATCGATGCGGATCAGCTTGCGCGCGGTTCCGGCCGGCGTCGAGGCGATCGACGGGTTGCCGAACAATTCGTCGTCCGACACCGGTGGCCCGGCATTGCTCATCATCAGGATCACGTCAGGCCTGGCGGTGATGATTGCCTCGTCGGACATCTGCTTGTAGCCGGAGAAACCGTCGACGGCGTTGACCCCGCCCGCCAGCTTGACCATGCCGTCGGCCGCGGTCTCGGCGCCGGCGGCCAGGATCTTGCCGCCCTGTATCGACAGCACGAACAGGATGCGCTTGCGCTCCTTGATCGAGGCCGTCTGTTTTTCGGCGGCCGTCAGCTTGGCATCGAGTTCCTTGGCCAGCACCTCGGCCTTGGCATCGACGCCAAGCGCCTTGCCGACGATGCGGACCTTCTCGAGGATGCCCTCGTGGCTATAATGTTCGGGCACTTCGATGAAGGGGATGCTGGTTTTCTTCAGCACGTCGACGGCCTCCCTGGGGCCGCTGCCGTGCAGCGCCAGGATGCCGGTCGGATTGACCGACAATACGCCTTCCGGCGACAGGGCGCGCATATAACCGACATCGGGCAAGGCAAGCGCCGCTTTCGGATAATTGCTGGTGGAATCGCGCGCCACCAGGCGTTTCTCCTCGCCAAGCGCATAGACGATTTCGGTGATCGAACCACCTATGGCGGCGATCTTCGACGGATCGGAGAAGACCGAGACGCCCTCGGCGGCGCCAGCCGGCTGCAGCGCGGCAAGAGAAAGGCCGACGATCGGCGCAAGCATCGATAGGCGCATGGCCGGCAGGTTCGGGAAAAACCGCATCACACTGTTCCTCACGCTGCCGTCGGGCTCGGGATACGCGGCAGGTTCTCGGCCAGGAATCGCCAATCGTCGCGCTCGCTTTCGCCTTCATGGCGCTTGCCGAAGAATTGGATGATCATCTCGCCGTCAGCGGCATAGACCTCGAGCGAGGTGACATGGCCATCCGTGGTCGGCTTGCGCACCGCCCAGACTTCATGGATGTGGTCCGTGCGCAGGTGCAGGTGGAAGGTCTCGTCGAGAACGTTGATCCACGGTCCCATCGGCTTGATCGCCTTGACCGGTCCGGAATGGATCTGGATGCAGCCGCGGTTGCCGACGAAGCACATGATCGGCATCTCGCCTTCGGCGGCGTGATGAAACATGGCGCGGACCGCGTCATTGTCGAGCAGCCAGGCATAGTCCGTTCCGACCATGCGCACCGCCTGACGGCGGCTGAGCTTGAGCGTTTTCAGCATGCCGAAGAACTGGTGCACGTCGGTCAGCCGGCTCCAGCGGTCGCGCAGATCGTTAGGGTTGGCGGCGGTCGCCCCGGCCTCGGTCTGATCGTCAGAGACTTGGCCTGCAATATCGACCGTCGGTTCCTGGTTGGACGATTTCAGCGAAGCGACCAGCTTCTGGTAGGCATAGAGGCTGGAGGCCGGACGCAGATGAACCTTGTGCACCGCCTCGCCCGCCGCATCGAAGAACTGCAGGCTGCGGCGGATCTCGTCGCCCTCGCGTTTCTCCACGGCAAAGCCATGCGCCCAGACCTTCGGGAAGATGCGCAGGTTGATGTTCTCGCCAAGCACCATGGCATTGTGGTTGCCGGTGACGACCTTGTCATAAACGCCGATCTTTTCGTGCACGGCGCTTTCGTTGCGGGTCAGCGCCATCACCTCGCCGACCGCCTCGAGACCGGTCAAGAGGTCGTTGACGCGCGGTTCGATGCGAACGACGCCGTCGCCGCAATGCGCGGCGACCAACTCGGCTTCCGAAATGCCGAGTTGGGCGGCCAGGTCACGCTCGCGCGTTTTCGGGTTTTCTGTCCGTGCCCGCCGGATTTCGTGCGGGGCGGGTTTTACGCGCTGGTCCATGTCTCGTCCCTGCTGCCTAGAGCAATTCCAGGAAAAGTGTGAAAACGGTTTTCCGTCCGGAATTGCGTTAAAACAAAGAGATAGAGTGGTTCGGCGTTTCCGTGAAACGGTGAACCGCTCTAGCCTTACTTGTTGAGAATGAGCTTGCCCTGCCGGGTGATCTTCAGCCGGTAGAGCGCGCCATGATGCTCGATGCCGATCTCGTGCTCGCCCTGGAACAGCGTGTTGCTGGAGAGCGTTCGCACCGCCAGCGGGATCCGATCAAAGCGCGCGGGGGCATCATCGGAACGGCGGACGCGATAGCGAAAATCGTTGGGATTGTGCGTGTTCATCTGGGTCGATCCCTTTCCTGTGCCGGGCATCTGGCTAGGCGTTGCGAAATTGCCGATTCATTTCTTGACTTGAATAATCATGTTTATTAGTCAGTGCAATACCGGAGTAAACGAGTCAACATTTAAGACGCCGGACGCGATGAAAAATGCCAGCAAGCCCCGGGCCAGCCAGCATGAAACCTGGAATCTGGAGTTGGGGCATGGGGTTTTTGAACTGGGAATTGCGCGGCCGGTCGACGGCAAGCGGTGTCGCGGCTTTATTGGCGAGCGTGGCGGCGATCGCCTTGTCCGCGCCACCGGTGCATGCCCAACAGGCAACGCAGCCGGCGGGCGAGCGGACGGATAAGTCGAAGCAGGCTGACCAGGAAAAAGCCGCCCCCGCGGGCGCGACGCTGCTCGACAAGATTTTGGTTATCAGCCGTACCGGCGAAACGGCTATCGAATCACTGGCCTCGGCAAGCCATGTCGACCAGGAACAACTCGCCCGCCGCATGGCGACGACGCCGAACGAGATGCTGTTGGGTGTGCCCGGCGTCGCGACACAGGCCGACGCCAGGCGCGTCAGCACCAGCATCAACATTCGCGGCCTGCAGGATTTCGGCCGCGTCGCGGTCATTGTGGACGGCGCGCGCCAGGATTTCCAGCGTTCAGACCATGGCACCCAGTCGACCTTTTACATCGACCCCGAGCTCGTCAAATCCGTCGATGTGATCCGCGGTCCGGTCGCCAACACCTATGGTTCGGGCGCCATCGGCGGCGTCGTCTTCTTCGACACCAAGGACGCCGCGGACTTCCTCAAGCCGGAGGAAACATGGGGCGCTTCGGTAACCGGACGCTATGAGAGCAACGGCAAGGGCTGGACCACCAGTGCCACCGGCGCCTACCGTTTCAACGAGAACTGGGACGCGCTCGGCAACATCGTCTACCGCAACTACGGCAACTACAAGGATGGCGACGGCGACACCGTCAACGGCACCGGCTTCGACGTCCTGAGCGGCCTGCTCAAGACCAGCATACGGCCGACGGAGAACAGCGAGTTGAAGCTGGGCTGGGTCGGCTCAAGCGACAGCTGGGACGAAACCAGCGGCGGCGTGCCGGTCAACGATGTCGACCTGAAGTCGAACACTTTCACCGCCCGTTACAACATCACGGATGAGGACAAGAGCTGGCTCGATCTCCACATCAACACCTCCTACAACAAGACCAATCTCGACCTGACCAGCCTCGTTCCGCAAAAACGGTTTGATCCCGTAACGGGTCTTCCCACTATTCTGCCGGCGGGGTCGCAATCGACTTTCGACGTCGGCACCACGGGTATCGACATCTGGAACACATCGCGCTTCGAAACAGGCGGGATCGCCCACGAATTGACCTATGGCGGCGACTGGGTCGGCGACAATGTGAAGACCGGCGGTACGGCCGGCGGCGACAGTTTCTACACGCCTTCGGGCAAGCGCAACGTGTCCGGCGCCTATGTCCAGGACAAGCTCACCTGGGACTGGCTCGAGGTCATCGCCGGGCTGCGCTACGACAATTACGGCATCAAGGACAGCACGCGCGAGACATCGGGCGACCGGCTGTCGCCGCGCATCACCGTCGGCGTCTCGCCGTTCGAGACCGCCGGACTAGCCGGCCTGCAATTCTACGGTACCTACGCCGAAGGCTATCGCTCGCCGTCGCTGACGGAAACGCTGATCAGCGGCAACCATCCGGCCGGCGTCACCTTCCCGTTCCTGCCCAATCCCAATCTGCGGCCCGAGACCGGCAAGACGACGGAATTCGGCATCAACTACAAGCAGAACGACATCTTCGAACCCGGCGACGCGCTTCGCGTCAAGGCGGCCTACTTCCACAACAATGTCGACGATTACATCGATGGCGTGACCCTGTCGCCGTTCGCTCCAGGCAGCGGCTGCCCGTTCGGGCCTGGCATTCCGATCTGCTTCCAGTATCAGAATTTCGCCCAGGCCAAGATCGACGGCTTTGAACTGGAAGGCGTCTACGACGCCGGCTGGGGCTATGCCGGGCTTTCGGCCTCGATCACCAATGGCCACACCATTTCCTACAAGGGTGTAGAAGCCGATCTCGCCACCATCCCCTCCTCGCAGGTCACCGCGCAGCTGGGGCTGCGCTTCCTCGAGGACAAGCTGACCGTTGGTGGTGAGGTCCAGTACAACGGCAAACCAAAGGGCAACGCGGTGGCCGAGGACTATACGCTGGTCAATGCCTTCGCCAGCTATCAGGCGACCGACAATCTGAAGGTCGATTTCCGCGCCGACAATCTGTTCGACGTCAAATACGCCAACCCACTGAACGGCAGCACGACGGTTGCGGTCTATGAGCCGGGCATAACGCTGAAACTGGCGGCAACCATGCGGTTTGGAGGCTGATGGCATGACAAGCTTGACGACATCGCTTCGTCTGCTGACCTCGACGCTGGCGATGTCGCTTGCGATGGTTCCGGCGCGGGCTGAAGGGTCCGCGCCGGCCCCCGCGCTGACCCTGGAGCTCAATGCCGCGCAGCCTTCCGACAAGGGCTGCCGGCTGACCTTCCTGGTCAACAACAATCTCGGTGCCGACCTCTCCAAGGCGGCGTTCGAGATTGCGCTGTTCAATGAGGCCGGCATCGTCGACCGGCTGACCGTGCTCGATTTCAAGGATCTGCCGGCTGGCAAGACCGAGGTGACCCGCTTTGATCTCGCCGGCACCGACTGCACCAAGGTCAGCCGCGTGCTGATCAACAGCGCGACCGAATGCGCAGGCGCGGGCGTCGAACCCGCCGCCTGCATGCACAAGCTGAAGACGGACACCAAGACCGGCATCGCTTTCGGCGTCTGAGAATGGCGTTGGGACTGCATCCCGAATTCACGCGAGACACCATGGCCTGGTCGCTGGCTGGCCATGGATCAGTGACGCCACGGGCAAACGATCTTGATTTGACTTTTGCCCGCCGGCCGCTGCAATTTCCGGCCCGCGAGATGCAGGAAATCAGCCCCCTCCCCGACGCTGGCAACGAGCTGGCGATAGCGCCGGCAGAGCCGTTTGCAGTCGCGCGGCCGGTGGCCCGATGGCCCGTTGCCATAGTCGTCTCCGGCCTGCTTCACGCCGCTGTCGCGGCATTCTTTCTGATCTCGCCCGCCGGCACATTCGATTTCCCGAATGCGGAGCAACCGGAAGGCAGCGATCACACAGGCGACAAGGTGGCAGGCAGCGCCCTGGACAAGGATCCGGCGGCGATCAATGTCACGCTGGAGCCGAAACCGCAGCCGACCAAGCCGGAGCCGGCGGTCAGACCGGTGCCGTCGACAAAACCCTCGCAGCCTGAGCAGCAAACCGTGAAGCGAGCTTCTCAGCCCACACAGGAACCAGCCGAACCGCTTCCCAAACCTTTGCCGGAAGTTGTCAAACAGCCAGCAGTCACGCCGGACATACTGGTGGCGGCGACCCCGCGCCCTGACAACCAGAGTGTGGCTGCCAGGACCGAAACACCGGCACAGCCGAGCGTCCAGGCCGAGAGCGCTGAGATGCCTGTCGCCGTTCCGGACCAACCGCCGATCCCCAGCACTCGGCCCACTCCGGCGATCGCTCCTTCAAAGGCAGCGGACGAGAAGCGCGGCACGGCAGACGGCCAGGACCGGCTGGCGCAGGCCGCCAGCAAGGGCAAAAGGCAGAACGAGGCAGGCTCCGACGCTGAATCCAGCTACCGAAGCGACGTCATCGGCAAACTTGGCCGCGTGTATCGAGCAGTGCCGCCTTCGTTGCAAGCGACGGCGCGCACCAACACCGTTGTCACCTTCGTCATCGGCAGGCAGGGCAACATCGATGAGCTGCGTGTCGTCGAAAGCTCGGGCTCGGCAACTTTCGACCAGATCGTGCTTGGTTTCGTTCGCAAGGCGGCCCCTTTCCCTCCGATCCCGGCAAAGGTTGGCAACAGTCTGGAATTCACCGGCGCGATCGGTCCGTTCTGAGAGCCGACGCCTCGCCGCATCCTTCAATCGCAGCAGTCCACCAATTCAGAAAGGAACGCCATGTACATCGCCATGAACCGCTTCAAGGTGCAGAACGGCTCGGAAGCCGATTTCGAAGCGGTGTGGAAGAACCGCGATTCCAGCCTTGCCGAGATGAAGGGTTTTCGGGAATTCCATCTGCTGCGCGGCCCGGTGAACGAGACCGAAGGCTACACGCTGTTTGCCTCGCACACGGTGTGGGCGAGCCAGGACGATTTCGTCGCCTGGACCAGGTCGGAGAATTTTCGCGCCGCGCACAGGAATGTCGGCACGACGAAGGTCCACTATCTCGGCCATCCGCAATTCGAGGGTTTTTCGGTCGTCGAAGGCGCCTGAGGATGGGCTGAACTAGGCCGCAGCTAGCAGGCTGGCATTGCCGCCCGCGGCCGTGGTGTCGACGCAGACCGCACGCTCATGCGCATAGGCCGCCGGGTTGAGCACCTCGCTGACCAGCGGGACGATCGGACCCGTTCTGTCAGCGATGACCTTGCGCACGATGCGCGCCGCCTCCGGTGTGCCTGAGAAAGCGACGACATCGACGCGCAGCGAACGCGCTTCGACCGGATCGGGGCGGCCATCTATTGCCGCCAGCGGCAAGCCCTTGCCGGTCAACGCCGACAATGCAGCCGGCGCCCCAGGCGCCACGGCCAGCACCGCATTGCCGGCGGCGAGCGCCTGGATCGTCTGGGCCAGCAGCGTCTCGGCATCCGGCCCCAGGCACAGCACCCGCCCGCGCGGCGACAGCGACAGCGTGTTGGCCTCGCCCGTCGGTCCGGGCAGGTCGACCTGGCCGAAATCGATGCCAGCGGCGGCGCCGATGGCGGCCGCGCCCTTGCCGCGCAGATGCTTCCTCAGGATGGCGATCCGGTCCGGGCGCGTCGACCAGCCGCCAAGGGTCGGATCGGGTAGATTGTCTGCCAGTTCGGTCGCCGTCACCTTGTGGCCATCGCCAACTGCCGTACCGGCTTCCGGCCCCTTGCGGAAGCGGCGCAGATAATGCGGCCCGCCGGCCTTTGGACCGGTGCCGGACAAGCCCTCGCCGCCAAAGGGTTGCGAACCGACGACGGCGCCGATCTGGTTGCGGTTGACGTAGATGTTGCCGGCATGGATACCGTCGACAAAATGCTGGACGCGACCTTCGATGCGGGTGTGCAGGCCGAAGGTCAGGCCGTAGCCCTTGCGGTTGATGGCGGCGATGACAGCATCGATCTCATCGGCGTCGAAGCTGGCGACATGCAGCACCGGCCCGAACACCTCACGGTCCATCTCCTCGATGCCCTTGACCCGGAAGACATGCGGCGCGACGAAGCGCCCGTCCTTCGGCGCCTCGAGCTTGGCGATCAGCCGGCCCTCTAGACCCTTCTTGACGCAATAGTCGCGGATCGACGCCTGCGCCTCATCGTCGATGACCGGCCCGACATCGGTCGAAATCCGCCAGGGATCACCGATGTTGAGCGCCTCCATGGCGCCTTTCAGCATCTCCAGCATCTTCTTCTCGACGTCCTTCTGGACATAGAGCACGCGCAGCGCCGAGCAGCGCTGACCCGCACTCTGGAAAGCCGAGGCCAGGATATCGCGCACCGCCTGCTCGGGCAGCGCGGTGGAATCGACGATCATCGCGTTCAAACCGCCGGTCTCTGCGATCAGCATGGCGTCGGGAGCCGCGGTCTCTGCCAGCTGTTTTTCGATCAGCTTGGCGACATCGGTCGACCCGGTGAAGCAGACGCCGGCAATGCGCGGGTCAGCGGTCAGCGGCGCGCCCACCGATGGACCGTCGCCCGGCAACAGCTGGATAATGTCTTCCGGCACACCGGCCTCGCGCAGCAACTCGACGGCGCGGAAAGCGATCAGTGGCGTCTGTTCGGCCGGCTTGGCGATGACCGAATTGCCGGTAACAAGTGCTGCCGCGATCTGGCCAGTGAAGATCGCCAGCGGGAAATTCCACGGCGAAATGCAGACGATGGCGCCACGCGCCTGCGTGCCCGCCTCGGCATTGGCTGCCTCGGCGGCGTAGTAGCGCAGGAAATCGACGGCCTCGCGCACTTCCGCCACGCCGTCGGCCAGCGATTTGCCGGCCTCGCGGGTGGCAAGCGCGAAGAACTCGACCGCATTGGCCTCATAGAGGTCGGCGGCGCGGTTGAGGATGGCGGCGCGTTCGGCAACGGGGCGCTTTGCCCAGGCCGGCTGCGCTTCCACAGCGATGCGCACGGCGATCGTGACCTGCTTGGCAGCGGCCTCGTGAACCGTTCCGACCACTTCATCGGGCTTGGCCGGATTGACGACCGGGCGTGGCTTGCCATAACCGGCAGCCCGCGTGATCGGCTTGGCGTGCCAGCGGTCCGGCCCGGCGAACGCCGCCCTGGCTTTGTCGATGGCCGCCAGCGTCACCGTGTCGGTGATGTCGAATCCCCTTGAATTGCGGCGGCCCGCGCCAAAAATCTGCGACGGCCTGGCAATCGCCGGATTGGCGGCGGGGCCTTGGCTTTCGACCGTTTCGAGCGGATCGCGCGCGATGTCTTCCGGCTCGACATCCTCGTCGGTCAGTTGGTGCACGAAGGAGGAGTTGGCGCCGTTTTCCAGCAGGCGACGCACCAGATAGGCCAGCAGGTCCGAATGCGCGCCGACCGGCGCATAGATGCGGCAGCGCGCGCCTTCGGCCTGGCGCACGGTCTCGTGCAGGGCCTCGCCCATGCCATGCAGGCGCTGGAACTCAAAGGAATCGCGGTTCGTGGCCATCGACAGGATGGCGGCGACGGTGTGGGCGTTGTGGGTCCCGAATTGCGGATAGATGCGGTCGGTCATGCCAAGCAATTTCTTCGCGCAAGCCATGTAGGAGACGTCGGTGTTGGCCTTGCGGGTGAAGACGGGATAGCCGGCCAGTCCGAGCGTCTGCGCCCGCTTGATCTCGGTGTCCCAATAAGCGCCCTTGACCAGCCGCACCATGATGGTGCGATCGTATTTCCTGGCCAGTGCATAGAGCCAGTCGATGACGAAGGCCGCGCGCGGCCCATATGCTTGCACCACCACGCCAAAGCCGTTCCAGCCGGCGAGTTCCGGCTCGGCCAGCACGCGCTCGATGACATCGAGCGACAGATCGAGGCGGTCGGCCTCCTCGGCGTCGATGTTGAGGCCCATGCGCGAATGTCTGGCCGCAAGCGCCAGCGACAGCAGCCGCTCGGCCATGACAGGCAGCATCGCGTCCTTCTGCGCCACCTCGTAGCGTGGGTGCAGTGCCGAGAGCTTCACCGAGATGCCGTGGTTCTGCCTGATGTCAGGTCCGTTGGAACCGCTATCGAGCGAGGAAATCGCGGCGGCATAGGCCTTATGGTAGCGCAGTGCATCGGCCTCGGTGCGGGCCGCCTCGCCCAGCATGTCGAAGGAATAGAGGTAGCCCTTCTGGGTCATCTGCCGGCCGCGCTTGACGGCTTCCGCGATGGTGCGGCCGAGCACGAACTGTTCGCCCATCTCGCGCATGGCGGCGGCCACCGCCTTGCGGATGACCGGCTCGCCCAGCCTGCGCACCATCGAGCGCAGCGTGCCTTCGATGCCGCCCTCGCCCTCGTCCAGCACGCGGCCGGTCAGCATCAGCGCCCAGGTCGAGGCATTGACGAAGATCGAGCTCGAACCGCCGGAATGCGCCGACCAGTCATGCGGCGCGATCTTGTCGGCGATCAGATCGTCCATCGTCTCGGTGTCGGGCACCCGCAGCAGCGCCTCGGCCAGGCACATCAGCGCCACGCCCTCCTTGGTGGAAAGGCCGTAGGCGGAAAGGAAAACTTCCATCAGCCGGGGATCGGAGGAGCCGCGCACCGCCCGCACCAGATCGGCCGCCCGCGCCGAGATCGCATCGCGATCCGCAGCCGAAAGCCCTGTCGCCTCGGCCAGCCGCTTCACGGCCTCGTCTTCGTCGGGAAGATAATTGGCACGGATCTGCTGGCGGATGGTGTCGAGCGGCATGGCGGGTCCCGTAGAGCGAGCATCAGGGAGCGGGCCGGTTGTCACCGGACCGAATGGCGCAAGCTAGCACAGGCGCGGATTCCAGTCGGTCCAAAGAAATCGACAGGACAGACCGATCGATCTATCATTGTGTCAATTCCTCAGAGTTTGGGCTGTAATTTTTATGACAGAAGACCAATTGGACCGCATCGACCGCAACATCCTGTCGGCGCTGGCCAGCAATGGCCGCCTTTCCATGTCGGAACTCGCGGCCAAGGTCGGTCTCTCCAAGACACCGGTGCAGGCGCGGGTCAAGCGGCTGGAGAAGGACGGCTACATCAGGGGCTACCAGGCGATCATCGACCGTGAGCGCATGGGCGAAGGCCATGTCGCCTTCGTCCAGGTGAAATTGTCCGATACCCGTTCCGCCGCGCTCGACGCTTTCAATCGCTCGGTGCAGGCGGTGCCGGAGATCGAGCAGTGCCACATGATGGCGTCGAGCTTCGATTACCTGCTGAAGGTCCGCACCCGGGACATCGCCGCCTACCGCCGCGTATTGGGTGAACGCATCTCGGCGCTCCCCCACGTCGCCCAGACCTCGACCTTCGTGGCGATGGAGACGGTGAAGGATCGCTGACCATGATCCCGAAAAGTGGATGCCGGTTTTCGGACAAGATCATGGTCAAACAACAGCTTACTCCGACAGCGTCTTCAAAAACGCCACCAGCGCCGCGCGTTCGCGGTCCGACAGCTGCAGCGGATGGATCTCGGTTGTCCCCCTCACGCTCGCCGCCGCCTTGGCGTAATGCGCCACCACCTCGTCGAGCGACGAAAACTGCCCGGCATGCATATAGGGCGGCCGCGTGGCCGCGCCGCGCAGCGACGGCGTCTTGTAGGCGCGCACCAGTTCCGGCGCATCCTTGACCATGAAGCGCAGCTCGCTGCAGGCGCTGACGTCGCCGTCACGGTAGGCGCCGAAACAGTTGAACGGATCGGCCTCGACCTGTGCAACCGCGTCGACCCGGCCGCGATCCGGCGGCAGGTCCGCGACGGGCGGCACGCCGGTGTTGTGAAAACCGTTGTCGGTGAAGCGCGGGCCATTGTGGCAGGTCACGCAATTGGCCTTGCCGATGAACAGTTTCAGCCCAAGGATTTCTTCCCGCGTAAAGACGGCATCGCCCTTAGGTTCGGCGCCGGTGGCAAGGTCCAGGGCAAACCGGTCGAAGCGCGTCTGCGCCGGCTCGATCGAGCGTTCGAAGGCCGCGATCGCCTTGCCGATATTGGCAAAGACGCGGTTGATGGCGTCGCGCTGCGCATCGCTCATCACGTTCCAGGCAGCCCTTTCGGCATCGTTGCCAAGCGGGCTCGCATTCAACGGAATGCCGGCAAAATCGGGCAACGGCCCGAAAATGCGCTCATAGCGCTCGCCGAAGCGTGCCTTGATGTAGTGCGCGTAGGCAGTACGGTTTCCTGCTTGCTCCAGCGGATTTTCCAGCGGCGTCAGCGCTTGCGCCCACAGGCTGTCGCGGCGGCCGTCCCAGAAGAACCAGGGATCGCGCGCCACGCCGGCCAGCGGCATGGTGCGCCGGTTGGTGCGGCCGACGCCCAGGGCTTGCGGCAGGTCGTCCTGGAACTGGCGGTCGATCTTGTGGCAGGTCGAGCATGACACCGTGCCATCGCGGCTCATGCCCAGATCGAAGAACAGCGTCGAGCCAAGGGCCGCGGCGGCCGGCACGTCGGCGAAGCGATTGGTGGTGTCGGGTTTCAGCGACGGCAGCGTGTTCAGAGCCAGCGAGGCGATGGTTTTCCTCTCAGCGTCGGAAAAATCCGGCTTGCCGCAGCCCACGAGGATGACGGCAACCATCAGCGCCAGAAAGCAGAAAAGGCGCTTCATCGATCGCTCACAGCACCACGTTGAACAGCACCGTATCTGAGCCGGCGCCGGACGAGATGGCGAACCGAACTTGCCACCAGCCACTCATGGTGAATTTCAGCCCCTCGATGCGGTAACGGCCATCGCCGAGATAGTCGGTCACCTGCGGGCTGGTCGGCAGGCCGTGATTGTGTTGCGGCATGCCGCCGGAGATGGCGATCGCAGCTCGCTCCACCGAAGCCCCGGTCTTTGTTTTCAGCGTCAGCAGCCAGGATTCCAGTTCGCCCTGCCGCACCACGCCCCGTTCCGGTACGAAGCTCGCCATGTAAAGCCCGTTGTCGGTTTTCTTCGTCCGCGAGAGATCCGGGCCAGCAAGCTGCGCGCTTTGCGGCGCCGTTAGATAGACGACCGCGAGCACGCCGACCAGCAGAGCAGCCAGACCAAGACCCGCCAAAAGATAACGCCATATCGATGCCAAACCGGTTCCTCTTCTGCGGATAACGCTCGGCCGGGTGGATCGCGTCCCGCCAGCCTGTGGGAAAACGCTGTGGCGCAAAAAAGCCTGCTTGCCAAGCATGGCGCTGCCGCCGGCAAAAAGCTACAGCACCGAAATCAATGGAGGATTGCAGATGGCGGGAAACGGCGTCGCCTCGATCGGCGAATGCATGCTCGAACTGTCGGGCCAGACCGGGCCGAACTGGCGCATGGGTTTTGCCGGCGACACGTTCAACACGCTATGGGCGCTGCACGCGTTGAGCAAGGACCGGCCGGCGACCTATGTCTCGGCCTTCGGCGACGACCCCTTTTCGCAAGGCCAGATAGGCTTCTTCGCCGAAAACGGCATCGGCATCGGTTCCAGTCCGATAATACCGGGCGCGCGGCCCGGCCTCTATGCGATCACCCTGACAGGTGCCGAGCGCTCCTTCACCTACTGGCGCGGCGACGCCGCCGCCCGGCAGCTTGCCTCGGATCCCGCCGCACTGTCGAAAAATCTTGAAAATCAGGCGCTTGTGTACTTTTCCGGAATCACTTTGGCAATTCTGGACGATGCCGCACGCAAAACACTGCTGGAAGCCGTCGCTAAGGCACGCGCCGCTGGCTCGCTGATCGCCTTCGATCCCAATTATCGGCCACGGCTTTGGCGCAACCGCGAAAGCGCGCAGGCAGCGATCGTCGAGGCACTCGGCGTCACCGACATCACCCTGCCAACCTTCCCCGATGAACAGATGCTGTTTGAGGATGCAACGCCGCGGGCGACCGCCGAGCGGCTCAGGCAATGGGTCGGCGAGGTCGTCGTCAAGAACGGCGAACAGCCGGCGCTGATCGCCGAGAGCGGAACATTGCATGACGTGCCGGCGATCCATGTCGCGGCCGCCGTCGACACCACCGGCGCCGGCGATTCCTTCAATGGCGGCTACCTCGCGGCGCGTCTTGCCGGCCATGGCCCGCGCGAAGCGGCAAGCCGGGCGCATCGCGTCGCCGCCGCCGTGGTCCAGGTTCGCGGCGCCCTGGCGCCATTCGAGACGCTGCGGGCAGCGTTCGAAAACTAGCCGCCTGGAGACCTATGGAAGGCGGAAACGGTATTCCGTCACGTGGTGATAAATCGCACCTGGCCAGAGCGTTGCCTGCGGGAAATACGGCCGGTTCGGCGCATCCGGCCAGATTTGCGGCTCCAGGCAGAAGGCGGAAAAAGCCTGGTAGTCGCGGCCTTCCAACCCCTTGCGCGGCGTCACATACTGGCCGGTGTAGAGCTGAACGCCTGGCTCGGTGGTCCAGACCTCCATCTCGACGCCGGAGCTCGCCCCTTGCGTCCATGCCGCTTGCCGCAACGGCCCGCGTGCCGAGGCAAGGCAGAAATTCTGGTCGTAGGGGAGCTGCTCGCCCTCGGTCTCCATGCGCAGCGGCCGCGCCTGGCGGAAATCGAAGGGCGTGCCGTCGACCGGCTTGACCACGCCGGTCGGGATCATGTCGCCGTCGACAGGCAGATAGGCGCCGGCGTTCAGCATCATCCTGTGGTCGAGAATGTCACCGGCGCCGCCATCATCCAGGTTGAAATAGGAATGCTGGGTGAGATTGCACAGCGTCGGCTCCTCGCAGGTCGCCGTCAGCTCGACGCTGAGCGTGCCGGG
Organism: Mesorhizobium sp. WSM4312; assembly: GCF_002294875.1. Taxonomy (NCBI): domain Bacteria; kingdom Pseudomonadati; phylum Pseudomonadota; class Alphaproteobacteria; order Hyphomicrobiales; family Phyllobacteriaceae; genus Mesorhizobium; species Mesorhizobium sp. WSM4312. The sequence goes on along the minus strand of NZ_NSFU01000004.1, from coordinate 205,991 downwards.
GATCTTCAGCCGGTAGGTGCAGGTGACGTCGAGCGCACCGGGAAAACCCATCGCGCCGTCGGGATCGTGCAGCGTCAGCGTGACGAAGTCCCTGCCGTGCAGCGAAACCGCCCACGGCCGATGCGCATAGCCCTGTGAGCCGCCATGCAGCGTATGCTTGCCGAGGAAGTTTTGCTCGGTCTGGTAGCGGTTGCCACCGATGGTGAAGCGGCCGTCGCGGATGCGGTTGGCATAGCGGCCGACCACCGCACCGAAGAAGGCGTTGTCGGCCTCATAGGCTTCCAGCGTGTCGTAGCCGAGCACCAGCGGCGCATCATGGCCTGTCAGGCGCAAATCCTGGATGATGGCGCCGAGCCCGATGACGTTGGCGGTGAGGCCGCCGCCCCTGATGGTGAAGCGGCGTACCGGCTCACCCGCCTGCGTCGTGCCGAAAACCTCGCCGTCCTTCATTGCCATGCCCGCAAACGTCAGTTGATCCAAAGGATTTCGGCTGGTTTTCTCGACCCAAGGCGGCGGGCCAGGCCCGCCGACTTCAGGGACAAGGTATCAGAGGCCGAGGCCGCCGATACAGACATATTTGGTATCGAGGTAATCCTCGATGCCCTGATGTCCGCCTTCCTTGCCGAGGCCCGATTCCTTGACACCGCCGAACGGCGCCTCCGGCGTGGTGATCAGGCCTTCATTGACGCCGACCATGCCGTATTTCAGCCCCTCCATGACGCGAAAGGCGCGGCCGAGATCGCCGGTGTAGAAATAGCAGGCAAGGCCGAATTCGGTGTCGTTGGCGAGCGCTATTGCTTCCGCTTCGGTCTCGAACTTGAACACCGGAGCGACCGGCCCAAAAATCTCTTCCTTCATGAAGCGCATCTTGGGCGTCGCGTTGGCGATCACCGTCGGCTGGAAGAACGAACCGCCGAGCGCATGACGCTTGCCGCCGGCGACAATCTTGCCGCCCTTCGAGGTCGCGTCTGCGATCAGTTCCTCGACCTTCTCGACCGCCTTCTCGTCGATCAGCGGCCCCTGCTGCACGCCTTCCTCGAGGCCGGAACCGACCTTCAGCCCGTTGCTGGCGGCGGCCAGCTTCTCGACGAACTTGTCATAGACGCCGGCCTGGACGAGGAAGCGGTTGGTGCAGACGCAGGTCTGGCCGGAATTGCGGTATTTGGCGGTGATCGCGCCGGCGACGGCACGGTCGATATCGGCGTCGTCGAAGACGATGAACGGCGCGTTGCCGCCAAGCTCCATCGACACCTTCTTCACGGTAACCGACGACTTCTGGATGAGGAGCTTGCCGACTTCGGTCGATCCGGTGAAAGTGATCTTCGACACCAGCGGATTGGCGCAGATCTCGTCGCCGATCTCGCTGGCCGAGCCGGTCAGGATGTTGACGACGCCCTTGGGGAAGCCGACTTCCTCGGCAAGCGCGCCCCAGGCAAGACCCGAATAAGGCGTCTGCGAGGCCGGCTTGACGACGGCGGTGCAGCCGGCAGCGAGCGCGGGACCGAGCTTGCGGGCCAGCATCGAGGACGGGAAATTCCACGGCGTGATGGCGGCGATGACGCCGACCGGTTCCTTGGTCACCAGGATGCGACGATCGGCCCATGGTGAGGGCACGACGTCGCCATAGGTGCGGCGGCCTTCCTCGGCGAACCACAGAATGTAGGCCGCGGCCGAACCGATCTCGCCCTTCGATTCGAACAGTGACTTGCCCTGCTCGATGGTCAAGAGCTCGGCCAGCACGTCCTGATTGTCCATCATCGCGTCATGCAGCTTGCGCAAGAGCTTCGAACGCTCGAGCGCGGTCGTCTTGCGCCAGGTCTTGAAGGCGGCGTCCGCGGCCTCGATGGCGCGGCGGGTCTCGGCCTTGCCCGATTTCGGCACGGTGCCGATCTTGAGGCCGGTGGCGGGGTTGTTGACGTCGACCGTCTGGCCACTATCGGCCTGCACCCATTCGCCATTGATGAGATTGGCCTGCCGCATGAAATGGCTGGTTTTCTGAAGCATGGTCTATCCTCCGTTCGGCGCACTGACGGGCCGGTCTGTGAAATCTTCGGTGAGCGTGCGCCATGATTTGAAGCCGGCACGCCGGAGCCACTGCTCTTTACCTAGGGCAAGGCCCGCAAGCAATCGCAAGATGGCATATAGGGGTTGGGCCAGCCCGGGACGAGAGCAAGCTTTACCGCCTCGCCTGGATTTGCGCATCGCCTAGCCAAAGACATGTAGGACAATCGTCAGCCAGAAAGCCGTGGTGACGGCGGCGCAGGCGGTGGCGATGGTCATCTGGTTCGATGCAAGCGCCTGGCCGGTGTTGAACTGCACGGCGATCAGGTAGGAGTTGATGCCGGACGGCAGCGCCGCCACCACGACCGCCACCTTGGCGGTCATCGGCGGCAGGCTGAGCAGCCAGACGAAGGCAAGAACCAGCGCCGGCATCAGGAACAGTTTCAGCGCCGAAAGCGCCAGTGCCGGCCGGACATTGCCGGAGATGCCGAAGCGGCGCAGGCTGAGCCCCATGGCAAACAGCGCCACCGGCCCTGCCGTGTTGGCCAGCGCATCGACCAGCCGCATGACGAGCCTGGGCAGCGGCGGCACGCCGCTCAGCCGCCATGCCAGGCCAAGCAGGATGCCGATGATCAGCGGATTGATGAACAGCCGCCGCAGGAAGCTTCGCAGCACCCGCAGCGGATGCACATGTTCGTCACCGCCTCGGCCGAACATCTCGAACAGCACGATCGAGGCCATCATCATGACCGGCAGATGCACGGAGACCAGCAGCGACAGCACCTCGAAGCCGCTCGGGCCGAAGATGCCGAGAATGAAGGGAGCGCCGAGCAGCACGACATTGGAATAGGCCGACGATACGCCTCCGACGACGCCGGCGCGCGCGTCGCGCCCGAAGATCCGCGTGGTGACGAGATGGCCGGCGGCCCAGGTGATCGCCGCCGCCGCGAAATAGGCTCCCCACAACGGCCACGGCGCAACGCCGTGGAAATCGGCCTTCACCATTGTCTGGAACAGAAGCAGCGGCATCGCCACCGAGACCGCGAAATCCGATATCCCCTCGCCGCTCGCCGGTCTGAGATAGCCGGTCAACCCGGCGAAATAGCCGAGCGCCACGAGACTGAAGACGAAAAGCACGGTTTCTGTAAGCGGAGACATTTTTTCAGGGATAGGCGAGCCATGCGCGCGGCGCAATCGCGCCCGAATTTGATCATGGTATGCTGGCAACGTTATAGAGGGTTTGGAGCATCAGGGCGGACACGAACGGCAAATGACCTTTGTCGAAACCTCAGGACGCAATCTTCTTGCACGGATGTGGCTGACAGCTTTCGTCGCCGCCCTGTTTTGTCTTGCCGCGACGGCGCTTGCATTTGCCGAGGCGAAAAGCCTCAAGGGCGTGGCGCTGATCATCGGCCAGTCGAACTACCTGCACATCGCCGCCCTGCCCAACCCGGCCAATGACGCCCGCGACATGGCCAAGATGCTGACCGACCTCGGCTTCGACGCCCGCAACGTCACCGATCGCGATGCCGCCAAGCTGAATCGCGATCTCGAACGCTTCGTCGAGGACGCCGAAGGCGCCGACGTCGCTTTCATCTATTACTCCGGCCACGGCATCGAAGCCGGCGGTGAGAACTATCTGGTTCCGGTCGATGCCGATGTCACGTCGCTCAAGGACGCGGGCCAGGAGTTGGTGCCGATTTCCGCCGTCATGGACGAGTTGAAGAAGACCGTGCCGGTGACGATCATGCTGCTCGACGCCTGCCGCACCAATCCGTTTCCGGCGGACGCCGTGGTGCGCCGGGCGCCGACCGCTTCCGCCGAGCCGATCGGCGCCGGCGGGCTGGAACCGGTGCGCGGCGCCAAGGCGCTCGCCAACGCGTCGGCGCAAGATGCGAGCCTGGGCACGGTGGTCGGCTTCGCCGCCGAACCGGGCCGACCGGCGCTCGACGGCGCGGCCGGCGAAAACAGCCCCTATGCCGCCGCCCTGCTGCGCCACCTCGCGGCGATGAAAGGCACGGAGTTCGGCTCCGTCATGCGCATGGTGACGGAGGAAGTCTATCTCGACACCAAGGCCAAGCAGCGCCCCTGGGTCAATGAAAGCCTGCGCCGCCTGCTGTATTTCGGCGTCGCGCCACCGGAACCGACCGGCGACGACGGGCTGATCACCGGCGAGAGGCGGCAGTTGCTCTTGACCATTTCCGACCTGCCCGACCCGAAGCGGGCGCAGGTGGAACTGGCCTCGCTGCAGGAGGGCGTGCCGCTCGACGCGCTCTATGGCGTGCTGAGGGCGCTGGGAACGGACAAGATCCCCGAGGATCCGACCGATCTGCAGAAGGTGCTCGACGCGCAAGCCGAGCGCCTGAAGAAGATGATGTCCGAGCGTGCGGCACTGCGCACCGACGATCCCGAGATCAAGCGGCTGGTCGCCTCCGCCGACAAGGCCATTGGCCAGGGCGCCATGGTGACGGCGCGCAAATTCCTCGACGACGCGGTCGGCAGGGTCGAGCAGAACAGCGGTGCCGTCGACGAGGCCGAAGAACTGGTCAGGCAGAAACGCATCGCCGACGCCGCCATCTATGCCAAACGCGCCGACGCCGCCGCACTGGTCTTCGACTACAAATCCGCCGCCAACGACTATGCCAAGGCCTTCTCGCTGGTCGAGAAATGGGACGACAAGCTGCGCTGGAACTACAAGAACCAGGAAGCCGAGGCTCTCAACGCCCACGGTTACGCCACCGGCGATCTCGATGCATTGCAGCACGCGATCGAGGCCTATCGCGTCATCCTGAACTTCATTCCCAATGGCGAGCAGAACAGGGATTGGGCCATCACCCGCAACAACATGGCTGTGGTGCTGCAGACCATCGGCGAGCGCGAGACCGAGACCGCACATTTGGAAGAAGCCGCGCAGATCTTCCGCGCTTCGCTCGTCGTCTTCGAGCGCGAGAAGGACGATCGCAACTGGGCGGCCGCGCAGAATAACCTTGCCAATGTCCTCTTGAAGATCGGAGAGCGCGAGAGCGATCCGAAGCGTCTAAACGAGGCAGTGGCCGCGATGCGCGCCACGTTGGAAAAGCGCCCGCGCGACAAGCTGCCGGTCGACTGGGCCGCTTCGCAGAACAATCTCGGCCTGGCGCTCTATGCGCTTTCCGAACGCGAACCAGCCGGCGAGCACCTGAAGGACGCGGAAGCCGCCTACCGGCTGGCGCTCGAGGAATACACGCGCGAGAAAGCCCCCGTGGAATGGGCGATGGTCGAGAACAATCTCGGCAACACGCTGGTGACGCTCGGCATCCAGCTCAACGACAAGGCCAAGATCAACGAAGCGGCCGATGCCTTCCGCGCCGCGCTGAAGGTGCGAACCCGCGAGACCTTCCCGGTCTCGTGGGCGACCAGCCGGCTCAACCTCGGCAACGCGCTGAGCGGTGTTGCCCGCTTCGACATGGGCACGGACACGCTTGAAGAGGCAGCCGCGGCCTATGACGATGCGCTGACGGTGTTTACCCGGCAGCGCTTCCCGATGGACTGGGCGTCCGCCCAGAACAATCTCGGCTCGATCTACCAGACGCTTGGCCAGCGGACCCGCGACGCGGCCAGGCTCGAACAGTCGGTGGCAGCGTTCCAGGCAGCCCGGCAGGTCTATGTCAGGCGGAAATTCCCGCAGGATTGGGCCATGAGCCACTACAATCTCGGCAACACGCTGCAGCTGCTTGGCGGCGTGACGGACAAGCCCGAGCACTACAGCGAGGCTGTCGACGCCTACAGCAATGCGTTGCGCGAGTACAAGCGCGAGACCAACCCGCGGCAATGGGCGCTCGCCCAGGCCGGCCTCGGCTCGACGCTGCACTGGCTGAGCATGAGCAAGGCCGATCCCAAAACCCTGCGGGATTCGATCGCCGCCCGGCGGGCGGCACTCGAAGTGCTGACCATCGAGACGGCACCGGTCGACTGGGCCAACGCCCAGAACGGCATCGGCATGAGCCTGCTCAATCTCGGCAATATCGAACGGACCGGAAAATATCTCGACGAGGCCGAGGCGGCCTTCACGGCGACGCTGACGGTCTTCACCAGGGAAAGCCAGCCCATGCAGTGGGCCTTTGAGCAGAACAATCTCGGCGACATCCACTGGAACCGCGCCAGCTATGGTGGCGGCAAGGCCGAGTATGTCAGGGCTATCGCGTTCTTCGAGAATGCCAAGCAGGGCTTTACCGAAGCCGGCTACACCATTCCCATCCCGCTTACCGACCAGAAGATCGATCTGGTGAAAAAGCAAATCGCCAAAAAGTGAGGCTGGGACATCTGCGACGCCCGCTTGTCTTTGTGCCGGCGTTCCGATCCCTATATGCGAATGACCGGAACCCGATGTCGGGCTCCTGGAAGGACTGCGATGATCCGATTTGCCCTGGCCCTGTTGCTGCTCGTCGTTCCCGTCGCGGCCCATGCCACGGATGCCGGCTGGGCGCTGCTGCGCGATGGCGGCCATGTGGTGCTGCTGCGCCATGCCATGGTCACCGGCACCACCGATCCGACCAATTTCGACATCGACAGCTGTGCCACCCAGATCAATCTGTCGGCGCGCGGCAAGCAGCAGGCAAGCAAGATCGGCGCCTTGTTTGCCGCTCGCGCCGCGCCGATCGAACGCGTGCTGTCCAGCCGTTACTGCCGCTGTCTCGACACCGCGCGTATCGCCTTCGAGGCCGAGCCGGAGCTTTTTGCCCCGCTCGATCTCCTGAAGGGCGACGACGGGCAGAAGGCAGCACAGATCGCCGCCATCATGAAGGAAATCCGCGCCTATTCCGGCTCCGACAATCTGGTCATGGTCACCCATTTGGAAGACATCGTGGCGCTGACCGGTGTTTCCCCGCGCGAGGGCGAGGCCGTGGTCGTCGAGCCGCAGGGCGACGGTCTGCGCGTGCTCGGCCGCGTCACCTTCTGAGGCCACTGCGTTCCATCCCGGGCGCGGCAGACAGTGTTGCCGAAATACCACCGCCGAAAGAAGCCGTAAATTCGCCGCGACAATGCCGCTTGCGACAACCCGTCGCAGGGGCTATAGGCGCGCACCCGGTCACGAAAACCGAAGTGAGCACAACGGTTGGAGCTTTCGTCTCCGCCCGTGCAGGCGGCTTTGCCGCGCTGTATACGGTGCCGCTTTGGGGATTGGGATCGCGGACGTAGCTCAGCGGAAGAGCGCCGGATTTGGGTCCGGAGGTCGCAGGTTCGATTCCTGCTGTCTGCACCACGGATAGCTCAGTTTGGTTAGAGCATCAGATTGTTAATCTGACTGTCGAAGGTTCGATTCCTTCTCCAACGGCCTGATAAGCCGACACCTTTGGGTGGTGTTATCCAAAAACGGTCCGGAGACCGGAATGCTGAAGACCTGACGAACAGCCGAAGCCTGCTGGCCAGGGCCGTATCGAAAGGTCCGACGCCATCGGTTCGCGGCCAGGTCCGCGGTGACGATCAAGGCGCAGTGTCGCCGGCAAGGGAGGCTTCGACCTCCGACGCCCGCTTCGCTGCCCCGCGATCCGCTCCCGAAGGCCCGCCACGGATCGATGCCACCGGTCTCCGGATCATTCGTGCCCGGAAGATGATGTGAAACGAGAAACGAAGGGAAGATCGACGCATGAGTTGACGCCTCGCATGGGGCCATGCCCGACAGGAGTAAGACAATGACTGTTCTCGATAAGGTTCTTGGACGCGAGCGCGTCCTCGTAAGGGAAAACGAACGTGCCCTCACCCTCTACAAGGGTGAGATCAAGGCCGTCCTGATGCCGGGCGAGCACTGGCTAGCCAACCGGCGCGGGAGCCTGGAAGTGTCACGGCACGATCTGAAGAACCCGGAATTCGTTTCGGCGTACGAGAAGGCGTTGTTCGACAAGCTCCCGGATGTGGCCGCGCGTCATTTCACCGTCGTTCGCACCGGGCGCACGGATGTCGCCATCATCGAGCGTGACGGAAACCTGCATGCCGTTCTGGCGCCGGACCGCAAGCTGGTTCTGTGGACCGATGCCGGGCCGTGGACGGTGACGACGGTCGATACTTCGGCCGATCTGGCCATCGATCCGGCGGTCATGCGCCGGCTCGGCCAGGCCCGGAAGGCGGAGTTGATGTCCGTCCATCCGGTCGTCGATGGCCAGGCCGGCCTGCTGTTCGTCGATGGTGTCCTGGTCCGGACGCTAGCCGCGGGCGTGCACGGCTTCTGGAATGTCGGACGCCTGCTGCAGGTGAAGGTCGTCGACCTCAAGCGCCAGTCGCTCGATGTCGCCGGGCAGGAAGTGCTGACCAAGGATCGCGTGACGATCCGCGTCAACATCGCCGCCGAATACCGGGTCGTCGACCCGGTCAAGGCGGTGAGCTCTGTGAAGGACTTCTCCGAGGCCCTTTATCGCGCCCTGCAATACGCCTTCCGCAAGACGCTGGGCGCGCTGACGCTCGACCAGATTCTTGAAAAGAAGGTGACGGTCGACGAGGAAGCCGCGGCCAAGGTCCGTGCCGACATGGCCGAGATCGGCCTCGAGGTCAGCGATATCGCCCTCAAGGATGTGATCCTGCCGGGCGAGATGCGCGAGATCCTCAACCAGGTGGTTTCGGCCGAAAAGCAGGCCGAGGCCAACGTCATCCGCCGCCGCGAGGAGACGAACGCCACGCGTTCCCTGCTCAACACGGCCAGGGTGATGGCGGAGAACCCGGTGATGCTGCGGCTGAAGGAGCTCGAGGCTCTGGAAACCATCGCCGGCAAGGTCGAGCGGCTGACTGTCCACAACGGAACGGGCGGGCTGCTGAACGACCTGGTCAAGCTCCGTGACAACAACTAACCTGACGTAATGGGAAGGGCCGCCGGGTTGACCGGCGGCCCTTCTTGCGTTTCTTGGGCACGCTTCCCATCTGCGCCCGGACTATCAGGCCTTTTCCTGCCGGGAAAAACCGATTAGACAGCGCCCAAACAGGATGCGGACAGATTCCGCCCGCAAAGAAGGAAAAGCCCTTGTCCACCACGTTCGACAAAGTCGCCAAGATCATTGCCGACACCAGCGAGATCGATATCGACACCATCACGCCCGAGAGCCACACGATCGACGATCTCGGCATCGACAGCCTCGATTTCCTCGACATCGTCTTTGCCATCGACAAGGAATTCGGCATCAAGGTGCCGTTGGAAAAGTGGACCCAGGAAGTCAATGACGGCAAGGCTTCGACCGACGACTACTTCGTCATGAAGAACCTGTGCGCCAAGATCGACGCGCTCGTCGCCGCCAAGACCGCCTGACGTCAGTTGAGCGCGTGACCTTGACGCGCTTTGCCGCCTGACCCACAAAGCCGCCCATGAGTAACCCCCGCGACGTCGTCATCACTGGTATCGGCCTTGTCTCCTCGCTGGGAGAAGGCCCTGACGCCCACTGGCAGAAGCTCGCGCAACCGGGCCTGCGGCCGGTGCTCGAAACCGCGCGCTTCGCGCCCTATACCGTTCATCCGCTGCCGGAGATCGACTGGAACCTGCAGATCGCCAAGCGCGGCGACCAGCGGCAGATGGAGACATGGCAACGGCTCGGCACCTATGCCGCCGGCCTGGCGCTCGACGATGCCGGCATCAAGGGCAATGACGAGCTTTGCACGACCATGGACATGGTGGTGGCCGCCGGCGGCGGCGAGCGAGACGAGGCGGTCGACGCCGCCATCCTCGCCGCTTCGGAAAGCCGCAACGACCGCGATGTACTGCTCAACGAGAAGCTGACCACGGAATTGCGGCCGACCTTGTTCCTGGCCCAGCTTTCCAACCTTCTCGCCGGCAACATCTCCATCGTCCACAAGGTGACGGGCTCCTCGCGCACCTTCATGGGCGAGGAAGGGGCCGGCGTTTCCGCCGTCGAGACGGCCGCGGCGCGGATCCGCTCGGGCCAGTCGACGCACGTGCTGGTCGGCGGCGCCTTCCAGACCGAACATTCCGATATGCTGCTCGGCTACGAGCTTGCCGGCTATCTGCATCGCGGCCCCTGGAAGCCTGTCTGGCAAAGGCAGGGTGCCGAGGGTGGCGGCGTGGTCTCCGGCTCCGGCGGCGCCTTCCTGGTGCTGGAACAGCGCGACCACGCAATGAGCCGTGGGCGCAAGATCTATGCCGAGCTCGGACCGGTCGTCTCCGGCCGGGCCAGGCGGTCGCGCGGAGAACTCGACGCCGAAATCGCCGGACTGCTCAGCCAGGCGGCGCTGCCGAACGGCAGACTGCTCGCCATGTCGGGCGCGTCCGGCGCGCATGCCGCAACCACTGCCGAGAAAACAGCGCTCGATGCCGTCGAGACAATCGCCGCGCGCGGCTTCTCGACGCTGACCGGGCACATGAAGGAAGCGCAGTTTCCGTTCGCCGTGGCGCTGGCGGCACTCGCCGTTGACCGTAAGGCCGCCTACCCCGTCTTTGATGCCGCGGCCGAGAAGCCGTTCGAAGGCATTCCCGCAAGCGTCCTTGCAACGGCGATCGGCTATCACCAATTCGAAGGCATGGCGCTGGTCAAATCAGCGTAAGGCGGGCACTCGCCATGCTGCCATGCTGCAGAGATAAACCGCTCGAGGGCTCCGATGACCAATTTCAGAGATCACATGGGCAGGCCGATCGTCGCCGTCACCGGTATCGGCGTGGTGACTTCGCTTGGCGTCGGCAAGGCTGACAATTGGGCGGCGCTGACTTCGGGCAAGTCGGGCATCCACCCGATCACCCGCTTTCCGGTCGACCACCTCAACACCCGCATTTCCGGCATGGTCGACTTTCTGGACGCAAGCTCGAAGGGCGCCAGCCCCCTCACCTACGAGCTGGCCGAAACCGCCGCGCATGAAGCCGTGGCCGAATCCGGCCTTGATTCCAGCGATTTCGGTGGGCCTCTCTTCCTTGCCTCGCCGCCGGTCGAGCTCGACTGGCACGAACGCTTCTCGCTCTACAATTCCGACAAACAGGACGCCGGCGCCGAAAGGCTGCTGCGGGTAGCGCGCGGACTGAAGGAACTCGACATCTTCGAGACCACCCAGTTCGGCTCGATCGCTGACCGGCTCGCCGACCGGTTCGGCACGCGCGGCCTGCCGATCACGCTGTCGACCGCCTGCGCCTCGGGCGCCACAGCCATCCAGCTCGGCGTCGAGGCGATCCGCCGCGGCGAATGCGACCGGGCGCTGTCGATCGGCGCCGACGGCTCGGCGACCGCCGAGGCACTGATCCGCTTCTCGCTGCTGTCGGCGCTGTCGACCCACAACGACATTCCCGAAAAGGCTTCCAAGCCGTTCTCCAAGGACCGCGACGGCTTCGTGCTGGCCGAGGGCTCCGGCGCGCTGGTGCTGGAATCGCTGGAAGCAGCCCTGGCCCGTGGCGCGACCGTGCTCGGCATCCTGCGCGGCTGCGGCGAAAAGGCCGACGATTTCCACCGCACCCGCTCCAAACCTGACGGTTCGCCGGCAATCGCGGCGGTTCGCGCCGCCCTTGCGGATGCGGGCCTCAGCAAGGACGAGATCGACTACGTCAACGCCCATGGCACCTCGACGCCGGAAAACGACAAGATGGAGCATTTGTCGCTGTCGACAGTGTTCGGCGAGCGCATCGGCTCGATGCCGGTCTCGTCGAACAAGTCGATGATCGGCCACACACTGTCCGCGGCGGGCGCCGTCGAGGCGGCGTTCTCGCTGATGACGATGCGCGAAAGCGTCATTCCGCCGACCATCAACTACGACAATCCCGACCCGGCGATCGTGCTCGACGTGGTGCCGAACAAGAAGCGCAACGCCGAGGTTCGCAGCGTTCTGTCGAACTCCTTCGGCTTCGGCGGCCAGAACACTTGCCTTGTCATGGCGCGGGAACCGGTCTAAGCGACCTTTTTCAGCCCCACTGAACCGACAGGCCCAATGCGCGCATTGCAACTTATCGAGGATCGCCGTCTTGAGACGGTGGACCTGCCGCCTCCCCCGCCACCCGCACTCGGCGAAGTCACGCTGCGCATCAAGGCAGTGGCGCTGAACCATATCGACGTCTGGGGCTGGCGCGGCATGGCCTTCGCCAAGCGCAAGCTGCCGTTGGTTGTCGGCGCCGAGGCCTCCGGCGAGGTCGAGGCGGTCGGTCCCGGCGTGTCCAGCCTGCTGCCCGGGCAATTGGTGTCGATCTACGGCGCGCGCACTTGCGGCCTTTGCCGCGCCTGTCGCGAAGGCCGCGACAATCTCTGTGAACATGTTTCCGGCGTCCACGGCTTCCATCTCGACGGTTTTGCCCAGGAGAAGATCAACCTGCCGGCGCGCCTGCTGGTCCCCGCCCCGCCCGGCGTGAGCGATATCGGCGCCGCGGTGGCCCCCGTCACCTTCGGCACGGTCGAGCACATGCTGTTCGACAATGCGAGATTGCAGCCCGGCGAAACCATCCTCGTCCATGCCGGCGGCTCCGGCATCGGTTCGGCGGCGATCCAGCTGGCGAAGCGGATGGGCTGCACCATCATCACCACGGTCGGTTCCAACGACAAGATCGACAAGGCCAAGGCGCTCGGCGCCGACCAGGTCATCAACTACCGCGAAGACCGCTTCGAAGGCGTCGTGCGCAAGCTGACCAAGAAGAAGGGCGTCGATGTCGTCTTCGAACATGTCGGCGCCGACACCTTTGCCGGTTCGATGCTGTGCCTGAAGCGCGGCGGCCGCCTGGTGACCTGCGGCTCGACCTCGGGCGTTTCGACGCAGATCAACCTGATGCAGCTCTTCCAGCAGCAATTGAAGCTGCTCGGCTCCTTCGGCTGCCGCATGGAGAACATGGCCAACGCCATGCAGAAAATGGCGGCGGGACAGGTCGCGCCGGTCATCGACACCGAAGTCGGCTTCGACGATATCGACGCAGCGCTGAAGCGCATGGAAGGCCGCGACGTCTTCGGCAAGATCATCCTGCGCGTCGCCTGAGGCCTTGACTTCGGTGCTCAAGAAGTTTCGCCGCGATCTCAGGTTTCGCTATGGCAGGCAGCTGCGCCAGCTGAACTACTGGCTGGTCGCACGTGCGGCGATGATCATCATTTCGGTGCTGCGCCTGCTGCCGGTCGACAGCGCGCTGAATTTCGCCGACCGCGTCGCGCGCTTCATTGGTCCCAGGGTCGGACGCCACCGGGTCGCCATCGACAATCTGCGCAAGGCCTATCCGGAAAAGAGCGAGGACGAAATCCAGGCTATTGCCTCCGACATGTGGGGCAACATGGCCCGCCTTGCCGCCGAATACATCTTCCTCGACGCCCTGTTCGACTATGACCCGGCCGCCAGCACGCCCGGCCGCGTCGAGGTCAAGGGAATAGAGCATTTCGTCGAGATCGCCGCGGAGAAGCAGCCGCACATCGTCTTCACCGGCCATCTCGGCAATTTCGAGCTGCTGCCGGTGGCGGCGGCGACCTTCGGCATGAATATCACGGCGCTGTTTCGCCCGCCCAACAACCCCTACCTTGCCGACTACATCCTCTCGACGCGGCGCTCGACCATGGGGGCGCTGCTGCCGTCGATGGCCGGCGCTTCCTTCGCATTGGCCGGGGTGCTGGAAAACGGCGGCAATATCGGCGTCCTTGTCGACCAGAAATTCTCCAATGGCCTGGACACGACCTTCTTCGGCCGCCCCTGCCAGAGCAACCGTGTGCTCGGCACGCTTGCCCGTCACTATGACTGCGACGTCTATCCTGCGCGTTGCATCAGATTGCCAGGCAACCGCTTCCGCCTCGAGATCGAGGACAGACTGGTCCTGCCGCGCACCGCCGACGGCAGCGTCGACGTCCACGCCACCACCCAGATGCTGAACGACGTGGTCGAGCGCTGGGTGCGCGAGGATCCCGGCCAGTGGATGTGGTTCCACAAAAGGTGGGAGATCAGCAACTGGCGGCGTAAAAAGCAGCCGCAGGCAAAGGCGCCGGCCGCGAACAGCTGACCCCTGAAGTGTTTGGCGCCTGCCATTTCCGGTACCGATGGGCCGCGATCCAGACATTCGTAACGTCGCTGGTCAGGGAATCTTAAACGACGAGAGCGCACATACCCCACCGAGATGTTCATCGACTGGGATGGAGCCCGTGGCATGACGAATATCGAAATGCCGCGCCTGGATCGGGATGGCCTCGAAGATCGTTCCTTCGGCCGTCTTGGCCGGGCATGGTCCTATCTCCGACAGCATGGCCTGCTGGAGCCGCTAAGGTCATCCGCCGGCATGGGCTCGGCGCAAGCCTTGGCTTTGTCCAGCGCAACATCAGGCATATGCTCGCCGACCGTCTCGCCCGCAAATGGGATCGCCGGCACGGCGTCGATACGGCCGGCTCGATCCAGCTCGGCGCCCTCAATGTCGTCGGCCCGCACCGCGCCATGGGCAATGAAGCCGTCTGCACGTCGCCCAGAACCTTCGACTTCATCATGAAGTCGCTGCCACGCGATCTCCATGCCCATACATTCATCGACATCGGCTCCGGAAAATCGCGAACGCTGTTGCTGGCCTCGCAATATCCGTTCGCCGAGATCATCGGCGTGGAGTTCGCCCGCGAACTGGTGGACATCGCCCGAAGCAACATCGAGCGTTTCCGCGACCCGTCGCAGCGATGCCGAGCGCTCAGCGTCGTCGAGACCGATGCGGCGGCCTACGATTTTCCGCAAGTGCCCCTGGTGGTCTATTTCTACAATCCCTTCTCACAGGACGTCTTCGATATCGTCTTGAAGAATCTCATATCGTCGCTCGAACGCCACCCGCGGGATTGCTTCATCGTCTATGGCAGCTCGAGCCACCGCGCCATCGATTGGGCAAGGCCCGCCATCCGTGACACCGGTATTTTCCGGGAACTGTCCGTGCCGGCCATGCCGGGCTTCCTCGATGCGGTCCGCACCATCGACTACGCGGTCTTCCAGCTTCAGGCAGCGTAACGTCTGTCTCTCGTCCTCTGAATGAAACGGGAGACGGTGCGCGCGGCGAACGGCGTGCCGGCGGTGAACCGCATCAGCGGGCCAAAGCTGTCGACCGCGCTCGCGCCGACGAAATGCAGGCCCGGGATGCTGGATTCGAACCCGGCGGAAAGCAGCGGCAACCCTTCCCGGCGCGCAATCGGGGCAAGCATGGCGGGTGGGAACAGACCGAGCTTGGCGATATCTATCCGGTAGCCCGTGCCGAGCAGGACGTGGTCGAAGGTGGCGGCATCCTTCTCGAACCGCAGTTCGATGCCATTGTCCTTGGCGGATGCGCTGATCATCCTGCTGCCGGCCCTGATCTCTATCCCGTCGAAATCCGGCTTCAGCCAGCCCGTCGCACCGGCACCGAGGCTGCGCCTGTTGAGTCCGGCCCGGGCTGGCTCCGGGAACCGGTGCACGAAGCCCGGGACCTCGACCAGCCAGGAAATCGGGAACGGACCGACCCTGGACGGCGATGCGAGCCGCTCCGACAGGAAGTCGCGCAGGCTCCAGCTCTGCTTTCCCGACAGCGCCCGATAGCCCAGCCAATGGATGTCGCCATGGCAGATGAGCTCGACTTCGGCCCCGTTTTGTTTGAGCAGAACGGCGGATTCGCAGGCGCTTTGCCCACGCCCGATGACGGCGACGCGCTTGCCGCGGAAGGCCTCATAACCAGTATGGTCGCTGGCATGGCTGACAAGTTCTTTTTGGATGCCGTTGAAGACAGCGGGGATCAGTTGCTGGTTCATCAGGCCGGTGGCAACCACGACGCGACGCGCCTTCAAGGCATCGCCATCGGCCAGTGCCAGACGAAATCCGCCATTCGCCTTCTCGACGCGGTCCACCTTGCGGGTATCCAGATCCGGAACCGTCTGGGCCTGGATCCACAATCCATAGTCGACGAAGTTTTCGAGCAGCAGCGGTTCGCGTGGCGAGATTCCAAGGACCTTGGCATAGGAATCGAGCGAGAGCGGACCTTTGGTGTGGCCGATATAGGTCGCGTGCCAGGGCGAGCGCAGCCTCATGCCTCTCGGCATATGGTCGCGCCAGAACGACATCGCGCCGCCGAGGGTAAGCGTATCGACGCCCGCTCGCTTGAGGGCGGAAGCCACGGCCAGCCCAAAAGGACCGGCGCCGATCACGGCCACCTCGCAGTCGGTCCTGGGCGTGAAAACGGTCATGTCAGCGGTCTCGCCTGTCTGGTTCTGCAGCCGTGGAACTCACTCCGTCACGCCGCCGTCCTAAACATTTCCCGGTTAAGATTGCGGAAAGTATCCGTCGCGTCAGCACTCTCCAGGCCGTCAACGGCACGTCGATCAGGCCAGGCATCGGGTCATTCGCCTGGAATGTCGCCCATGCCCGTACTTTGGCGAATGAACTGAAATAGGCGAGTTTTGCCAACCGGCCGCTCGAGATCAACCGGCCGGCCGCCACAATATCCCGGACCAGATACATCCACGACGTGTTGGGCCGCGCTGAAGCTG
This sequence comes from Mesorhizobium sp. WSM4312, assembly GCF_002294875.1. Lineage (NCBI taxonomy): Bacteria > Pseudomonadati > Pseudomonadota > Alphaproteobacteria > Hyphomicrobiales > Phyllobacteriaceae > Mesorhizobium > Mesorhizobium sp. WSM4312. The sequence continues at coordinate 189,603 of NZ_NSFU01000004.1, read as the reverse complement.
TCTTTACCGGCTGGCCCGATTGGATCGCCCAAAGCATGGCGCCGAGGTCGACGCCAGCGGCGGCACCCAGCCCGAACCATGTCCAGGGCCGTGGATTGACGTCGAGCACCTTCATCGAGCCATCGCGCGCATCGCGCTTGAATTCGACCTCCACCAGCCCGTGATGCGCGATCGATCCAAGCAGCCGGCGCGCGGCGTCGATCAATTGCGGTTCGTCGACCACCTCCACGAAGGTGCTGGTGTAGCCGAAATCGACCGGATATTGCCGTGTACGGCGGGCGGTGAACTCCGCCACCGGCGCGCCCTCATTCCAGAGCGCCGCGTAGGAGAACTGGCCCTCGCCTCCGCCCGGTATCATCTCCTGAACCACGACATTGTCGCTGCCGATCTCTTCGGCAGCCCAGGCATAGGCTGCCAAAAACGCTGCTCTGTCATTGGTGAGAACGGCCTTGGCACGCGCAAAACGGCTGCGCCCGCCCATATTCGGCTTCAGGATCACGGGAAAGCGAAGTTCGGCTGCCTCTGCCTGCTCGAGCGAACTGATCGCATAGGTCAGTGGAACGGCAAGCCCCAGTTCGCCCGCCCGGCGATACAGCAGCGGCTTTTCACAGACCCATTTCAGTTGCTCCCAAGGCGGCAGCACCACGTCGAACGCGGCGGACAACCGGTCGATCGATTGCGATACGAAGCGAACTTCTGGATCGCCGCCGGCGATCAGCAGAAAACCGCCCAGCCCATGAACCTTGGCCAGATCGAGCAGGAAGGCGACGGCACCACCATCGTCGGGGCCGGGCCACGTCATTGTCCGCCGGGCATATCGCGAAAAGCCGGGCAACGGCGTGTCGTTGCTCACCAGCCAGACAGGCACTTTCCGAGCGCCGAAGCTTCTGGCCAGCGCCAGCGTCCCGTGCGCCCCGCCAAGAATGAGCACCCCGGCGGGCCGACTGGGAAGACGATCGTCCATCTGTGACTGGGGATGCATCTGTCAATTCCAGCAAACGGCACGCAACGGCAGATTTCCGGCGAACCGATTGATCAGCCGGCAATATTTAAGCTACTCCTAATAATTCAAACCGCCCGATACTGCCAATTGTCCTCAGTCAGACATTGGCATGGAAAGCACACCCCTTATCCCTCGGCAATAGCCCTCAATCTCGGAACAGGTAAACCTTGGCCGATTGTTGTTGCCGTCAGTGGAATGTCTCGCGCCGGGCTCCGGCCCGGCAACGAGAATTCGCGCGTGCTGCTAGTTCGTCACGACAATGCGCGTGTTGCCGAAGCCCACTTCCCGCACCATGGCATAGAACGTCGCGGCATTGGCCGTGTGCAGCCGCACGCAGCCATGCGAGGCCGGACGGCCGAGTTGCCTGACGGCGCCCGTCCCATGAATGGCATAGCCGCCATGGAAGAACACCGAATAAGGCATCGGCGACATTTCGTATTTGCGCGAATACCACATCCGTGCGGTCCGCTGCGGCCGATACGTGCCACGCGGCGTGAAATAGCCCGGACGGGCAGTCGACACGACCCAGCGATAGACCTCCGAGCCGTACCGTACCGTCATCGTCTGCGACGACACGTCGATATTTGCTTCCAACATTGCCGCGTAACTTGCGGACGGCGTACCAAACAGCGCGGTTGCCAACATCGCCGCTGCTACGAGAAAGAACTTCCTCATGCGATCACACCCCTTTGATTGCCCCTTGCCTTCTTGCCATCACGTTGTTTTTCACCTTTTTAATGGCAGTGAACAGCTAGCACACACTCCTTGATCAATTCGCCAATCCAAAGCAGCGAATTTGAACGATTTCCCGCGATAGTTGCCGCAACGACACGCCGCACCGGCTTGATTGCCGGCGGGCTTGCAATGCAACGTCGTTCGTTGCTCAACTCCCCTGATGAACGAGCGACTCCTTCAAGCAATCGATGACAGGCGCGACGATGTCGTCGCGCTGACCGCTGACCTGATCCGTTTCCCGACCATCAATCCGCCCGGCGAGGCCTACCGGCCATGCGCCGAATATGTCGGCGCGCGGCTGAGGAAGCGTGGTTTTGAAACCGAATTCATTCGCGCCGAAGGCACGCCCGGCGACACTGATCGCTACCCGCGCGTTAATGTCGTGGCCCGCTTCGACGGCCGGTCGCCCGGCGCCTGCGTCCACTTCAACTCGCATATCGACGTGGTCGAGGCCGGCGACGGCTGGACCGTCGATCCCTTTGCCGGCATCGTCAGGGACGGCAGGGTCTATGGACGCGGCGCCTGCGACATGAAGGGCGGCCTGGCCGCGTCGATCATCGCCGCCGAAGCCTTCATGGAGGTCTATCCCGACTTTCCCGGCGCCATTGAGATATCCGGCACCGTCGACGAGGAGTCCGGCGGCTTTGGCGGTGTCGCCCATCTGGCCAGGCTCGGCTATTTCTCCAAACCCAGGGTCGACCACGTCATCATCCCCGAGCCGTTGAACAAGGACCGCATCTGCCTTGGCCATCGCGGCGTCTGGTGGGCCGAGATCGAGACCAAGGGCGAGATCGCGCATGGCTCGATGCCGTTTCTCGGCGATAATGCGGTGCGCCATATGGGTGCCGTGCTCCAAGCTTTCGAGGACGAACTGTTCCCGGCGCTCGACCGCAAGATGACGCGCATGCCGGTCGTCCCCGAGGGCGCCAGGCGCTCGACCATGAACGTCAATTCCATCCATGGCGGGCAGACCGAGGATTTCCGGCCTGGCCTGCCCTCGCCCAACGTGCCCGATTCCTGCCGGCTGACCATCGACCGCCGCTTCCTGCTCGAGGAAGACCTCGCCACGGTCAAAGGCGAAGTGACCGGCATTCTCGAGCGGCTGAAGCGCGAGCGCAAAAAGTTCGATTACGAGATCCGCGACCTGATGGAAGTGCTGCCGCTGATGACCGAGCGCGACGCGCCGGTGGTCAGGGCGGTGGCGCAAGGCATTCATGCGATCTTCGACCGCGAGCCCGACTACGTCATTTCGCCCGGCACCTACGACCAGAAGCACATTGCCCGCATCGGCCACATCTACGACTGTATCGCCTATGGGCCCGGCATTCTCGATCTCGCCCACCGGCCGGACGAGTGGGTCGGCATAGAGGACATGGTGGAATCGGCAAAGGTGATGGCGATCGGCCTCAACGTGCTGCTGCGCGGCACAACCGGATGATCGGCCCGCGGCGCAAAAACATTTCTCCTGGCGCGGCGCGACAGCACGAAACGCAATTTACTCCCGTGCGAAATCACGCTTCTATCCCCAGGCTTGAGCATTTGAGCATATGGGGAGTTCAGCGATGAAACTTTGGAAGACCCTTCTGGCCGCTGCCGTGCTGGCGGTCGCAACCGCCACTTCGGCGTTTGCCGCCCGGACCGATCTCGTCATCGGCATTCCGCTTGAACCCCCGCATCTCGACCCGACTGCGGGAGCGGCCGCGGCAATTAGGGAGGTCACCTACGCCAATGTGTTCGAGGGCCTGACCCGGATCGGCCCCAATGGCGAAGTCTTGCCGGATCTCGCCGAAAGCTGGACCATTTCCGATGACGGCAAGGTCTATACCTTCAAGCTGCGCACCGGCGTGAAATTCCACGACGGCGCCGATTTCAGCGCCGACGACGTGAAGTTTTCGCTCGACCGTGCCCGCGCGGAAAACTCCGTCAACGCGCAAAAGCAGCTCTTTGCCGCCATCGACAAGGTCGACGTGGTCGACCCCGCCACCGTGAAGGTGACGCTGACCCACCCGCAAGGCTCGTTCCTCTACAATATGGGCTGGGGCGACGCGGTGATCGTGTCGCCGAAATCCGCCGACACCAACAAGGAAAAGCCTGTTGGTACCGGCCCGTTCAAGTTCGAGAGTTGGGCCAAGGGCTCATCGATCACGCTGCTGAAATCAGATCACTACTGGGGCGCCCCTGTCTTCCTCGAAAAGGTCGAGTTCCGCATCGTTCCCGATGCCGCGGCGGCGGTGCCGGCGCTGCTTTCCGGCGACATACAGGCCTTCCCCTTCTTCGATCCCGACAGCGTCTCCCAGGTCAAGGATGATCCGCGCTTCAAGGTGGTGGTCGGCGCGACCGAAGGCGAGACCATCCTGTCGATCAACAACAAGCAGCCGCCCTTCGACAAGTTGCAGGTGAGACAGGCGATCTCCTACGCGCTCGACCGCAAGGCGATCATCGACGGCGCCTCGGCCGGGCTCGGCCTGCCGATCGGCTCGCATATGTCGCCGGCCAACAAATATTATGTCGACCTCACCGGCCACTATCCGCACGACGTGGCCAAGGCCAAGCAACTGCTGAAGGAAGCAGGACTGGAGAACGGCTTCAAGGCCACGTTGAAGCTGCCGCCGACGACCTATGCACGGCTCGGCGGCGAGATCATCGCCTCGGAACTCCGCGATGTCGGCATCAACCTCGAGATCATCCCCGTCGAGTGGGCGCAGTGGCTGGACCAGGTGTTCACCAAGAAGGATTACGATCTGACCATCGTCTCCCATACCGAGCCCAACGACATCGATATCTATGCCCGCAAGGACTACTACTTCAATTACGACAACCCCACCTTCAAAAAGGTGATCGCAGATCTGGAACTGACGTCCGACGAGGCCAAGCGCAAGGAATTATATGCCCGGGCGCAGAAGATTCTGGCCGACGATGCCGTGGTCGGCTTCCTCTACGAATTGCCCAAGGTCGGGGTCTGGGACGCCAAGCTGCAAGGGTTGTGGGAAAGCGCACCGATACCTGCCAACGACCTGACCAAGGTGAAGTGGAGCGAGTGAGGTTCGTTTCGTCATTCTGGGGCGGAGCAGGCGCGCAGCGACTGTGCAGCCCCTGGGATCCATTCCGTGATTTACGAGCGCCCTCGCGGTGCAGAATCTGGGAGACGTTGCAGTGGAAACAGTGAGGCGCGAGGCTGGTTCTGGACCGTCGCGCTGTTCGACCTCTGTTACGGAATGGATCCTGGGGTCTACGCGACGGAGCTTCGCTCCTGCTTCGCCCCAGGATGACGATACCTCTCTCGTCCCGTGTCCATGACCGCCTACCTCCTCAAGCGCCTCGCCATCTCGCTTGCCACGCTGGTGCTGGCCTCCATCGTGGTGTTCGCCGTGCTGGAAATCCTGCCGGGCGACCCGGCGCGGCTGATGTTGGGCATGAACGCCAGCGCCGACCAGGTCGAACTCTTGCGCAACCAGATGGGGCTGAATCAGCCCCTGCTCTTGCGCTACCTGCACTGGGCCGGCGGCCTGCTCAGCCTCGATTTCGGCCGCTCCTATACCTATTCGGTGCCGGTCATCGATCTCGTGCGTGAACGGCTTGCCGTCTCGCTGCCGCTGGCGCTGATCGCGCTTGCACTCTCCACGATCATCGCCATTCCGGTCGGCCTGTTTTCCGCCAGCCGGCGCGGCCGGGCCGGCGACACGATTTCAATGGGCGCGGCACAGCTTGGCGTTGCCGTGCCGAATTTCTGGTTCGCGCTGATGCTGATCTATGTCTTCGCCGTCTGGCTGCGGCTGGTGCCTGCCGGCGGCTTTCCCGGCTGGAGCGCCGGCATATGGCCAGCGCTGAAATCGCTGCTGCTGCCGGCGGTGGCGCTTGCCTTGCCGCAGGCGGCCATCCTGGCGCGCGTCACCCGCTCGGCACTGATCGAGGTGCTGAACGTGGACTATATCCGCACCGCCCGCGCCAAGGGCCTGCCCTATCGCACCGTGCTGTGGCGGCATGCATTGCGCAATGCCATGATCCCGGTCCTGACCATTCTTGGCCTGCAATTCGCCTTCCTGCTCGCCGGCACCATCATCATCGAGAATGTTTTTTATCTGCCTGGTCTCGGCCGGCTGGTGTTCCAGGCGATCACCCAGCGCGACCTGATCGTCGTCGAAAGCGTCGTCATGTTGCTGGTCGCCGCCGTCATTGCCGTCAACCTCGTCGTCGACCTTTCCTACGCGGTCGTCGATCCACGCCTGAGAAGCCGGCAATGACCCTGCACATCGACATCCCCGAGGAGACGCTCAGCGGCATCCTGGCCAAGGCGTTCCGGAACACGGCTTTCGTCACCGGCTTCGTCATCACCGTGCTTATCCTGGTGATGGCTGTCATCTCCTACCTCTGGACGCCTTACGATGTGACGAAGCTGATCATAGCCGACAAGACGCAAGGCCCCTCGCTGGCACACTGGTTCGGCACCGACCATTTCGGCCGCGACATCCTGTCGATGATCATGGTCGGCGCCCGCAATTCGATCGCCGTGGCGCTGGTCGCGGTCGGCATCGGCATGGGTGTCGGCGTGCCGCTCGGCGCTTTTGCCGCCGCGCGCGGCGGCCTCGTCGACGAGGCGCTGATGCGCGTCAACGATCTCGTGTTCGCCTTTCCCGCGCTGCTGTCGGCCATCATGATAACAGCCATCTTCGGGCCGGGCGCCGTCAACGCCATCATCGCAATCGGCATCTTCAACATCCCGGTCTTTGCCCGCGTCGCCCGCGCCGGTGCGCTGGCGATCTGGCCGCGCGAGTTCATCCTGGCCGCGCGCGCCGCGGGAAAAAGCAGCACGCAGATATCGATCGAACACGTGCTGCCCAACATCGCCACGCTGCTCCTGGTGCAAGGCACCATCCAGTTCGCGCTGGGCATCCTGGCCGAAGCCGGGCTTTCCTATCTCGGCCTCGGCGCGCAGCCGCCAATGCCGAGCTGGGGCCGCATGCTGTTCGACGCCCAGACGCGCATGGTGGTGGCGCCGTGGATGGCGATCTTTCCCGGCATGGCGATCGTCATCACCGTGCTCGGCCTGAATCTCCTGGGCGACGGCATCGCCGACATTCTCGACCCGAAATCGCGGCGGCAGCGATGAGCCTGCTGGAAATCGACAGTCTGTCGCTGACCATCGGCGACACGCAGATCCTGAAGGGGATGGAGCTTTCCGTCGCCCCCGGCGAGGTGATGGGGCTGGTCGGCGAATCCGGCTCCGGCAAGTCGATGACCGCGCTGACGGCGATGCGGCTTTTACCGCATGCAGCGCGCGCCACCGGGCGCGTCACCTTCGACGGCATCGACATCCTGGCGGCAACCGAGGACCAGATGTGCGCGCTGCGCGGCGACGACATCGGCATGGTGTTCCAGGAGCCGATGACAGCTCTCAATCCAGTGAAGACCATCGGCGAGCAGGTCGCCGAAGGCATACGCTGGCATACCAAGGTCACACGCGCGGCGGCCGAAGAGCGGGCGCGAAAAATGCTCGACCGCGTTGGCCTGCCGCAAGCGAAATTCCCGCTGTCGCGCTATCCGCACGAACTCTCCGGTGGCCAGCGCCAGCGCGTCGTCATCGCCATCGCATGCGCGCTGAAGCCGAAGCTCTTGATTGCCGACGAGCCGACGACGGCGCTCGACGTGGTGCTGCAGGCGCAGATCCTCGACCTCCTGCGCGACCTTGTCGCGGAGAGCCGCATGGGTCTGCTCCTGATCTCGCACGACCTCGCCGTGGTGACCGAGATGGCCGATCGCATCACCATCCTGCGCCGCGGCGAGGTGATGGAGGCCGGCGACACCGCCCGCACGCTGTCCGAACAGCTCCACCCCTACACACGCCAGCTGGCGCAGGCCTCGATGCATGTGCCGGCACGCGCCAGAACGCACGATACAAGTCAGGGCAAGCCCCTGATCCAGGTCGAAGGCGTGACCCGCGACTACCCCGGGCGGCGCAGCTCCCTGCTCAAACGGGCAGCCCCTATCCGCGCCGTCGACGATGTCTCGCTGTCGATGCAGCCGGGCCAGTCGGTGGCGCTGGTCGGCCGCTCCGGCTGCGGCAAGTCAACACTCGCCCGCATGATCCTGGCATTGGATCGACCGAGTTCGGGCACGATCCGGTTTCGCGGCGAGACCATTACCGGCAAGAGCGAAGTCGAGCTAAAACCCGCCAGGCGCGACATGCAGGTTGTCTTCCAGGACCCATACGGCTCCTTCGATCCGCGCCAGAAGGTCGAGAAACTGGTTGCCGAGCCGCTGCACGTGCTGGAGAAAAAACCGACGCGCGCCGAGCGCCGCGAGATGGTTGCACATGCGCTGCACGAGGTCGGCCTCGACCAGCGCGACATGGATAAATACCCGCACGAATTTTCCGGCGGCCAGCGCCAGCGCCTGTCGATCGCCCGCGCTATCATCACCCGCCCCAAGCTGGTCGTCGCTGACGAGCCGGTCTCGGCGCTCGATGTCTCGATCCGCGCGCAAATCCTCGATCTGTTCGCCGAGCTCAATCAAAAACTCGGTATCGCCTATCTCTTCATCACCCATGACCTGACTGTCGCCCGCGCCATCACGGACGAGGTGCTGGTGATGCATGACGGCAAGATCGTCGAGCGTGGCAAGACGACCGAGGTGCTCGATCATCCGCAATCAGAAGCGGCACAGGCGCTCGTCGCTGCCGCGCCGGACCTGCATCGGGCGATCGCCCGGAAGATGCAAGAGCAAGGCTGAGCGGGTGAAAGAACCTACTCTTCCGGCTTCACCACATCGATCGGGCTGATGTCGAGCAGGTCGAGCGTGCGGCGCAAGAGGCGCACCTCGCTCTCGGCCAGTTGCGAATCCGCCTTGGCGATCTCAGCCATGTGCTGGGCCAATTGCTTGCGCCGTTCGACATCGAGGTCGCGAAACAGCGCGATCGCCTGCGAGCCATTGGTCTCGTAGCCGAACTCGTTGAGATATTCGATGACGGCGTCGATGCTGGTTTCCTGGATGCCGAAGGCGTCCTTGCAGATCCGCCGGAAGGCAACCATCTCGCTCTCGCTGACCGTCCCGTCGGCCAGGATCATACGGAAAAGCATCAGCAGCTCCGCCGACAGGACAGGATCGTCGGCAACCTTGCGCACGCCCGGGTCGCCGTCGAAGATGGAGCGTATCTGGTCCAGCAATGCGAATGCCATCAGGGTCTCTTTCCGGGTTAACCAAATCCAAGCGCATTGCGCTTGGATAGAGGTAGCGCGGAATCGGCCTTGCGCAAACAGGGCTGTCGTGGTCGAACGCGTTATCCCGCCGACCGGACGCCTCCTCACATCAGATGATCGATCTCACCACCCAGACAATCGTCATGCTCGCCTTCGCCGCCTTTGCGGCGGGCTTTGTCGATTCTATTGCCGGCGGCGGTGGGCTGATCACCATTCCGGCGCTTTTGCTTGCCGGCTTCTCGCCGGTCGAAGCGCTTGGGACCAACAAGCTGCAAGGCATGTTCGGCTCCGGCTCGGCGACCATCCACTATGCCTCCAAGGGCCATGTCGATCTTCGCCGGCAATTGCCGTCGGCGCTGCTGGCGGCTGCAGGCGGTGTCATTGGGGCCTTGCTGGCCACCATCGTTCCGGGCGATCTCCTGCGCGCCCTGCTGCCCCTGGTGCTGATCGCCATCGCCCTCTATTTCGCGCTCAAGCCCAACATGAACGATGTCGACCGGGCCGAGCGCCTGTCGCCATTCCTGTTCGGACTGACCCTGGTGCCGGCGATCGGCTTCTATGACGGCCTGTTCGGTCCGGGCGCCGGCTCCTTCTATATGCTGGCCTTCGTCGCCCTTGCCGGCTACGGCGTGCTCAAGGCGACGGCGCACACCAAGCTGCTCAACTTCGCTTCCAACATCGGCGGCTTCATCGTCTTCGCCGCTGTCGGCGTCATCTCCTGGAAGATCGGCCTGATGATGGGCGTTGCCCAGTTCCTCGGTGCCCGCGTCGGCGCGAGCCTCGCCATGCGCATCGGCGCCAGACTGATCAAGCCGCTGCTGGTGATCGTCTGCCTGGCGCTGGCCGTAAAGCTGCTGGCCGATCCGGCCAACCCGCTGCGTGTCCTGATTGGTGTGTGATCACGCGCCTGTTACTATGGCGCTGTTCGAATCATGTTGGAGGAGCCACACATGAATCTCAGCGCGCCTACCCAGATCGTTTTCATCATTTCCCTGGTCATCGCCATCATCGGCATTCTCGCCGCGCTTGGCCTTCTTGCGTTCATCCCGCTCGCATCGGTGTGGATAGTTCTCATTGCCTACATCGTGCTCGCCGCCGGCTGCCTGATGCGCGGCGCCTGACAGGTTTCCCTTGAAGTGGGGACGGAGAGCGCCCGGCCAAAAGCCGGGCGCTTTTGATTCCGGCCGACGGCTGATAGATTTGTCCCGGCGGAAGGATGGCCATGCCGATCGAGATGCAGCGCCGGGAGGAACAGGACCGCTCCGTCGCAGGGCGCTTCGAGATGCGCCGGCGTCTTCCTGATCCGGCGCTTGACGGCATCGTCACCGATATTTGTGGCTATCGCGAAACAGCGGCAGGCCATTTCCGCAATGTCGAATACGCATCACTGACCGTGCCGCTGGTGATCAGCTTCGCCGAGCCTTTCGCCATCGGCCTCGGCAGGACGCCTGGCGACAATGACCGCTTCGCCAGTTTCGCCGCCGGGCTTTTTGCCGGACCGGTGATGATCGAATCCTTCGGCGCCGCCTGCTGCATCCAGGTCAACTTCACGCCGCTTGGAGCGCGCCGTTTCTTCCGCTTGCCGATGAGCGAACTCACCGACACCATGGTCGTCCTCGACGACGTGCTGGGCGCCGAGGGGACGGCACTGCGCGAACGGCTCGGTAATGCGTCGGACTGGGCATCGCGTTTCGACCTTGCAGAAACCTTCGTCACCGCCCGGCTTGAGCGCGCCGCCGAAACGCCGCTGGAAATCGCCTGGGCGTATGACCGCATCATCGCTTCCGGCGGCCGGGTCCGCATTTCCTCCATCGCCGAAAAACTGGGCTGGAGCCGAAAGCATCTCGCCGGCAGCTTTTCCAATGCGATCGGCATCGGTCCGAAGACACTGTCGCGCATCGTCCGCTTCAACCGGGCGCTCGGCCTGTCACGGCGGCAGACCGCCGATTGGGCCGATATCGCCGCCGATTGCGGCTATGCCGACCAGGCGCACATGGTGCGCGAATTCCGCGACCTTGCAGGCGACGCGCCGACGGCGCTCTCGGTCAGGTAACATTTCTTCAAGACGCTGGACCGGCCATGGAACAGAGTGGGTTATCGGCCAACTCAGATCAAGAAGGTTCCCATGCCCACCGCCACTGAAGCCCCTCGCCTCTACCCTGCCTTGCGTTACAAAAACGCGGCGAAAATGATCGACTGGCTCTGCGAAGCCTTCGGCTTCAGCGTCCGTGCCCGCTATGGTGAAGGCGATGTCGTGCACCATGCCGAGCTGGTCTTCGGCACCTCGATGATCATGCTGGGCAGCGCGCGCGATGACGATTACGGCAAGATGGTCGGCGAACCCGGCACCGGTGGCGGCAAGTCGATCTATATCGCCGTCGATGATGCCGATGCCGCCTATGCCAGGGCCAGGAAAGCCGGCGCCACGATCATCCAGGAACTGACCGAGCGCGATTATGGCAGCCGCGAATTCATCTGCCGTGATCCGGAAGGCAATGTCTGGTCGTTCGGCACCTACTGGCCGAAGGCCGGGGAAAGGGCATAGGTCCTACCTAGCCAGCGAAAAAATCGCGTCGCAGTCGAGATGGGTCTCCAACTCGGCCGCGACGTCGTCCAGCGCCCGCTCGACTTCGGCGCGGTAGTCGATGCCGCCGCCCTTGATGCCGAGGCTTTCGAGGAATTTTCCGCGAAAGGCGTCGGCACCGAACAGACCGTGCATATAGGTGCCTGACACCTTGCCGTCGGCCGAGATCGCACCGTCGGCAACGCCATTGATGATCGCCGACGGCCGCATCGTGTCCGGGCCGGTGGTGCGGCCGAGATGGATTTCGTAGCCTTCGAGCGGCAGGTCGAACTGGACCGAATGCGCGCTGACATTGCGCACCGTCTTCTCCGGTTCCATCACCGTTTCGATATCGAGCAGGCCAAGCCCTTCGGCCTCGGTGATGCTGCCTTCGATGCCGTCGGGATCGCGCACCCTGCGGCCAAGCATCTGAAAGCCGCCGCAAATGCCGACGACATGGCCGCCGCGCTTGCGATGCGCGGCAAGATCCCGGTCCCAGCCATTCTCGCGGAATTTCAGGAGATCGCCGATCGTCGATTTGGAGCCGGGAATGACCACCAGCCCGGCATCGGCCGGCAGCGGTTTCCCAGGCGGCACGAACACCACCTCGACCTGCGGTTCGGCCTTGAGCGGGTCGAGGTCGTCGAAATTGGCGATGCGGCCAAGCATCGGCACCGCTATTTTAAGCGCCCGCGCCTCGCCTGATGCCAGCCGCTCGAGCACCACCGAATCCTCCGACGGCAGCCGCGCCGCCGCCTTCAGCCACGGCACGACGCCAAAACAGCGCCAGCCGGTGAATTTCTCGATCGCCTTCAAACCGTCATCGAACAGCGAAACATCGCCCCGGAACTTGTTGATGAGATAGCCGACGATCATGCGCCGGTCCTCTTCCGGCAGGATCAGATGCGTGCCGGCGACCGAGGCGATGACACCGCCCCGATCGATGTCGCCGACCAGCACAACCGGCACGTCGGCACGCGTGGCAAAGCCCATATTGGCGATATCGCGGCTGCGGAGGTTGATTTCGGCCGGCGAGCCCGCGCCCTCGACGATGACCAGATCGGCGCCCTCGCCGACCTTGCCCCAGGAGTCGAGTACGGCATCCATCAGCTTGGCCTTCAGCGCCTGGTAGTCGCGCGCGCGCGCCTCACCGAACACCTTGCCCTGCACGATGACTTGGGCGCCGACATCGGTCTGCGGTTTCAACAGCACCGGGTTCATGTGGACCGATGGTGCCACGCCGCAAGCGATCGCCTGCAGCCACTGCGCGCGGCCGATCTCGCCGCCGCCATGGTTGTTGTCGCCCGGAATATCCGCGACGGCGGCGTTGTTCGACATGTTCTGCGGCTTGAACGGCCGCACCTTCAGGCCACGCTTCTTCGCGGCGCGGCACAGGCCGGCGACCAGCACCGTCTTGCCGACATCCGAACCGGTGCCTTGCAGCATGATTGCCCTGGCCATCAGATTCGGCCCTGCGTGGCGGGTCCAGTGATAGTGGATTTCTGCGCCAGTGGTCCGCCGCGCCAGATGTAGAGCGCCAAAAGCGGTTCGGTGCCGGTTCGCATGGCGTGGTTGACATTCGAGGCGTGGTGGACGACCTCGCCCGCCTCCCGCACTCGAAAACCGCCCTCGCCCATGCGCCATTCCGTGCCGCCCGTCAGCGGAATGTAGATCTCCTCGGCGACGTGATGATGGTCGGGATAGACAATGTCTGGCCCAAGGATCAGCAGGCCGGCGGCCACTTCGTCATTGGCGAAAAGGCCGCGCGTACCGAACACTTCCAGCCAGCCATAATTGTCGATGAAGGCCTTGCTGAAATCCGCCTCGGTGTAGGTCTGCCCCCAGTGCAATCCGTTGCGATGCTCCGCCAGCCATTGCACCAATGGTTTGGCGGCAGGCGGCGCCAGTTCGGCGGCACGGTCGAGATGGCGCACGCAGCTGATCCTATGCGGCTCCAGCGCGCGGGCCGGCATGTCCCAGCCGATGCGGGCCACGGCGTCGCGCACCAGGGCATTGTCCACAGAAGTGAGATAGGCGTGGAATTGCCGAAGCAGCTCATCGAATTTTGTCGTCACATCTCGCTCCGGACATGCATTGGTGCACAGCCGCTCCGCGGAGGCTCGGGTTGCGCGGCGGCATCATTGGTCTAGATTGATGCGCGCGCAAAGCCAAAAACGACAGGCCAGCGGGCCAGCTGGCATATAGGGAGAGAACGCCATGGACGCCGCGGTCGATGCGAGCACCAGCCAGTTCGAACTCAACGAGGAACAGCGCGCCATCCAGGAGATGGCGCAAGCCTTCGCCGCCGACCGCGTCGCGCCGAATGCGCTCGACTGGGACCGCAGGAAGCATTTCCCGGCCGATGTGATCCGCGAGACCGGGCCGCTCGGCCTCGGCGGCATCTATGTCAGGGACGATGTCGGCGGCTCCGCGCTCGGCCGCCTCGACGCCGTGCTGATCTTCGAGGCGTTGTCACATGCCGACCCGGGCTTTTCGTCCTTCATCTCGATCCACAATATGGTGGCCTCGATGATCGACCGCTTCGGCAACGACGAGCAGCGCCAGCGCTTCCTGCCGAAGCTCACCTCGATGGAATGGCTGGCGAGCTATTGCCTGACCGAGCCGGGCTCCGGATCGGATGCCGCGGCGCTCAAGACGCGCGCGGTCAAGAGCGGCGGCGACTATGTCCTCAACGGCGCCAAACAATTCATCTCGGGCGCCGGCGACAGCGATGTCTATGCCGTCATGGTGCGCACGGGCGCCGACGGGCCGAAAGGCATCTCCACCATCGTCGTACCGAAAGATGCGCCTGGCCTCTCCTTCGGCGCCAACGAGCACAAGATGGGCTGGCACATGCAGTCGACCCGCCAGGTCATCTTCGAGGACTGCAAGGTGCCGGCGGAAAACCTCTTGTCGGGTGAAGGCGCCGGCTTCGGCATCGCCATGGCCGGGCTCGATGGCGGCCGGCTGAACATCGCCGCCTGTTCGCTGGGCGGCGCCCAGTCGGCGCTCGACAAGGCGCTGTCCTACACCGCCGAGCGCAAGGCCTTCGGCTCGAAGATCAACCAGTTCCAGGCGCTGCAGTTCAGGCTGGCGGACATGGAGACCGAGCTGCAGGCAGCGCGCATCTTCCTCTATGCCGCCGCCTCCAAGCTCGACCGCAAGGCGCCGGACGCCGGCAAATGGTCTGCCATGGCCAAGCGTTTCGTCACCGACGCCGGCTTCAACGTCGCCAACGATGCGCTGCAACTGCTCGGCGGCTACGGCTATCTGCACGATTACGGCGTCGAGAAATTGGTGCGGGACCTGCGCGTCCACCAGATCCTCGAAGGCACCAACGAGATCATGCGCGTCATTATCGCGCGCGCGTTGATCGGACGCTGAGACAAAAGACTGGAGGTACATAATGACGACGATCGCCTTCATCGGCCTCGGCAACATGGGCAATCCGATGGCCGCCAACTTGGCAAAGGCCGGGCATGTGGTTCTAGGCTTCGATCTCATGCCGGAGAACCTTACGGTCGCAAGGGAGCATGGCGTGAGGGTGATGGCTAACGCCGTCGCGGCGGCCAAAGATGCCGATGTCGTCATCACCATGCTGCCTGCCGGCAAGCATGTTTTGTCGGTCTATGAAGACATCGCCCCCAAGGCAAAGAAAAATGCGCTGTTCATTGATTCCTCGACCATCGACGTCGAGTCGGCGCGCAAGGCCCACGCTCTCGCCAACAGGCAAGGCCTGCTCTCCATCGACGCGCCCGTCTCGGGCGGCACCGGCGGCGCCACCGCCGGCACGCTGACCTTCATGGCCGGCGGCTCCAACGATGCCTTCGCCGCCGCCGAGCCGATCCTGAAGCCGATGGCCGGGCGCATCGTCCATTGCGGCGGCGACGGTGCCGGCCAGGCGGCGAAGATCTGCAACAATATGATCCTCGGCATTTCGATGATCGGCGTCGCCGAGGCCTTCGTGCTGGCCGAAAAGCTCGGCCTGTCGCATCAGGCGCTGTTCGACGTCGCCTCGACCTCTTCGGGCCAATGCTGGTCCTTGACCACTTACTGCCCGGTGCCCGGTCCGGTGCCCACTTCACCCGCCAACAGGGATTACAAGCCGGGCTTCGCCGCTGCCCTTATGCTGAAAGACCTGAAATTGTCCCAGGAAGCCGCACTGAGCGCGGGCGCGGTGACCCCACTTGGCGCCGAGGCGGCACAGCTCTACGCCCTGTTCAACGCCCAGGGGTACGGCGGCGCCGATTTCTCCGGCATAATTAATTTTCTCAGGGGCAACCCAGCGTAACCAGCGGATTTGATGGGTTTTTTCCAGATCAACCCGGCAGAAGAACCGCAAATTTAGATTTGCTTAAGCTCTCGATAACTCTGCGGTAACGATGTCCCTATAAAACGGACTGCGAGGCGGACATATCGCATCCGCCCGGCGCTCCGGATCAGGTCTCGCGTACCGGAGCCCGTAAGTTTCGCCAAGTGTTTGCGTAGCGAAACGCCATGCGTATCTGGCAAAGCCGCGTTCCCGATGGAGCGCGGTTTTTGCATTTCTGCCGCACCCACTTCTCCCCGATGTCTATATTCCGATCGCCGCGTTCGGGATTGGCACATGATCTTCGTTGGTCAGCACAATCGGCGCGTCCACTCCATCGACCCTGACCACAAGCAGGCGGATGCTCCACGTGCCGGCATTGCGGATCAGACGGGATAACACGGTGGCTTTGCCCTTGGCGCCGTGGACGGGAATGCTGAACTGGGCGTCGCCCGTGCCGTTCGCACTGACGTTGAGATGGCCGCCGACCCAGAAATTGTCGGTCACGTCGTCGCCAATGGCAGCCTTGACGCGGGTATCGGAACGCACGGCATCCATGGTCATGTGGTAGGCGTCGCTGCCTTTGAACATGAAGGGGATGCTGCCGACCGCCGTCGCACAGCCCCCGATACTGAGCACCCAGACAGCCAGGCCGGCTATTGCCCAGTTGCGCTGCGTCTTGCGGAACTGCTCGGCGTCGCGCCAGGCCCGGTTCTGCCAGGCCCAGCGGCTGCCGCGTGCTCCGAGCACGAAGATCATGACGAGGTTGACGACCGGGATCAGTGCCAGCAGCGCGATGAAGGTGCTGTTGCCGATGCCCCAGATCCAGTTGAGGAAGAAGGCGCCCCAATTCCAGCGGTCGAGCTCGGCCGGGATTTCAGCCGGCTGGTTGAGCGGTTGTCCGGCCATGATGTCCCCCCATCGGTGCTTATACCGATTGGTTCTAGACCATGATTTCGACAATGCGCAAAATCAAAGTTCCGCAGGGTCTATTTCAAGCCTTTGACGACAGCCGGCGAAAATTCGCCTTCACCGCGCGGCTGGCGGGCTTGAGCGCGGCGCTGATCGACCGTTCCGCCGCGACGCCGTTGAACAGCGACGGCGTGCGACCGGAAAGGAGTTCCGGCCAGAATCGCGATGCCGATTGCAGGAAGGACATTTGCGCCGCGAACGCGCCCTCGGCGATTGCCGCGGTCTTCTCGTTCACCGCACGCGCGGTTTCGGTGCTCCAGGGCTGGCTGCTGCCGCTGTCCATGGCCATCAACGGCAGGCGCATCATCGCCACCAGCGGCGCCAGCATCAGGTCAGCGCCGATGCTGGCTGCTTCTTGCGCGCGTCGGCTCTTGCCGGTTTTTGTCATGGAAATGAACCCCTTGTCGCGGCCGGATGGCTGCTGCCGGACACACTACGCGCGGAGGATAACGTTTGTTCCCCATCGGGCAGCATGTTTCTCGAGGCCGGGCGTTCCCCTGAAGAAACGCCCGGTCGAGGTTCGCCTTACCGCTTGCGCAGATCGGCCTGCGCCAGATCCAGCGCCTTGCGGATCCGCTCGCAGGCCATGTCGATCGTGTCGCGGGTCCAGATCAGCGGCGGCGACAGGATCATCGTGTCGCCGGTGGCGCGCAGCATCATGCCGTTGGCGATGGCATGGTCGCGCACCGTCACCGCGGCACTTCCCGACGGCAGGAACCGTTCCTTGGTCGCCTTGTCCTTGACGATCTCGATCGCGCCCATCAGCCCGATCGAGCGTACCTCGCCGACCAGATCATGCCCGGCGATACGCTCCTGCAGCGCCTTGGCGAAATAAGGCCCAGTTTCGTTCCTGACACGATCGACCAGGCCTTCCTGCTCGATGATCTCGAGGTTCTTCAAGGCCACCGCGCAGGCCACGGGGTGGCCGGAATATGTGTAACCATGGTTGAACTCGCCGCCCTTCTCGACCAGCGTCGAGGTGATGCGGTCGCCGACCAGCAGCGCCGACAGCGGTTGATAGCCCGAGGTCAGCGCCTTGGCGGTGGTGATGGTGTCCGGTTCGATGCCGAAGGTCTGTGCCGCGAACCATTCGCCGGTGCGGCCATAGCCGGTGATGACCTCGTCCAGCATCAGCAGCACATCGTATTTGCGGCAGATGCGCTGCACCTCAGGCCAGTAGCTCGCCGGCGGGATCTTGACGCCGCCCGCACCCATTACCGGCTCGCCGATGAAGGCCGCGACCTTGTCGGCCCCGGCCTCGAGGATGGCGTCCTCGACCGATTTGGCCGCGCGCAGGCCGAAATCATGGTCGCTCTCGCCCGGCAGCGCCAGCTCATAGGCATAGGGCATCATCACATGCACGATGTTGGGCACCGCTCCGTTGAGCTGCTTGTGCATGGCGTCCATGCCGCCGAGCGAGGTGCCGGCGATGGTCGAGCCGTGATAGGCCATCTTGCGCGAGATGACGCGGTTCTTCTCGGGCTTGCCCTCGATCACCCAGTAGTGGCGGACAAGACGCAAGGCGGTGTCGTTGGCTTCCGAGCCGGAGGAGCCGTAGAACACCTGGTTGACGTTCTTCGGGGCGATCTCGGCCAGCTTCTTGGACAACAGCACCGGCGTCGGCGTCGAGCATTTGAAGAAGGAATTGTAGTAAGGCAGTTCCTTCATCTGGGCGTAGGCGGCCTCGGCCAGTTCGTCGCGGCCATAGCCGATGTTGACGCACCACAGGCCGGCCATGCCGTCGAGCAGTTCCACCCCTTCGGAATCGTAGATGAACGGGCCATTGGCGCGGGTGATGATGCGCGAACCCGCCTCACGCAATTCCTTGTGGTCGGTGAAGGGATGGAGGTGATGCGCTGCGTCGATCTGCTGAAGCTGCTTCAGCGAATAATTCTGATAGGTCATGTCTGGATCTTTCCTCTGGATTCAGTCCGGCTGGCGCCGGGGCGAATGCATCAGAGGGCGGCGGGTGGCGAATAACCGATGCGGGCGCACAGCCGCAAAAGCTCCGCACGCAGCGTGCGCGGTGACGGTGTCACCGCGACCCCGAACGTGCAGACAAAGGTCATAGCAGGAGCCATGCCAGGCACCTTAGAGCAAAGGCTGGCCGAGGTGAACCACCCTTTGCCTGGCCCATGACGGAATACTTCTAAGCCTTGGCGCTCAGTGCCCGCTGCAGGAAGACATATTTCATCGCCGTCTGTGCCGCCTGCGGCCGGCGGTCGCCCCGACCGCCATGGCCGCCTTCGGTCTCCTCGAAGAACAGTGTCCTGTCGTGGCCGGCCTCCTGCAGACGAGCCGCCATCTTGCGGGCATGTCCGGGATGGACGCGGTCGTCGGCGGTCGAGGTCGTCAGCAGCACCGGCGGATAGTCGGCACCCACCTTGACGTGCTGGTAGGGCGAATAGGCGGCCAGCCACCTGGCGTCCTCCGGCTTCGACGGATCGCCATACTCGGCCATCCATGAGGCGCCGGGCGGCAATTCGGTGTAGCGCAGCATGTCGAGCAGCGGCACCTCGATGATGACGGCGCCGAAAAGGTCCGGGCGCTGCGTCAGCGAAACGCCGGTCAGCAGGCCACCATTCGAGCCACCCTGGATGCCGAGCGAGCCTGCCGTCGCGATGCCGCGCCTGACGACGTCCTCGGCCACCGCGGCAAAATCGTCAAAACCGTTCTGGCGATTGCCTTTCAGCGCCGCCTGATGCCAGGCCGGGCCGAACTCGCCGCCGCCGCGAATGCAGGCCTGCACATAGGCATTGCCCTTCTCCAGCCACAGCCTGCCGCGCACGCCGGCATAGCCGGGTAAGAGCGGCACTTCGAAGCCGCCATAGCCGTAGAGCAGCGTCGGCACCGGTCCTTTCTGGTCGCGCCGCCTGACGACGAAGTATGGGATCATCGTGCCGTCCTTCGAGCGCGCCTCGAACTGTTCCGAGATCAGCGGCGCGGCATCGAAGCGCGCCGGCTGCGACTTCACCGTGGCGAGCGTCTCGCCATCGTCATCCGACCAGATGATCGAGCTTGGCGTCAGGAAATCGGTGAAGGAGAAGGACACGCTGGAGCCGAAGTGCTCGGCATGGCTGATGCCGACAGTGCCGTTCTCAGGCAACGCGACCGGCTTCAGAGACCAGGCGCCATTCTTGCGCTCGCAAACGAGAACCTTGCCGCGCACATTGTCCATCAGGCTGATGAACAGCCGGTCCTGCGTTCTGGCGAGCCCGGCGATGGACACGCGATGCGCCGGCGCCAGCAGGGTTTCGATGGTGCCCAAGCCGCCGGTTTCGATCCAGTGGGCGAAATCGAGCGAATAGAGCCCGTCCGGTTGGCACAGCGTGCCGTCCGGCGCCGTCCAGGGCGTGCGCACCCCGAACACCAGCTGGTCCTTGAAAAGCGATGTGTCGGTGGCGTCGTCGGGCAGCGGAATGCGCCTGTTCTCACCGGACGGGAGATGCAGGAAACTGTGCGATGCGAAGAAATTGATTGCCCGCGCCAGAAACACGTGACGCTTGTCGCCGTCGAACTCGACGCCCGCGCCGGCGGCGAGATCGTCTTTCTGCGCCTCGAAAATGGGTGTTGCGTCTTCGAGGCTGGTGCCGCGCTTCCAGAGCTTGATCACACGCGGATAGCCGGACTCGGTCTTGTCGGATTCCTCGAAGGCCGCCGAGACGATGACCGTGTCCTTGTCCAGCCAGCCGAAACCCGACTTGGAAGCCGGCGCACGGAACCCGCCCTCGATGAACGATCTGGTTTCAATGTCGAATTCGCGCATCTCGCTGGCGTCGCCGCCGTCCGGCGACATCGAGAGCAGGCAGCGGCTGAAGTCCGGATAGAGCCGGCTGGCGCCGCTGAACACCCATTTTATCCCCTCCTTCGCCGCGAGCTGGTCGAAATCGATGATCGTTTCCCAGACCGGGTTCTCGGTCTTGTAGGAAGCGACCGTCGTGCGGCGCCACAGGCCGAGCGCATTGGTCTTGTCCTGCCAGAAATTGTAGACATGGCCGGCGATTGCCGCGCCGACGGCGATGTTGTCCTCGGCCGTCATCAGGTCGAGTGCCGTCTGGAACGACGCCTGATACGAAGGATCGCCTTGCAATTCGCCAATCGCGATCTCGTTCTGGCCATGCACCCAGTCGAGCGACTGTTTGCTGGTCCTGTCCTCCAGCCAGAGGAAGGGGTCCGCGGTATCGGCTTCTGGCTTGGCGATGGGCTTGGTCATGGAATCTCCAAATAGGCAACGCTTGGGCATGCAACATCGACATGCCGCGTCCGATATTCAAGAGTTGCTGCCAAGGATTTAGGCCTTGCCGCGACCGGGGAGGCTCGCGACCGCCAGGGCCAGGCACATGAGGCAAAGCGTGATCGGCAGGCCTCTCGCGCCCAGTATATCCATGGCGCTGCCAGCCAGCGGCGGCACGGCTATGCCGCCGACGCCCCACATCAGCGAGAAGGCGGCGTTGGCGGCGACCAGGGTCGAGCCGGTGAAACGCTCGCCAAGCTCGATGATCGACATCGTGTAGATGCCATAGGAGACCGCGCCCCAGACGAAGATCATCGGCCAGATCAGCGGCGTTTCGATGAGAAGCGGCAGCAACACGCATCCGAGCACGGTCAAGGAAACACAGGCAAGCCGAACCAGGCGTGCGGTCAGCCTCTCCGCCAGCAGGCCGAGCGGCACCTGCATGGCAATGTTGCCGGCGATCATCATCGACAGCAGCGCCGACATGCGGGCTTCCGCGATACCATAGTGGTTACCATAGACCGGCAGCAAGGCCAGCGCCCCCTGTTCGAACCCCGCGGCCACGATGACCGCCAACAGAAGCAGCCAGGCCATCGGTACGAAGCCCAGAACGGAAACCCGATGCCCGGCCTCGTCCACCTTCGGCAGGCGCGGCAGCACCGACGCCAGGCACATGCCGCATAGCACGAAGGCGCAAATACCGACGAGGAAGGGCGGCCATCCCTGCGTACCGACGGCGAGCAGGCAGAGCGGGCCGGCCGCGAAGCCGGCCGAAATGATCGTCGAATAGACGCCCATGATGCGCCCGCGCCTGGCCGGCGGCGCAAGGGCAATTACCCAGATTTCGCTCAAGACATAGAGCGGATTGGTCACCACGCCGATCAGGAAGCGCAGCGGAAACCACAGATAGACATTCTGCGTCCAGCCGATCAGCGCCAGCACGACGGCCGAGAGCGCGGCGCAAGTAAGCGCCGTGCGGCCCGCCCCAAACCGCCGCGCCAGCCCCGGGATCAGCGGCGAAGAGACGATGAAGCCGATCGGCGTCATCGCAGCCGACAGGCCGATCATCGCCGGCGAGACGCCCTGGCGCTGCAGGATGAAGCTCAGCAGCGGATAGGACAGACCCTGCGCGATGGCGAACACCGAGACGGTCGCGATCACGCCGGTGATCGCCGCCCATTGCATTCCTTCGCCAGTTTTCGAATCCGCCGCGGCCATGGTCCTACCGTTGGTGCCCGGCAGGATTAACGGTTCGGCCAGACAGCCGAAAGCCCCGCCGGCGGAAAGCGCTTGCTCCAGCCAGATCCATGTCAGGAGGCTCGACGTTGCTAGGAGCGGTACAAGGCGAAGGCGACCAGTACCGCATCGAGACCGGCGATCACCACGGGCAGGCCCAGCGGGCCGATGCCTTGCATCAGCTGACCGGCACCCGGCGGGCAGACAATGCCGCCAACGCCCCACAGCAGGGCGAAGGCCGCATTGCCGGTGACGAGCAGCGTGCCCTTGAAGCGGCTGCCGAGTTCGACCAATGCCATCGTATATACGCTGTAGCCGACCGCGCGCATCACCAGCAACACCGCCCCAGATCAACGGCATGGTGAGCAGCAGCGCCGCGCAGATTGCCGTCGCCACCGCGCAGGCGCGGCTCTGGCCGAGCGGCCGCGGACTGGAATGAATGGCGGATCCCCGGCCCGGCGGCACTACGGGAAATAGCGGGCAATCGCGCCCTTCTTGCCGTCGGCGTATGGCTTCAACCACTTGTCGTCGATATTGAGCCCGTCGTCGTCGGAAGGCCCCTTGCCGATTGTCCTGCGCCAGGCGCGGAATTTGTAGTGGTCGAACACGTCAAGCATGTGCACGGCATAGGCGGCCGCGAAGGTCTTGTCGCCCTCGACGATCACCATGTTCTCGTCGTTCTCGTAGGACGCCTTGTAACCGAGATTGTGACTGCCGGTGATGACGGTGGCGTTGTCTTCCATCGGATCGATGATGACGATCTTGTCGTGCACGATCGCATGGCCGACGGTCAGCACCTCCGCCTGGAAGTCGCGGGCGATCGTGGCGCCGGTCAGGTTTGCCGCACGCACGATGGAGACGTTCGGCGCTTCCCAGACCTTCTCCGGATAGACGAACGGCGCCTTGCCGTCCTTGTTCGACTTGTGTGTGACCGCATCCTTGGTCGGCGCGACATAGTTGGGCATGGCGGTTTCGTCAGAGATCGCGCCCTGCACGATCAGGTTCGGATCGGCCTTGGCCGCCGCCACGGCCTGGTCGACGATCGAGTTGTCGCCGAGCAGCGAGGGATTGAACACCAGGAACAGCACCGCCCGCTTCGCCGCTTTGATGCGGGCAAACACATCCGCGAGGTCGACCGGCCGCACGGAGATGTCCTTCTTGTTGCGGTCAGGGTCGTTGGGCGAAAACCAGACCGTCATGCCGTCCAGCGCTGCGGTGGCGCCGTTGAGCGGATTGGGCATGTGGTTCTCCCCGCGGAACGGCACGCCTTGTGTCTGCGCGACACGACCGGCCGCACTTTCCGAGGCCGGGGGCGGAAAGACGTCGGCCTTCATGCGCTGCCAATAGGCGTCGAAGATCTCGGCCATCGCCGGATCGTCGCGGATGAAGGCGTTGTTGGACTGTCCGCAGATACCGGTCGACGTCCAGTTGGTGCTGCCGGTCATCACTGCTTGCGGCTTGCCGTGGGCATCGCGGTAGACGGCAAATTTGTTGTGGCCGATGTGGTTGTTGTTGAACAGGCGGTCCGTCACCACGACGCCCGCGTCATGCAGGCGCTTCCTGTATGGCGCATTGCCGGCATCCCAGGCCTTGGTCTCGTCGTCCCTGCCCGAATTGGAAAGGATGACCTCGACGGCGTCTTTGGCGGCGATGATGGCATCGCACAGCTCGTCGTCACCGAGTTCATAGAGCGCGAGCCTGACGGTGCCGCCTTCGGTCTTGGCCCGCGTCAGGAGGCTGGTCAGCACGTCGGGAACATCGCCATGCAGATAGGCCCGTATCTTGCTCGTCGGGTCCTGCAGCACTGCCCTGATCTTGTCGCGCTGCCCGACCTTGATGCCGGCCTCCTGCAGCGCATGCGACATCCATTGCGTCGACAGCACGCCATTGGTGAAGGCAACCCGCGCCTTGCCGAACATCTGACCCAGATAGATCGGCGGGCTGACCGCACCCTTGCCGAGATAACCGAGCGGGCGCGCCGTGCCGGTGTAGGCGGGTTTGCCGTCGACGATCTGATCAGGGCGCACCGGCACCGCATCGAGGCCTGGCTTCATGTCGCCGACCGGGCGCACCCGGTAGGCGATCATTTCGCCGTCCGGCCTGACGTCAATGCTGTCGCGCCGGCGCCGCACGGTGAGATCGCGCCAGAATGTCTTCTGCACCGGCCAGACGCCGGTATCCTGCGGGATCCAGTCCTTGTTCCTCTGCCCCTTGAAGGGCACCCAGGAGGCCAGGCAGCGCTCCTCGCCTGTACCGGGATAGAGGCGCACGATCTCGAAACCGAGGCAGCCCGGGATCATCCCGTCTATGTCCCAGGAAAGGAACGCGACTTCGTTGTTTGTCGCGGCACGCACTTTGACGACGTCAGGCATGGCTGTCCCTCCAGAGACACTCGGCGCGCAAGTATGTCAGAAGTAGCGAGTATGTCAGAAGTAAAAGACGATACTGTAACGTACGACCCGTCGATATCCATCGCGCTCGGCACTCGTCGGGCGCGACGCTGTGGACCGGGCAATGTCGCAGCCATGCGGCTGCCGTTCAGGCATGTCGCTTCCCTCGCCCTAGTGGTCGCCGCCTCCGCAATGGCTGGCGGGTCGCCGGTCCATTATGCCGGCCGCTATTCGCATCCTACGAGGACCATCATGACCGCCGCCCTAAACCCCTTGGAACCGGCTCTGGCACCCGACCGTGCCCGCCGTGGCGGCCGCGCCGGAAAGCGCGCTGGAGGCTCGGCCGCCTTCGAGCAACCGGCTTTCCGCCAGTTGAAAAACCCGCTGGCGCCGACCAGGCTGGTGTCGGAAGACGAGCTGGAATCGATCCACCTCGCTTCCTTGCGCGTACTGCGGGAAATCGGTGTCGACGTCCTGCACGACGAAGCCCGCCGCATCATGAAGGCGCATGGCGCCGATGTGCGCGAAGGCTCGGAGCGCGTACGCTTCGACAGCGACATGATCCTCGAACTCGTCTCGCACTGCCCGTCGGAATTCACCATCCATGCCCGCAACCCTGCGCATAATGTGCGCTTTGGCGGCGACAATCTGATCATCTCGATGATGGCGTCGGCGCCCAACTGCTCCGACATCGACCGCGGGCGACGGCCCGGCAACCAGCAGGACTACCGCAATTTCCTGCGCCTGGCGCAGATGCACAACATCCTGAATTGCACCGGCGGCTATCCGGTAGAACCGACCGACATCCATCCGTCGGTGCGCCACCTCGAATGCATCCGCGACCTCGCCACGCTGACCGACAAGGTGTTCCACATTTATTCGCTCGGCAAGGAGCGCAATGTCGACGGCATCGAGATCGCCAGGATCGCGCGCGGCATCAGCCACGAGCAATTGCTCGAGGAGCCGTCCGTCTTCACCATCATCAACACCAATTCGCCGCTCAAGCTCGACGTGCCGATGATGGAAGGCATCATCCAGATGTCGAGCAAGGGCCAGGTCGTTGTCGTCACGCCCTTCACCCTGTCGGGCGCCATGGCGCCGGTCACCATTGCCGGCGCGCTGGTGCAGCAGAATGCCGAGGCGCTGTCCGGCATCGCCTTTGCCCAGATGGTACGCAAGGGAGCACCCGTCGGCTATGGCGGCTTCACCTCCAATGTCGACATGAAGTCAGGCTCACCGGCCTTCGGCACGCCCGAATATATGAAGGCGCAGCTTGTCGGCGGCCAGCTTGCCCGCCGCTACAACATCCCCTACCGCACCTCCAACACCTGCGCCGCCAACACGGTCGACGCGCAGGCGGCCTATGAGAGCGTGTTCTCGCTATGGGGCGCCATCCAGGGCGGCGGCAATCTGATGATGCATGCCGCCGGCTGGCTCGAGGGCGGCCTGCGCTGCTCCTACGAGAAAACCATTCTCGACATCGACCTGTTGCAGATGGTGGCCGAATTCCTCACCCCGCTCGACCTGTCCGACGAGGCGCTCGGCTTCGACGCCATCCAGTCGGTCGGCCCCGGCGGCCATTTCTTCGGCACCCAGCACACGCAGGACCGCTACAAGACCGCCTTCTATTCGCCCATCATTTCCGACTGGCGCAATTTCGAGACCTGGGCGGAAGCCGGCTCGCCGACGGCGATCGAAAAGGCCAACAAGGTCTGGAAGGAACGACTGGCGTCCTATGAAGAGCCCTACATGGACCCGGCGATCCGCGAAGAACTCAACGACTTCGTCCAGAAGCGCACAGCCGAAGGCGGCGCGCCGACCGATTTTTGATCAATGTTGTTGATGAACAGTCGACCCCCACTCCGTCGAGCTGCGCTCGACACCTCTCCCCCGATCGACGGGGGAGAGGAAGGGCGCGAGCGTGCCGCGGATGGCTCCCTTCCTCTCCCTCCGGAGGGGGGAGAGGTGGCGCCGCGAAGCGGCGACGGAGTGGGGGAAGCCGCTGGTCAACCCCGCAGTCGCCGCAAGACAGGCACAACCCAGCGGGCGCGCAACCTCAGGCAAGCAGGCAATCAGGCGGAAGCATTGCTTTGGCTTGAACTGAAGGCGCGCAAGCTTGGCGGCTATCGCTTTACACGCCAGTTTTCCATCGGCCCCTTTTTTGCTGACGTCTGTTGCCGCGAGCGAAGGCTCGTCGTTGAGATTGACGGCTCGCAACACGCCGGCAGTTCACATGACCGCCGCCGCGACGACTTCATGCGCGGCCAAGGCTATTCGATCCTGCGTCTTTGGAACCATGACGTTCTGAAACATCGTACTTCCGTCTGTGAAGCCATTCTTGCCGCGCTTGACGGCAGGCTGGTCGAGGATACCACTGTCTCCGACCTCCGCTTCGTCTTCGCGCCGCGCTTATCCGATTCAATTTCTCTAAAAACGGACCTATCTTCATGAAATCCCATGCAAAAGCGGTTGTCATCGGCGGCGGTGTCGTCGGCTGCTCGGTGCTCTATCACCTGGCCAAGGCCGGCTGGACCGACATCATGCTGATCGAGCGCTCGGAGTTGACCTCCGGCTCGTCCTGGCACGCGGCGGGCGGCTTCCACACGCTGAACGGCGATCCCAACGTCGCCAAGCTGCAGGCCTACACGGTGCAACTCTACAAGGAGATCGAGGAAATCTCCGGCCAGTCCTGCTCGCTGCACCTGACCGGTGGCGTGATGATGGCCGACACGCCGGAACGCATGGACTTCCTGCGCCTTGCCCATGCCAAGGGGCGTTATCTCGGCATGGACACCGAGCTGATCACGCCGTCCGAAGCCAAGGCGATGTTCCCGCTGATGGACGAGAAGAACTTCGTCGGCGCCATGTGGGATCCGGTGGAAGGCCATCTCGACCCGTCCGGCACCACCATCGCCTACTCCAAGGCGGCGAAGAAACTCGGCGCCGAGATCGTGCTGCGCAATCGCGTCGTCGATCTCACGCAGCAGCCCGACGGCACCTGGAATGTCGTCACCGAACAGGGCACGGTCCACGCCGAGCATGTCGTCAATTGCGGCGGCCTGTGGGCGCGCGAGATCGGCCGCATGGTCGGCGTCGAGCTGCCCGTGCTGGCCATGGAGCACATGTACCTCCTCACCGAGCCGATGCCGGAGGTCGAGGAGTTCAACAAGTCGACGGGCCGCGAAATGATCGGCGTGCTCGACTTCAAGGGCGAGATCTACACACGCCAGGAGCGCAACGGCATCCTGCTCGGCACCTATGAAAAAGCCTGCAAGCCGTGGTCGCCGATCAACACGCCGTGGGATTTCGGCCACGAATTGCTGCCGCCCGACCTCGACCGCATCGCGCCGTCGCTGGAGATCGGCTTCAAGCACTTCCCCGGCATCGAGAAGGCCGGCATCAAGCAGATCATCAACGGGCCGTTCACCTTCGCGCTCGACGGCAACCCGCTGGTCGGTCCGGTGCAGGGCCTGACCAATTTCTGGTGCGCCTGCGCTGTCATGGCCGGTTTCAGCCAGGGCGGCGGCGTCGGTCTCGCACTGTCGAACTGGATGGTCCATGGCGATCCGGGCTTCGACGTCTGGGGCATGGATGTCGCCCGCTTCGGCGAATGGGCAGGCCTGCGCTACACCAACGCCAAGGTGCGCGAAAACTATTCGCGCCGCTTCTCCATCCGTTTCCCCAACGAGGAGCTGCCGGCCGCGCGGCCGGCCCAGACGACGCCGCTCTACGACACGATGCTCGCCAACAACGCCGTCATGGGCGACTCCTGGGGTCTTGAAACCCCGCTCTGGTTCGCGCCGAAGGGCAAGGAACCGAAGGACATCGTCTCCTTCCATCGCTCCAACGATTTTGGGCCCATCGGCGAGGAAGTGCGCGCCACGCGTGAGCGCGTCGGCGTCACCGAAATCGCCAACTTCGCCAAATACGAAGTGTCGGGACCGGGCGCGGAAGAGTTCCTCAACCGGCTGATGACCAACCGCATGCCGAAGACCGGCCGCATCGTGCTCACCCCGATGATCAACGAATTCGGCAAGCTGATCGGCGACTTCACCATCGCCAAGGCCGGCGAAGACCGCTTCATGATCTGGGGTTCGTCGGCGGCGCAGAAATACCACATGCGCTGGTTCGAGAAGCACCTGCCGAAGGACGGTTCGGTGCGCATCCACCGTTTCGACCAGACGCTTGTCGGCCTGTCGATCGCAGGGCCGAAATCCCGTGACCTCTTGCAGAAGCTGGTCGACGTCGACATCTCGACGAAAGCCTTCCGCTTCATGGACTTCCGCGAGATGGCGGTCGGCGGCGCTCCCTGCATGGTCAACCGCATCACCTATACCGGCGATCTCGGCTACGAGATCTGGATGGCGCCGGCCTATCAGCGGCTGGTGTACAAGGCGATCAAGGACGCCGGCGAGGAGTTCGGCCTGGTCGATTTCGGCATGCGCGCTTTGCTGTCGATGCGCCTGGAAAAGAACTTCCCGACCTGGTTCCGCGAGTTGCGGCCGATCTACGGTCCGTTCGAAGGGTCGATGGATCGCTTCATCAAGCTGGAGAAGAACGACTTCATCGGCCGCGAAGCCGCTGCCAAGGAACAGGCGGAAGGCCCGAAACTGCGTCGCGTCTCCTTCATCGTCGATGCGGCGGACGCCGATGTGATGGGCGACGAGCCGATCTGGGCCAAGGTCAGCAAGGACTACGGCACGGTGGAAAAGCCGCATGGCTATGGCGCGCCGCGCTTCGATGACAAGGGCAAGGAAGTGCGCGGCTCCAACGCCGCCGAAGGCGCTTCCGCCGTGCGCGGCATCGTCGATGGCGGCTGGCGCGTGGTCGGCTGGATCACGTCGGGCGGCTATGCCCACTACGTCCAGAAGTCGATGGCGCAGGGCTACGTTCCGGCGGCACTGGCCGAGGACGAAAGTGCCGGCCTTTTCGAGATCGAGATCCTCGGACACCGCCGCCCGGCGCGAATCAATGTCGAAGCGCCTTTCGACCCGAGCGGCGAGAAGATGCGGACCTGAGGTTCGACGATGGACAGCGCGGCGCCAAAGGGCAGCTTCGGCCGCCATCGCAAGATCATGCCGTTCGAGCCCGGCTCGATCGAGGCGCTGCGCGAAGCCTCCCGCCAGAAGGCGGCGTCTCTCAACCAGCATGTGCTGGGCTATGGCGCGCAGGCGGAAGCTGAATGGGCAGCGGCAGGGATTGCCGCGCCCGACCTGCCGGCGATGCGCCAATACCGGCTGGAGCGCATCCGCGCCGAGCTGAAGCGCCGCGACTATGCCGGCGCCCTTCTCTACGATCCCGTCAACATCCGCTACGCCACCGACAGCACCAATATGCAGCTGTGGGTGGCGCACAACCCGACTCGGCATTGTTTCGTCGCCACCGAGGGTCCGGTGGTGCTGTTCGACTATTTCTCCTGCGAGCACCTGTCCGACCATTCCGGCGTCGTCGACGAGGTGCGTCCGGCCGTGTCGTGGATGTATCTCTATGGCGGCGAACTGACAGAGCAGAAAGTCCGCCGCTGGGCCGCCGGCATTGCCGATCTGGTCAGGGAACATGGCGGCGGCAACAGCCGCATCGCGGTTGATCACATCAATCCGGAAGGCGCCGAGGAACTCGCCCGTCTCGGCATCTCCATCGGCAATGGCGAAGCGGTGATGGAGAATGCCCGGCTGATCAAATCACCGGACGAAATCCTCGCCATGCGCCGCGCCATCGTTGCCTGCGAGGCGGCGATGGGCGAGATGAAACAGGCTCTGCAGCCCGGCATTTCCGAGAACGAGTTGTGGGCCGAACTGCACCGCGGCAACATTGCGCGCGGCGGCGAATGGATCGAGACGCGGCTGCTGGCGTCCGGCCCGCGCACCAATCCGTGGTTCCAGGAGTGCTCGTCGCGCATCATCGAGGCCGGCGACCTCGTCGCCTTCGACACCGACCTGATCGGCCCCTACGGCTTCTGCGCCGACCTGTCGCGCACCTGGCTGTGCGGCGATACAAAGCCGACCAACGAACAGCGCGACCTGTTCCGCATCGCCGCTGACCAGATCACCCACAATACCGAATTGATGCGGCCGGGCATCTCGTTTCGTGACCTTGTCGAACACTCGGCCGTGCCGCCTGGAGACTGCTTCCCGACCCGTTACGGCGTGCTCTATCACGGCGTCGGCCTGGCCGACGAATACCCGACGCTGCCACATGCCAGCGACTGGACGCCGGACACGCCGGACGGCATGCTCGAACCGGGCATGGTGCTGTGCGTCGAAAGCTATATCGGCAGGCTTGGCGGGCGCGAAGGCGTCAAGATCGAGGAGCAGATCCTGATCACCGAGACCGGCAACGAGCAGCTTTCAACCTACCCGCTGGATGTGAGGCTGCTCGGCTAACCCAGTCAAGGCTTCACGCATTGCCCGGACGGTCTTTTCCGGCGTCGTCCTGGCAGTGATGAAGGGCAGGCCCTTGCGCCGTGCGGTCCAGCCGACGATCACAACCTTACGTGCCGCCGGTTCGAAACGCTGCGCCAGCGCCCAGCTCTCGCAGTCGATCGCGGCGACATCTGCCCTGCCCTCGGCAACAGTGACGATCGAAGCGCGATGACCGCCGCTTTCGCTGCGCGAGGAAAAGATAGCGAGGCTTTCGCCGGCCGCCTGCAGATCGCGCGTCAGGCCGAGAGTGCCCGACATCGAATCCAGGCTGTTGAAGGTGAAGCGTTTGCCGCGGAGCAGGTCGAGCGGCAGCACGGCCTTGCCATCCGCGGGCGATCGCGCCTCCGGCCCCTCGCCTGTCCGCATCACCAGCGCGCTGGAATAAAGTTCGCCCTGCCCGCCTTCATAGGCGTCATAGCTTGGCTGGCTGACCACTTGCACATGGCTCGACAGGCCGAGTTCCATCGGCCCCCAGCAGGTCTGCGCGAACAGCAGCGCCGGATGTAGCCAGAGCATATGATAATCGAGTTCATCCGGTGGCGATGTCGCTGGATCCGGCGCGATCAGGACCCCCTGGGCATCGTGGATGCCGCCCGGCACCGGCGGCAGATCGCCATTGCGACGCACGATGGTTTGCGGTGCGTCGATGCCCTTTTGCCGGAAGGCATCGCGCAGCAGCGCCCACTGCGCATCGACCTCGCCGCGCACTTCGGGCCAATCGTACATCGGCAGGGCCGCAATCGATTCACTCATGCCGATATCAAATCATCATGTCTGTAGAAAGGATCGCAAAAACGCGGCGTCCAATCAGAATTGGCCGACACAGAACCCGAGGGATGCCCCGGATTATTCCTTGGGCGGCTCGGCGGGCACCGGCGCGGTGCCGAGGCCATTGATGTTGCGCGCCCGGATACGCGGCTTGAACGCCCGGCCGTGCTCGGGCGCACGCCGCAGCACCGGATGCACGATCGGCTCTTTCGCCTTGAAGGCATAGGCTTTGATCAGCGCGAAATAATTCGGATAGGCATAGCCGTTGTTCATCCGCAGCCATTCGTCGCGACGCTCGCGAAACAGTTTCGGCAGCTTGTACCAGGCCACCGTAGGCGTCTTGTGATGGACGAAGTGCAGATTGTTGTTGAGGAACAGGAACGACAGCGGCGAGCGCTCGATGATCACCGTGCGGCCTTCCGGATGCTCGGACCACTGATGCTCGGCAAAGGTGCGGATCGCGATCAGCGACTGGCCGAGCCAGACCGGCGCCAGAATGTAGAGCCACAGCGGAATGCCGAAGCCAAACTGCACGATCGGCGCCACGATGGCGAGGCCGATCGCATGCAGCAGCCAAGCCTTGCGGATCGCCTTGTCGCCGGCCATCATCTGCTTGAAATCGTCGATGAAGAAGCCGATGCAGGACAGCCAGGGGCCAAGGAAGAAACGGCCGACCATGGTGTTGTTGATCTTGAGCAGGAACTTCATCGTCGGCGGCAAATCGTCATGCTGCCACAGCGCCTGGTAATAGCTTTCCGGATCGTCGAGCGGATCGGTCAGCCGCTCGTCGGCATGGTGGCGCAAATGCAATGTCTTGAAGCGGCGGAACGGCCAGACCAGGCCGATCGGCAGGTAGACGAAGGCCTCGTTGATCAACGCGCTGCGCGTCGGATGGCCATGCAGCACTTCGTGCATGATCGACGACTGCAGTGCCAGGATGAAGCCAAGGAGAGCGAGCGCGAGGATGGGATAGGACGGCCAGAGCAGGAAACCGGTGGCAAGCCATGTTCCGTAGCAGAAGAAAGCGAGAACCACTGTCGGCCACTCGATGGCCGGTGCGTTGCGTCGCTTGATGCTCTTGCCTGTCATGCTATCGACCACTGCCCCTCAGTCGTCGGAACCCCAACTGGTTCCTGACAGCATAGTGTCAGGAGAAACGATTCCACTCAACGCGACAAAGTATACAAAATGTTGCGATTGCGCATTTTTGACCGCACATGTTACACATTGTAAACAACCTTAGGGATTCATTTACGCCTGAGACGCCTCACCAGGCTGCCTTGACGCAAATTTTTCCTCAAGACTCGGAGAAGCGGACGATGGACAAACGCGATCTGTCAGCAATTTTCCGGGAGCGTCTGAAGCTGCTCCTGACACGCTCGGACCTCAACCAGTCGGCCTTCGCGTCAGCGGTCGGCATCGACCGGTCGGCACTGTCGCAGCTGATGTCAGGTGCCTCGACGCGCCTGCCGCGTGCCGAAACGCTGCTCAACATCGCCGCCGAATTCAAGGTGTCGCTGGACTGGCTGCTGGGCCTCAGCCAGGACGAAGGCGTCACCGGCGAAATCCGCGAAAGCCTGGAGATCGAGGAAGCGCCCGATGGTTTCGACCGCACGCTGCTCGCCAAATGGTTCGCCGAGGCAGCGGGCACCAAGATCCGCTACGTGCCCGCGGGCATTCCCGATCTGCTGCGAACCCGCGCGCTGGTCGACTACGAAGCCAACATCACCAACAGGAGCCGGCTGGCGCAGGCCAGCGAGACGCAATACCGCATCGAATACAACCGCCGCCCGGAAACCGACATGGAAGTCTGCATGCCGCGCCACACGCTGGAGATTTTCGCGCGCGGCCTCGGTGTGTGGGATCGCTTTCCCGAGGCCGACCGCCGGCAGCAGCTCGCCCATATGGCGACGCTGCTCGACGATCTCTATCCGACCTTCCGCCTGTTTCTCTATGACGGCCGCATGCGCTATTCGATCCCGCTCACCATCTTCGGCCCCTATCGCGCCGCCATCTATGTCGGCGACATGTATGTCGTGCTGAACGCCACCCAGCCGGTCCAGGCACTGACCCAGCATTTCGACAATCTGATCCGTGCCGCCGACGTCAATCCGCACGAGGCAGCAAGCTTCGCCCGCAATCTGGCCGGCATGTCGTTCCCGTCAGGCTCTGTCTGATCGACGGCAATCATGGTCATTCGAATGCTGGACCCCGACACGGTCGAAGGCCACGCCATTGGCATTGCCGAAGGTCGCCACAAATCATTGACTAGACATAAAGACTTCTTTATATCCTTATTCGAATTTGAAACACGAAAGCCAATCCGATGACCACCACCAATCCGATCGATGCCCTGCTGGCTGAAAAGGGCGTGCTGCTGGCCGATGGCGCCACCGGCACCAACCTGTTCGCGATGGGTCTGGAGGCCGGCGAGGCACCCGAACTGCTGAACGAGACGGCGCCCGGCACCATCACCAGCCTGCACCAGAATTTCGTCGATGCCGGCGCAGACATCATCCTGACCAACTCCTTCGGCGGCACCCGCCACCGGCTGAAACTCCACCATGCGCAGGACCGCGTGCATGCACTCAACAAGCGCGCCGCCGAGATTGCCCGCGCCGTCGCCGACAAGGCCGGCCGCAAGGTGATCGTTGCCGGCTCCGTCGGCCCGACCGGCGAATTGCTGGTGCCGCTTGGCGCCATGACCTATGACGAGGCGGTCGACGCCTTCGCCGAGCAGATCGAGGGTCTCAAGGAAGGCGGCGCCGAAGTCGCCTGGATCGAGACCATGTCGGCGCCCGACGAGATACGCGCCGCCGCCGAAGCCGCCATCCGTGTCGGCCTCCCCTACACCTATACCGGCTCCTTCGACACCGCCGGCCGCACCATGATGGGCCTGCTGCCGAAAGACATCCATGGCGTCGCCGACGGGCTGTCGGAAGCACCGCTCGGCGTTGGCGCCAATTGCGGCGTCGGCGCCTCGGACATCCTGGCCTCGCTGCTCGACATGACTGAGGCGAAGCCGCGGGCGACGGTGATCGTCAAGGGCAATTGCGGCATTCCGGAATTCCGCGGCACCGAGATCCATTACTCCGGCACGCCGGAACTGATGGCCGACTATGTTCGCCTCGCCGTCGATGCCGGCGCCAAGATTGTCGGCGGTTGCTGCGGCACGTCGTTCCAGCACCTCGCCGCCATGCGCAAGGCGCTCGATGGCCACACCAAGGCCAGCCGCCCGACGGTCGAGACGATCGTCGAGCGCATCGGTCCGATGCGCAACAAGGTGGCAACGCAAAACACCGCCGAGACCAGCGAAGCGCGCCGCGAGCGTCGCCGCAGCCGAGCCTGAGGATTTCGATTATTCGCTGTTGTCGGCGTAGCTCGACTGCGCCGACTTGAAATCGACGGCATTGTCGCCGCGCATCGTCATCAGCGCGCCGGACGAAGCCGGATCGGTGATCTGTTCCAGCATGGCGCGGAAGCGGTCGTTGGTCAGCGCCGACATGGCGGTGTGACGGGCCTGCGCGACATCGTCGCTGATGCGTTTGGATTCGGCTGATGGTCCGGGCGAAGCCGTCGATGTTTGTGCTGGAATCTCTCGCGCCGGCGGCAACGAGTTGGCGATGGTGGTGATCTGCAATTGCGGCTCCCTCAAGCCCGAAGGCCAGTCCTGAATAATGGACCCGGGTTGCGATCCTCTACCGGAAATAACGCGCAATTTAACGACCTCGGAAAATCCGAAAAAAAGGCCGGCAAGGGAATGAACCCCTCGCCGGCCTGCCTCACCCGCCCGTGGGCCGGTTTCCCCTGTCAGAACGATCCCACCTGAAGGAAACCGGCCGTCATCGCCACTACCGGTTACCGCCCAGCGCCGAGGCAAGGCGCACAAGCGAGAGGAACTCGGACCTGTACCCAAACGGGTCGGCTCCTCGGGCGGCAGTGGCAATCTCCATGATCTTGTCGTAGCCGAACTTCGCGGTCGCATCCTCGTCGCGCAGCTTCTGGCCGAAGGCGGCGACCGCGACGGAGAAACGCTGGTCGGTGCTGGCCTGGTCGAAGGACGCCACCTCGTTGGCCGATGTCACCGGCGTGGTGATCAGCTTCGAGACGTCCTCGCTGGGCAGCTTGTAACGGATCTTGACGAAGGCATATTCATCCGCATTGGCGACGCCGCCATTGTTGACCGTGGCCTGGCCATAACGCAGCGGATCGATCTGCTCGCCACCACTGCCCTTCGGGGTGATCTCATAGATCGCGGTGACCGAATGGCCCGAGCCGATATCGCCGGCATCGACGCGGTCATTGTTGAAGTCCTCGCGGTTGAGCGCCCGGGTCTCGTAGCCGATCAGGCGGTATTCCGAGACCTTGTTGGGGTTGAACTCGACCTGGATCTTCACGTCCTTGGCGATCGGGAACAGCGTCGAGGAGGCATCCTCGACCAGTACCTTCTCCGCCTCGGCCAGTGTGTCGATATAGGCGGCGGTGCCGTTGCCGTTCTGGGCGATGGTCTGCATCATCTGGTCGTTCAGATTGTCGTGGCCGAAGCCGAACACCGACAGGAAGACACCGCTCTTGCGCTCCTGCTCGATCAGGCGCTTGAGATCATCGTCGTCGCTCTGTCCAACATTGAAGTCGCCATCGGTGGCCAGCATCACCCGGTTGACGCCGTCCTTGACGAAGGATTGCTGGGCAAGCTTGTAGGCTTCCTTGATGCCGGCCTCGCCGGCCGTCGAACCGCCGGGCGTGAGATTGTCGATGGCGTTCAGGATCTTGTCCTTCTCGGCAGCCCTGGTCGGCATCAGCACGGTGCCGGCCTCACCGGCATAGGTGACGATCGAGATCGTGTCGTCGGCCCTGAGCTTGCTGACCAGCAGCCGGAATGCCGACTTGAGCAGCGGCAGCTTGTCCGGCTCGTCCATCGAGCCCGAGACGTCGATCAGGAAGACCAGATTGGCCTTCGGCTGCTCGGTCGGCTTGATGTCGAAGCCCTTGATGGCGACATGCATCAGCTTGGTGTGACCATTCCACGGCGTCGGCATGACGCTGACGGTCGAATTGAACGGCGTCGACGCCGAGTCCGGCCCCTTCCAGTCATAGGGGAAGTAGTTGATCATCTCCTCGACACGGACGGTGTCGGCCTGCGGCACGGCCCCTTCCTTCAGCGAACGGCGCACGAAGGAATAGGAGGCGGTGTCGACATCGATCGAGAAGGTCGAGACGGGGTCTTCCAGTGCCGCATGCACCGGATTGGTCTTGAAATCCTGGACGCGATTGCGGTTTTCCTCTTGCGGCGCGATCTGATCCGCCGGCGCCATGGCAGGCTGCTGCGGGGCCATCAGCTTGGACTCGGGAGCAGCTCGCGAGGCACTGCCCTCGAGCGCGAATTCGCCGGTTGGCGCCGGCGCTGGCGGTGCAATTTCGCTCAGCACGCCTCGTCCGAGCGCTTTCTGCTGCTGCGCTGTGCCGCCGGCAACGGTCGATTCGGATTTAGGCGGCGAAGCCGGCGCGACGAGCGCATCGCTGGCGTCGCGGCTTTCGACATCCGCGTCGGCCTTCTTGTCCTTGGCCGGCTCGGTGGCTGCAAGCGGCTGGTTGATCTCCGGCTTCGCCTGCTTCGGCTCGGCCGGCTTCAGCGTCGCCGGCTTGTCGGCCAGCGTTTCGGTGATCTTTTCGTCGCCGCCGAATTTGGCCGGCTGTTCCCTCAGCAGATGGAAAGTGGCGTATCCTGCGATCGGCAGGGCGACGAGCCCGGCAAGGGCCGGCGTGGCGATGAGTTTCTTTTGCATGATCTCGCTCCAGAGCTTTTGTGCTCGCTCTGTGAGACGAAGGCCGCCGACCGATCCTTGGGTGACGGCAGAAATAATTTCCTCATCATAGGCGCGCAAGGCGGCTTCGAAGGCGCGCGCCTTCGCGCTCTCACCCGGCGCCGGTGCCGCGATATCGCGCAGTCTGTTGAGTTCGTTGTCGTCGACCATGGTCACACTTCCCCGGCCGAGCGCATCAGCGTCTTCAGCCGTTTCTTCGCTTCATGGATGTGCCAGGAAACCGTCGTCTCCGAGATCGCCATCGCCTCGGCAGCGGCCGCATGGCTCAAGCCCTCGCAATAGACCAGCAGCACGGCGTCGCGCTGCTTGTCCGGAAGCTGCCGCACGGCGGCCCACAGCGCCTCGGCCGGATCCTCGCTCTCGGCCGGGGCCTCGCCCGAAATCAGCGCATGGACACCATAGGCCTCGGTCTTCACGGTCTCGCGGGTGGTCTTGCGCATCATATCGCGCGCCGCGTTCATCGTCACGGAATAGAGCCATGTCGTGAAGGCACCTCCACCGCGATAGTCGCGGATCGCCTTGCCGAGCCGGACGCAGACTTCCTGGGCGATGTCTTCGGCATCGGCCTTCTTGCCGCACCAGCGATAGGCGGCGCGATAGACGAAGTCGTAGTGGCGCTCCAGCAATGTGCCGAAGGCCCCCCTGTCTCCGCCCTTCGCCCGCCCGATCAGTTCGGCGTCGGAGGCTTCGCTCTCATCCAGCATCATCGCCATCATTTGCCTGTTGGACGAAGGCTAATGGCTAATCCTTGGGATGATGGAAAGATTTTTTTGGCAAGCGCCCTCCTCCTTCACCCCGTTCACGGGAGAAGGTGCCCGGCAGGGCGGATGAGGAGCGGCGCCAACTCTCGAAGGTTCGTGCTGGAGTGCCCGAAATTGGAGCTTATCCCAAGCAGGCAGACCCCCCTATCCCAGCGTCTCCGCAAACAGCGTGATCAGCCTCTGCCAATGCCGTTCGGCGCCGGCCTGGTTGTAGACGCTGTGGTCCGGCACGCACCAGCCATGCGCCATGCCGACATAGTTCTCGATGGCGTGGTCGACTTCGGCATTGCGCAGCGCCTCCTCCAGCCGTGTCGACTGCTCCGGCGGGAAACTCCTGTCGATCCCCGCCATGCCGACATAGACACGCGCCTTGATGGATGCCGCTTTGCGGTGCGGGCTGTCGGCGACATCGCTGGCGAGATTGCCGCCATGGAAACTCGCGGCGGCCCTGATCCTGTCCGGGTAGGCCGCGGCCGCATTGAGCGCCCGCGCGCCGCCCATGCAATAACCCACGGTGCCGATCGGACCGGTGACGCCTTCCTCGGCGAGCGCATCGAGAAAGGCTTCGCCGTCACTGATGGTCATCTGCTGCGTCGTGCCGGTGACCAGCGCCATCAGCGCTGCCTTGGTGCTTTCCTCGGTGAAGGCGGTCTTGGCGTCGAACGGACCATAGGGCGCGTTGCGATGGAAGAGGTCCGGCACCAGCACCGCGTAACCCTCGCCTGCCAGCCGCTCGGCCATGCCGTCGAGCGCCGGACGCGGACCGAAGGCGTCCTGGTAGAGAATGACGCCGGACTTGGCGGAGGGCGTCTTGGCCGAACGGAACAGGCCCGCTTTCGCCACGCCGTCACGGGTCTTGATCCTGAGATCCTGCTTCGCCATTGCGCGCTCCATTTGTCGGATGCGCGATACATATCCACGCGGCCTGCCACGGCAAGGCATTCCTTGAAAGTACCCGTCAACATTTCGTGCAGGATCGCGGGACGATCACAGGCCGGCGAATGCCGCCATGTGGAAGGCCTGGATATCAGACGGATAGCGATATTCCGTGCCATAGGGACAGGCATTGCGGTCGAGGCAGCCGCCGCTCCGGCACGGTTCGCCATTCCCTCCCCGCACATGCGCCAGGCAGGCCTGATAGGCGAAGCCTTTCGTGGAATAGGCATCGACCGGACAGGATTTCAGGCAAGGTTTCTCAACACAGGCATCGCAGAGATGCGCTGCCGCGCCCTGCCCCGGAAGCGCGATCTCGTCCTCGAACAGCAAAGCGCCGCGATAGGCATGCCAAAGCCCGTATTGCGGATGCATCAGAATGCCGAGCGGCGACGGTTTTAGCCCCTCGGCCCGGACAGCCCATTGCTGGAACGGCAGATAGGGCTTGTCGGAGGGAGAAACGGCGCGCGCGCCGAATGCCTCCGCCACATCGCCGATGACCTGCCGCGACCAGCTGTCGAGCGGATCGGCGATTGTCGAGCGCTGCTGCTCCCGCCAGCGCAGGAAATGCGGCCAGGGTGCCGCACCCGCCTGCCCCACCAGCAGCACGGATTTCGCCGGCGCGCCCGAGGCGCTATGAGGGGCATCCTCATCACCGGGGAAAAAGAAGCCGCCACGCAGGATGAGGCCGTTGACGCCGAGCGCGGCCGTGATCTCTTCGACCATGCCGCGGGCAATCATCCCTTGTTGTCCGGATCGGAGAAGGCGCTCCGCCAGACTTCCTTGTGGATGATGTTGGCGACTTTAGCCCCGCCTGACTCGGGCTCCTTTCAAGTGAAGGCGTCGGGCATCGACCCCTTCTTCTTGGCGATGAACTCCTTCAGGGCTTCGTCGATGCTTGGATCGAGATGCGGCGCCTCGTAGCTCTCCAGCCAGCGGCGGGCGAGTTCATTGGCGCGCTGCGGCGCGGTTTTCTCGCCTTCGGCCAGCCACTGTTCGTAGGAATTGTTGTCGGCGATGCTGGAGCGATAGAACGCCGTCTGGAAATTGGCCTGCGTGTGGTCGCAGCCGAGATAGTGGCTGCCTGGGCCGACCTGGCGGATGGCGTCCATCGCCTGGCCGTTCTCCGACAGGTCGACGCCTTCGGAGAATTTCTGCTGCATGCCGAGCTGATCGATGTCCATCATGAATTTTTCATAGCAGGACGCCAGCCCGCCCTCGAGCCAGCCGGCCGAGTGGAGGACGAAGTTGGTGCCGGCAAGGATCGTCGAGTTCAGCGTGTTGGCGCTTTCATAGGCCGCCTGCGCATCCGGAACCTTGGACGCGCACAGCGAACCGCCGGTGCGGAACGGCAGGCCGAGGCGGCGTGCGAGCTGTGCGGCGCCATAGGACACCAGCGACGGCTCCGGCGTACCGAAGGTCGGCGCTCCCGACTGCATCGAGATCGACGAGGCGAAAGTGCCGAACAGCACCGGCGCGCCCGGCCGGATGAGCTGCGTGAACGATGCGCCGGCCAGCACTTCGGCCAGAACCTGCGTCAACGTGCCGGCGACCGTCACCGGGCTCATCGCGCCGGCAAGGATGAACGGCGTGACGATGCAGGCCTGGTTATGGCGCGAATAAACCTTCAGCGCGCCCAGCATGGTTTCGTCGAACACCATCGGCGAGTTGGCGTTGATCAGGCTGGTCAGCACCGTGTTGTTCTCGACGAAATCGTCGCCGAACACGAGCTTGGCCATGGCGACGGTGTCCTCGGCGCGTTCCGGCGCGGTCACCGAGCCCATGAACGGTTTGTCCGAGTATTTTATGTGCGAATAGATCATGTCGAGGTGGCGCTTGTTGACCGGCACGTCGACCGGCTCGCACACCGTGCCGCCCGAATGGTGGATCGACGGCGCCATGTAAGCGAGCTTCACGAAATTCTGGAAATCCTCGATCGTCGCGTAGCGCCTGACACCATCAAGGTCGCGCACGAAGGGCGGGCCATAGACCGGCGCAAAGACGGTAGCATTGCCGCCGATCTGCACCGAGCGCTCGGAATTGCGGGCATGCTGGGTATAGACGGACGGCGCGGTCTTCAGCAGCGAACGGCAAAGCCCCTTCGGGAAATGCACACGCTCGCCCTGGACGTCGGCGCCGGCCTCTTTCCACAGCTGCAACGCTTCGGCGTCATCGCGAAAGATGATGCCGATCTCTTCGAGCACCGTATCGGTGTTCTTCTCGATCAGCGCGAGGCCTTCCTCGTCAAGCACCTCATAGATGTTGATCTTGCGCTTGATGTAGGTGAGTTGGGTGCCGGGTCCGCCGCCGGAACGCGCGGCGCGCCTTGCCGCCGCTCCGCCGCTCGCGCCGCGCCCACGCCGCGCGTTTGACGCTTCCTGGTCGACTGCCGCGTGTTCACTCATGATCGCTCTTCCCTGAATATGGCCTGGCCTGACGATGGCCGGTCCGTAGCCGTTCTGGCCGCATGGCGCGGCTTTCGCCGGATCGTAGCCAAGCACCCTATTCGAAACGGCCCGTCCGCGCCAACGCCTGTCGCAAAATCGACAAGAAAACCAATAGATTTTCCAGTCGCTTTCCTTTTGCGGGAAGTCGCAAATCAGCTATGGATAGCCGCCCGTTGCGGGTTAGGTATGAACGCTAATATTTTGTGCCTTGCGACACAGTCGCGATGCCGTGAGGAGCTGGATAAAAATGTCCGACGACGAGATCATCCTTTCTGAACTTTCCGACGACGAGTTGGTGCAGCAGATGCACGACGACCTTTATGACGGGTTGAAGGAAGAGATCGAGGAAGGCACGCGCATTCTGCTCGAGCGCGGCTGGGCGCCCTATAAGGTGCTCACCGAGGCGCTGGTCGAAGGCATGCGCATCGTCGGCGAGGATTTTCGCGACGGCATCCTGTTCGTTCCCGAGGTGCTGCTGTCCGCCAACGCCATGAAGGCCGGGATGTTCATCCTGCGTCCGCTGCTCGCCGCCACCGGCGCGCCGAAACAGGGCAAGATGGTGATCGGCACCGTCAAGGGCGACATCCACGACATCGGCAAGAACCTCGTCGGCATGATGATGGAAGGTGCCGGCTTCGACGTCATCGACCTCGGCATCAACAATGCGGTCGAGAAATATCTCGATGCGATCGAGCAGCATCAGCCCGACATCATCGGCATGTCGGCGCTTTTGACCACGACCATGCCCTACATGAAGGTCGTCATCGACACGATGAAGGAAAAGGGCATTCGCGACGACTATGTCGTGCTGGTCGGCGGCGCGCCGCTCAATGAGGAATTCGGCAAGGCCGTCGGCGCCGACGCCTATTGCCGCGATGCCGCGGTGGCGGTCGAGACCGCCAAGGACTTCATGAAGCGCAAGCACAATGTCCGCGCTTCGGCCTGACCCAAGGCATCAGGATGACCGATAAGAAAAGCCGCGCCTTGCAGCGCGGCTTTTTTGTTCCCAGATGATGGGAAAGGCTGCCGATCAGTTGGCGACAGTGTCCTTGACTGCCCTTGCGGTCGATTTGACATCCTTGCCGACACCCCGAATGGTGTTGGCGCAGGCGGTGAGTGCAAGTGCGCAGGCAAGGATGGCTATCGGCGCGATGCGTAGCAGTTTCATGGATGGTGTCTCCCTCGACAGATAAATTAGCCCCGCAGCGAAAGCCTGATCGACTTGGTCAAGACGCAAAAAACGAAACCGAATCAAACAGACAGGTTGCTTGTCATCGCCTGTGGGATGATTGCGCGTGAGGTATTGGCCGTCAAGGAACAGCTCGGGCTGGATCACCTGGAACTGACCTGCCTGCCGGCAGAGTTTCATTTTTATCCCGACCGCATCGCACCCGCCATGGACAAGGCGATCGAGAAGGCCAAGACGGAGGGGTACGCGCACATCTTCGTCGGCTATGCCGATTGCGGCACCGGTGGCCTGCTCGACCGCGTCATCGAGAAGCATGGCGTCGAGCGCATGGCCGGCCCGCACTGCTTCGCCTTCTATCAAGGCATGGAAGCCTACGCGAAGATCGCCGACGACGACATGATGTCCTTCTATATGACGGACTTCCTGTGCCGTCAGTTCGATTCCTTCTTCATGAAGCCGCTCGGCCTCGACAAGCACCCGGAGCTGATCAAGGACTATTTCGGCAATTACGAGAAGCTAGTCTATCTCGCCCAGACCGACGATCCGGAACTCGACAAGGTCGCGGAAAAGGCCGCCGCCCTGCTCGGCCTCGCCTATGAGCGGCGCGCGACCGGCTATGGCGATCTGACGGCGGACTTGGCGCAGGCGGCGAAGGTCGCCTGAGCGCAATGCGCTAGGCGGCCTCCTCCGCCCTCAGCGCCGCCAGCACATCGGCAAAACTCGTCTTACAGACAAAGCCGAGCCTCTCCCGCAACCGCGAGGCATCATAGACGCGGTCGATGGAGGAAAACATCGTCCAGCCTTTTTGCGCGTACAGCGCCGGAAAATCCGGGAAATAGCGCGCGGCCACTGACGGCGCATCGGCGATCAGTTCGGCGCAATCATCAGGCCGGAACGGCGTCGGCGCACAGACGATAAAGATGTCGAAGCCGAGCTGTGGCGCCTTCTCCAGCGCAGCGACATGGGCTTCCGCCGCGTCTTCCACCGTCAGCCGGCGGAACAGCAATTCATTCGCCTTAGTGTTGGCGTCAGACTGTTCGATCGCATGCGCCATGTCGTCGGCTTCGGGAAAGAAGCGGGCCGTGCGCAGCACGACCACCGGCAGGCCATGCTGCAGATGATAGAGGCGGCAGAGATGTTCGGCCGAAAGCTTGGTGACGCCATAGATGTTGCGCGGCTCGGGCGACATCGCCTCGGTCAGCCAGGCGGCCTTGCGCGCACCGCCCTTGAACCCGTCGCGTATCGCCTGCGAGATCATCAGCGAGGTGGTCGAGGTGAAGACGAAGCGCTGCACGCCGCTCGCCACCGCGGCGTCGAGAAGGTTAAGCGTGCCTTGCACGTTGGTGGCGACGAAATCGCTGTTGGCGCGGCTCTCAATATTGGGCTTGTGCAGCGCGCCGCTGTGAATGATGGCTTCGATTCGGTTGTGCCCGACCGCCCGCATGACCAGATTGCGGTTGGCGATCGAGCCGATCATCTGCGTTTCCACCGAAGGAACAGGGTCGAGGCCAATCACCTCATGGCCAAGCGCGCGCAGGCGCGGCGCCAGCGCGCTGCCCAGCCAACCCGACGATCCCGTGAGCAAGATTCGCATGCGTCAC
This sequence comes from Mesorhizobium sp. WSM4312, assembly GCF_002294875.1. Taxonomy (NCBI): domain Bacteria; kingdom Pseudomonadati; phylum Pseudomonadota; class Alphaproteobacteria; order Hyphomicrobiales; family Phyllobacteriaceae; genus Mesorhizobium; species Mesorhizobium sp. WSM4312. The sequence continues at coordinate 145,022 of NZ_NSFU01000004.1, read as the reverse complement.
ACCATGATTTCTGACGGCGACGCTGTTAAGCACGGATGACAGGCGCGGGCGACCCGATAAAATCAGCCATCGACCGGCAACGGCGCCGCTCCAGACATTAACTGCCATTTTTGTCGACTGCATTTTAGAGACTCAGGGAGTTCCAGATGATCCTTCGTCCCCTTTTTGCCGTCATCGGCCTGCTCTGCTGCAACCTTCCCGCTCTTGCCGACGGCCAGGTGCAGAAGCTGATCACGCCTGCCGACAAGGTCCGCCTCGACGAATATGGCGAGACGCGCAAGGCGGCGCTCGCCGAGGCGAAGGCGGGCAGCCCGGCCGAGGTCAAACAACTCGATGCCTTGCTGTCCAAGCCGCTGGTGTCGTTCTCCGACAAGGACCTGACCGGCAGCTGGAAGTGCCGCACCATCAAGGCAGGCGGTTTGAGCCCGCTCGTCATCTATGGCTGGTTCAAGTGCAAGGTGACCGACGATGGTTCCGGCTGGCGGCTTGAAAAAATCAGCGGCTCGCAGCGAACCCAGGGCCGCTTTTTCGACGATGGCGAGCAGCGCGCCATCTATCTCGGCTCCGGCTCCGTCAACAATGATCGGGCAAAACCTTATGGCAGCGGTCCGCAAACCGACCAGGTCGGCTATGCCTTCCGCACCGGTGCCAGCGAATGGCGCGTCGAACTTCCCGCGCCCTACTACGAATCGAAACTCGACATCATCGAGTTCAAGCGCTGAGCGTGGTCATCAAGATTTAACCCCATTCCGGCACAAATCCGGCCAGCATGCGGCAGCCGGCTGCGTGCAAGGCAGGAAAGCGGGCCATGTCTTCACCGGTTGGAGCCAGCGCGTCGATCGTCGTCGTGACCGGCGGCGGCCAGCATGTCTGGGCCATGATCAACGCAATTGCCGATCGCGTTGGTCCTGTCAGCGTCATCCTCGAAACCCCTGAATCCAAAAAGCAATTGCTGCGTGGTCGGGCTCGCCGCCAGGGCTGGGTCTCGGCCATGGGCCAGCTTGGCACGATGGTGCTGAGTAGGTTGGGCAAGCGGCTGCGGGCCGGCCATAGCGCGCGATTGATTGCCGAGGAGAGACTGGAGGTTGAGCCGCGACCAGGCCAGGAGATCATCCAGGTGGCCTCGGCCAATGGGCCTGAGTGCCTGCAGGCGATCCAGAAGATCCAGCCAGGCGTCGTGCTGCTTAACGGTTGCCGGCTGATCTCGGCTGAGATGCTGCGCAAAATGCCCTGCCCGGTGCTCAACTACCATGCGGGCATCACGCCGAAATATCGCGGCATGAATGGCGGCTATTGGGCCCTGGCATCAGGTGATGTGCAGAATTTCGGCACGACCGTCCACCTCGTCGACGCCGGCGTCGACACTGGCGGCGTGCTGAAGCAGGCACGCGGCAGACCGGAAAAAGGCGACACCATCTCAAGCCACGCGCTGCGCCAAACGGCGTTCTCGCGCGATATCTGCATCGAGGCGGTCAGCGATGCCCTGGCCGGAAAACTTACGACTTTCGATCCCGGCCTGCCTTCCAAACTATGGTATCATCCAACGATCTGGTTCTACCTCTGGACCGGCCTCAGAACCGGAATCTGGTAGGGTCTCATCAGCCCGGAGCCGCACAGGGCTAGACGGCTTTTCGGCACGCCGACGCTCCGCCGGTGCGCCCCGCGAACGAATTAACACGCCTTTCATTTTACGACATTGCAATGCGTCGCTTTTGAATGCGCGCGCGTCGTCCCATAACAAGCGGCTCCATTGCGCATCCGGCAATGCTCTGAGATCGAGGAGCGAGAATTCATGGCCGATCTTATCGTCGTCTACTGGCGCGACATCCCTGCCCAGGTCATCGTCAAGAAGGGCCGGCAGAATGCCAAGCGCGAGCTGCCGCTGCGCTTCACCGAAGCCATCGACATGTGCGCCATGCGCACCGGCGCCGGCGGCACCGACGACTATCTGGCCGAATGGCGCAAGGCCGATCCGGTTCCTGTCGGCGACGATCTCGAAACCGAGGTCGAAAAGGCTTTCCAGGACCTCGATACGAAATATGACCGAGAGAGATTGGTCGCTCTGGTCAAAGCGGGCGGCAAAGAAAATGTCTGAGACCACTCCTGTCAAAAACGATGGGCCGACGGTTACCCAGGCCACCCTGGTCAAGAAGGCAGCGCCGAAATCCGACTACAAGCCGGCCGACGTGTCGCCGCAGCGGCGCGTGCAGCGCTCCTTCGCGGTGAGACTATGGTCGATCCGGCATTCGCGCCTGCTCGAATGGTTCTATTCCCGTTTCGCCGACATGTTTCTGCTCCTCCACCCTCTGTGGAAAGGCATCGGCTACGGTCGCGTCGAGGCCCCGATCAAATTCGTCGAGAAGCGCGTCAAGGGTTTCATGTTCGACTGCCGCATGTGCGGCCAGTGCATCCTGTCTTCGACCGGCATGTCATGCCCGATGAATTGCCCCAAGCAACTGCGCAACGGCCCCTGCGGCGGCGTGCGCGCCAACGGCAATTGCGAGGTCGAGCCCGATATGCCCTGCGTCTGGGTCAAGGCCTGGGAAGGCTCGCAGAACATGGTCAACTCCGACAAGATCCTGGCCGTGCAGAAGCCGGTCGACCAGTCGTTGCGCGAGACCTCCGCCTGGCTGCGGGTCACCGCGCAGGCGGCCGCCGCCCGTGAGACCGCGGCCGCGCCAAAGACCGGAGCCGCCACATGAGTGCCCGTCAGCGCGACGAGAACCCGGCCGGCATTCACCTGCCGCTCGACCCCCTGCCCGGCCATTCGTCCCGCGGCCGCCTCGAGCGCGTGTTGCGGCGCGGTGAATTCGCCGTGACGACCGAGCTCAATCCTCCCGACAGCGCCGATCCCGAGGACGTCTACAACAGGGCCAAGATCTTCGACGGCTGGGTCGACGCCATCAACGCCGTCGATGCCTCCGGCGCCAACTGCCACATGTCCTCGGTCGGCATCTGCGCGCTTTTGACCCGCATGGGCTATGCCCCGATCATGCAGATCGCCTGCCGCGACAAGAACCGCATCGCCATCCAGGGCGACGTGCTGGGCGGTGCTGCCATGGGTGTCGCCAACATGCTGTGCCTGACCGGCGACGGCGTGCAGGCTGGCGACCAGCCCGGCGCCAAGCCGGTGTTCGACCTCGATTCCATGTCGCTGCTCGAAACCATCCGCATCATGCGCGACAACGGCAAGTTCCTGTCCGGCCGCAAGCTGACGACGCCGCCGCAGGTCTTCCTCGGCGCTGCCGTCAACCCGTTCGCGCCGCCCTTCGACTTCCGCCCGATCCATCTCGGCAAGAAGATCGCCGCCGGCGCGCAGTTCGTGCAGACGCAGTATTGCTTCGACGTGCCGATGTTCAAGACCTTCATGCAGAAGGCGCGCGATCTCGGCCACACCGAAAAAGTGTTCGTCCTGTGCGGCGTAGGCCCGCTCGCCTCGGCCAAGACCGCCAAGTGGGTCCGCTCCAACGTGCCGGGCATCCACATCCCGGATGCCGTCATCAAGCGGCTGGAAGGCGCGCAGGACCAGAAGAAGGAAGGCAAGCAGCTCTGCATCGACATCATCAACGAGGTGAAGGAAATCCCTGGGATCTCGGGCGTCCATGTGATGGCCTACCGCCAGGAGGAATATGTCGCCGAGATCGTCGATGAATCGGGCGTGCTCAAGGGCCGCCAGCCCTGGAAGCGCGAAATCCGTCGCGACGACCAGATGGTTGCCGACCGGCTCGACCACATCCTGCACGACGAGATTACCGAAACCCAGGTGGATATGGTCAAGACCGCGCATTGATCCGCGCGGAGGACCACCATTCGCTTGATCGAGAAGAGATAACGATATAAAGAACTCTTTATATCACGACGGAGAGATTTCATGACCCGGACCATCGTTGCCTCGGCGACACGAGAAATCATCATCGGCTTCGACCAGCCCTTCTGCGTGATTGGCGAGCGCATCAACCCGACCGGCCGCAAAAAGCTCGCCGCCGAGATGGTGGCCGGCAATTTCGAGACCGTCATCAAGGACGCGCTGGAACAGGCCGCCTGCGGCGCCACCATGCTCGACGTCAATGCCGGCGTCACCGCCGTCGACCCCAACGCGACCGAACCGGCGCTGCTGGTGCAGACGCTCGAGATCGTCCAAGGGCTCGTCGACCTGCCGCTGTCGATCGATAGCTCGGTCACCGCGGCGATCGAGGCGGCGCTCAAGGTCGCCAAGGGCCGCCCGCTGGTCAATTCCGTCACTGGCGAGGAAGAAAAACTCGAAGCCATCCTGCCATTGATCAAGAAATATAACGTCCCGGTCGTCGCCATCTCCAATGACGAGACCGGCATTTCGATGGATCCGGACGTGCGCTTCGCCGTCGCCAAGAAGATCGTCCAGCGCTGCGCCGATTTCGGCATTCCCGCGCACGACGTCGTCGTCGACCCGCTGGTCATGCCGATCGGCGCGCTGGGTGACGCCGGCCGCCAGGTATTCGCGCTGCTGCGCCGCCTGCGCGAAGAGCTCAAGGTCAACACCACCTGCGGCCTATCCAACATCTCCTTCGGCCTGCCGCACCGCCATGGCATCAACGCCGCCTTCATCCCGATGGTGATCGGCGCCGGCATGACGAGCGCCATCATGAACCCGGTGCGTCCGCAGGAAATGGAAGCCGTGCGCGGCGCCAATGTGCTCAACGGCACCGACGAGAACTGCACCAACTGGATCAGGACCTACAAGGACTACAAGCCGGCCGAAGGCGGCCATGCGGTCGCGGCGCCGACGCAGGTCAATGCGCCGGGCGACGGCGCTGCCAACGGTGGCCGCCGCCGCGGCGGCCGTGAAGCCCGCATGGCTCGGGGGTAAGCGCGCAATCGTGAACCGGACTGCAAACCACGCTGGACCGATCGCATCATCGATGCGGTCGGACGCGCCTGCGTTGCGGTCAGGCGACGCCCAATATGGCGTCGAACAACGCCATTCCCGCCCACGATCCGAATATGCCTGTCACGCCGCCTATGACGAAGTCATCGTCATAGGCGGGCCACAGCCCGTGCAGCAGCAGCACCGCGACGATCGCGCCGAGAATTCCGGTGGCCAGATATTGCGGATTGCGCAGCCACGGCCCCTTCAGCAACCGCACCATGGTAAAGGCGGTAAATATGCTGGACAGCAGGAGATCGGACATGATTGGCCTCTGGACCATCAGACACTCCGCCCAATAATGAAACGATCCGTTAAACGGTATCGACAATCCCTTCCGAGACACGTGTACGCATGAACTCGCCTGCCAACATTACCGATCCACTCGTGCTGTTCATGCCGTCGGGCAAGCGCGGGCGGTTTCCTGTCGGCACGCCGGTGCTCGATGCCGCGCGCCAGCTCGGTGTCTATGTCGAGAGCGTGTGCGGCGGCCGCGCCACGTGCGGGCGCTGCCAGATCGAGGTGCAGGAAGGCAATTTCGCCAAGCACAAGATCGTCTCCTCCAACGACCACATCTCGCCCAAGGGACCGAAGGAAGAGCGCTACGAGCGCGTGCGCGGCCTGCCTGAGCGGCGCCGCCTCTCCTGCTCGGCGCAGATCCTCGGCGACCTCGTCATCGACGTCCCGCAGGACACCGTCATCAACGCGCAGACCATCCGCAAGGATGCCGACACCAGGGTGATCGCCCGCGATACGGCGATACGCATGTGCTATGTCGAGATCGAAGAGCCCGACATGCACAAACCGCTCGGCGACCTCGACCGGCTGAAGATCGCGCTGATGAAGGATTGGGGCTTCAAAAACCTCGAATTCGATTTCTACCTGCTGCCGCAGGTGCAAGGCATATTGCGCAAGGGCAACTGGACCGCGACCGCCGCCATCCACAAGGATGCCGACAGCGACATCGCGCGCGTCATCGCCTTGTGGCCTGGCCTCAAGAACGAGGCCTACGGGCTGGCCTGCGACATCGGCTCGACCACCATCGCCATGCATCTGGTGTCGCTCCTGTCGGGCCGAGTCGCCGCCTCGTCCGGCACCTCGAACCCGCAGATCCGCTTCGGCGAGGATCTGATGAGCCGCGTCTCCTATGTGATGATGAACCCGGACGGCCGCGAAGGCATGACGGTGGCCGTGCGCGAGGCGATCTCCAGCCTCATCGACAAGGTGTGCGCGGAGGGCAATGTCCAGCGCAACGACATTCTGGATTCCGTATTCGTCGGCAATCCGATCATGCACCATCTGTTCCTCGGCATCGATCCGACCGAACTCGGCGGCGCCCCCTTCGCGCTCGCCGTCTCGGGCGCGGTGCGGATCAAGGCCTCCGACATCGGCCTCAAGCTCAACCAGGGTGCGCGCCTCTATATGCTGCCCTGCATCGCCGGCCATGTCGGCGCCGACGCGGCGGCGGTGACGCTGTCGGAAGGCCCGCATCGCCAGGACGAGATGATGCTGATCGTCGACGTCGGCACCAATGCCGAGATCGTGCTCGGCAACCGTGCGCGGGTCGTGGCGGCCTCCTCTCCGACCGGTCCGGCTTTCGAAGGCGCCGAAATCTCCGGCGGCCAGCGTGCCGCGCCCGGCGCCATCGAACGCGTGCGCATCGATCCCGACACGCTGGAGCCCAAATACCGCGTCATCGGCTCGGAACTGTGGTCCGACGAACCGGGCTTCCTGGAAAGCGTGCAGGCGACCGGCGTCACCGGCATCTGCGGCTCCGGCATCATCGAGGTGGTGGCGGAAATGTATCTTGCCGGCATCATTTCCGAGGACGGCGTGGTCGACGGATCGCTGAGTGCACGCTCGCCGCGCGTCACCGCCAATGGCCGCACCTTCTCCTATGTGCTCAAGGAAGGCGAGCCGAAGATCACCATCACCCAGACCGACGTGCGCGCCATCCAGCTCGCCAAGGCCGCACTCTATGCCGGCACCAAGCTGTTGATGGAAAAGCAGAATACCGACCATGTCGACCGCATCCACTTCGCCGGCGCCTTCGGCTCCTTCATCGATCCGAAATACGCCATGGTGCTGGGCCTGATCCCCGATTGCGAGCTCGACAAGGTTTCCGCCGTCGGCAACGCCGCAGGTGCTGGTGCGCGCATGGCGCTCTTGAACCGCGGCTATCGCCGCGAGATCGAGGAGACGGTGAGCCAGATCGAGAAGATCGAGACCGCGCTGGAGCCGAAATTCCAGGAGCATTTCGTCTACGCCATGGCGCTGCCCAACAAGGTCGACCCGTTCCCGAAACTGTCGGCGGCCGTGAAACTGCCGCCGCGCAAGACGGTGAGCGAGGACGGCATCGCCGGCGACGCCACGCCGCGCCGGCGCTCGCGCGAAGGCCACGCGGCGAGGCGTGGCCGCGAATAGACGCGACCTTCACAGGCCGTCTCCAACCTCAAACTCATTTGCATGCAAATGTTTCCGGATCGACCGATCCGGAAACCGAAACACTGTTTTCGCGAAATCCATCCGATACATGGCAGGCGCATTTACCCCGCATCGAACGGCGGCCGAAGATATTCCTCGGTTGTCGCCGTTCTTCAAGGGAGATGAAAATGTCGATGTTCGAAAATCTCGGCCGCTTCGGTGTGACCATCAGGCAGAACCACGCCAGGAACAAGGCGATCCGCGCGCTGAACAGCCTGCCGGCGCATGTGCAGAAGGACATTGGCTGGCCGGCATCGCCGCCCAGCGATCCGCAGGCCGCGCTCACGTCGCTGCTTCTGGGCACGGCGCGCTGATGACCTTTGCCGACAAATGCGAATTGCTCGGCAGGCGCCGGGGATCTCGGAAATCCCCCGTCGCCACCAGCAACCGGCTGCGCGCGGCCCTTTTGCCGCGCCGCTGACGGCGGCGCGGATCACACCGCCGTGTGGACAGAGCGCAAATCTTGACATTTCGGGCGAGCGTACGATCTTCGGAAATAGTGGAGGTTTCTCTTAGTCGGCTGCAGCCGAAGTTCGTGTATCCGCATGCCAAGTTTCAAAAGCCACATCGTGTCCTTCGTGCTCAGGTACAGCCGCAAGAAGGCGTTTGCCAGCCCGGAAAACCTGAAGCGCTGGATCGCGGCCGCACGCAAGACCGAGGATCACCATCCGCCGGCCTCGCTGCATCAGCGTTTCGACATCCAGACGCGCACCGTCGACGGCTTTCCCGTCTACGAAATCGCCCCAAGAGGTGACGAGCAGAAGCGGATTCTCTACCTGCATGGCGGGGCCTATGTCTTTGAAATCACGCCCTATCACTGGCACCTGATTGCCGACATGGCCGACCGGCTCGGCCATGGCATCACGGTGCCGATCTATCCCATCGCCCCGGAGCACGATTTCCACGCCATGTTCGGCATGGTCGGCGACGTCTATCGCCAGATGCTCGACGAGACCGAGGCGGAAGACATCGTCTTCATGGGCGATTCCGCCGGTGGCAACATGGCGGTGGTGCTGACCATGATGGCCGCGGAAGAAGGCTTGCCCCTGCCCTCGCGCCACGTGCTTATCTCGCCCGGCCTCGACATGTCGCTTTCCAACCCCGATCTGTTCGAGGCCGAGCGCAACGATCCCTGGCTCGGTATTCCCGGCGGTCTCGAAGCGATCCGGATGTACAGCGCCGGCATCGATCGCAGCGACTGGCACATCAGCCCGATCTACGGCGACCTGTCGGTACTGCCGAAAACGCTGCTTTTGACCGGCTCGCGCGATCTCTTGACGCCCGACAATCTGATCTTCGCGCAAAAGGCGCGGGAAGCGGGTGTCGAGGTTGATGTCGTCCACGAGGAAGGCATGTTCCACGCCTGGCCGTTGATCGACATGCCGGAATCGCGACGCGCGCGACAGCACATCGTCACGTTCCTCGGCGAGAGCCGCTCACCGGTCAGGCAAGACAGGGAAACCAGGTTTCAAGCGCCCTCCGCCGAGGCGGCGGAGTAGCGCTTTCGATCCGGCGACAGATCAGAACTTGCCGGTTTCCCGGAACACTTCGAAGGTCGCGCGGATGTGGTCGGCGACGGCCTTGACCGGCGCGCTGGCGTCCGGCGCCACCACCATGGCGAGGTTGTAGGTGCCGATATCGGGCATGCCGTCCTTCGGGCAGAGTTCGACCATATCGTTGCCGAGGAATGATCGCGGCAGCGGCGCGACCGCGAGGTCGGCCATGATCGCGGCACGCTGGCCTGCCGTATGCGCGCTCATATAGGCGACGCGGTAGTTGCGGCCCTCGCGTCCCAGCGCTTCGAGCGCGCCGGCACGCCAGGCGCAGCCCTCTTCCCACAGCGAAACCGGCAAGGGCTCGCGCAGATGCGCGCAGCCGCCCTTGGCGCCTGCCCACACGATCGGCTCGGTCAAAAGCACTTCGGCGCCGAGTGCGCTGGTCTTGTAGGAGTTGGTCAGAAGCGTGATGTCGAGCGCGCGGTCGTCCATGCGCCGGCGCAGATTGCTGCTCTGGTCTATGGTGACGTCGACGGCGATCGAGGGATGCGACTGCGCGAAACGCTTCAGCACATGCGGCAGCACGCGCTCGCCGTAATCATCCGGCGAGCCGAGCCGCACCACCCCGACAATCTCGGGAATGATGAACTTCGACACCACCTCGCGGTTGATCGACAGCAGCCGGCGGGCATAGCCGAGCAGCATCTCGCCGTCCGTGGTCAGCGATACGGAACGCGCATCGCGCGCGAACACCGAACGGCCGAGAATGTCCTCCAGCTTCTTGATCTGCATGGAGACGGCGGACGGTGTGCGGAAGACGGCATTGGCGGCGGTGGTGAAGCTGCCGGTCTCGGCAATCGCCACGAAAGTGCGCAAAACGTCGAGATCGAGGAGCGGCAGCGGATGATTGAGCGGGGCGTTCATGGGAAGCGACCTTCAATTTTTCTGATACAAAGCATCATTCCATTTCGTTTGATTGAACACCGGATCAGGAGGATAGTCAACTCCATCGATTGAGGTTGCTGCCACAAGCAGCCATGAAACGACCATGTCACAGGCCTGCAATCGACATGAAATGGGGTTGAAACACGCCGCGTGTAAGCCCCCACATCAAAGGCCGGAATGTCTCCGGCCCGGCACCTAAGGAGAATGAAATGTCTATCCTCTCGTCCCTCGGTCGCATCGCGACTGAATTCAGCGCGGCACGCGCCCGCTACCAGACCGAACGCGCCATCCATTCCCTGCCGATCGAATTGCAGAAGGATATCGGCTGGCCAGAAGCCGCCGACACCAAGACCGGCATTCGCAACGGCGTCGGATCCTGGGCTGGAGCAAAGTAAATCGTGTGTACCCTGTGCTGAAGGCCTGCCGCGCAGCCCGCCGGCAGGCCTTTTCTATTTTATTTGCGTTCAAATGATTTCCTAAGCCATGCCGCCGCTGCATGGCGCATATGAACAAGCCGCATAGCAGCCTGTTTTCGAACTAACTTCCTGTAAACAATCGCAAATCCTAGGCACCTTGCCCAAATTTGTCGCAATCCGTGTCGCATTTCATATCAAGCGCTTCGTTTTTGCGATTTAGTTTTACACAACACAAGCCTATATCACCGCCAGCAAACGAGCTGCCCCACTCCATCAAGCGAAGGCGACCCGTCTGAGCAACCGATAGGAGATGATGATGAAGCTTTTTGCCCGCCTCTTTACCCGCCGCGAAATGAACCTGACCACCGCTCTCGAGCGCCAGCGCCTTGCCAACACCATGCCCGGCCAGACCGGTGCGATGGCTGCGGCGCGCCTCGGCTTCGTCGCCTGATCATTTTCCAGGCAGCGTCTCCCTGCCGCTGCTTCAAGAACTGTAACGCCGCCTGGCTCCAGCCACGGCGGCGTTTTTGTCTTGCCTTTGTACATTTTGCCTGTCGCGTGAACAGTTGATGCAGCTCCCCTGAGCACTGCCGCACACTGATTGCCCATTTGCGACCCGTGTCGCAAATTTTGTCTTACTGAGGCAGCGTAGCCGATTGACAGCCAAGGTTTTTCCTGATGTCGCTATGCTATTCGCGACATCCTGTTCGCGCCATGGCCAGATGAGGTTCCCGTGAACGCCATCAAGCATCCGATCAAGCGATCGTTTGTCTTTTTCCTTGTCCCCGATTTCACCATGATCGCTTTTGCGACCGCACTCGACCCGCTGCGCTCCGCCAACCGCATGCTCGGCTACGAGGCCTATCGCTGGCGGCTGGCCAGCATCGACGGCAAGCCGGTGCGCGCCTCGAACGGCGTCGAATGCGCGGTCAACACCTCGCTGGAGGAAGAGCGCAAGAAGATGGCGGGCCCCGACCGGCCCAACATGGCCATCGTCTGCAGCGGCATCGATGTCGAGCGCTACCATAACAAATCGGCCTTCGCCTGGCTGCGCGAGGAGTATAATCGTGGGGTCGCCGTTGGCGGCCTGTGCACCGGCGCGCACATCCTTGCCGCCGCTGGCCTCCTGTCCAACAAGCGCTGCGCCATCCATTGGGAAAACCTGCCGGGCTTTTCCGAGGCGTTCCCGAAGGCCAATGTCTTTGCCGACCTCTTCGAAGTCGACCAGAACATCTATACCTGCGCCGGCGGCACCGCCGCGCTCGACATGATGCTGAAGCTGATCGGTGACGATTTCGACGAGAGCCTCGTCAACCGGGTCTGCGAACAGGTGCTGACCGATCGCGTGCGCAGCCCGACCGACCGCCAGCGCCTGCCGCTGCGCGCCCGTCTCGGCGTGCAGAACTCGAAAGTGCTGACCATTATCGAGCTGATGGAAGGCAATCTCTCCGAGCCGCTGTCGCTGATCGAGATCGCCGACCATGTCGACCTGTCGCGTCGCCAGATCGAGCGCCTGTTCCGCACCGAGATGGGTCGTTCCCCTGCCCGCTACTACCTGGAGATCCGCCTCGACCGCGCCCGGCATCTGCTGATCCAGTCCTCGATGCCGGTGGTCGAGGTGGCGGTCGCCTGCGGCTTCGTCTCGGCCTCGCATTTCTCGAAGTGCTACCGCGAGCTCTACGCCCGCTCGCCGCAGCAGGAGCGTGTCGACCGCAAGCAGTTGCTGGCGGCCTGATCGCCGGATCAGGCCTCGGCCGGCTGCGCCTGTGCCGTGCGCATGGCCTCGACCCGGATGTCCTCGGTCAGCCGCGCTTTCAGCGCCGAGAATTCCGGGCTGGTCTTCAGCGTGTAGTGGCGCGGATGCGGCAGGTCGATGGCGACATCCGACTTGATGCTGCCGGGCCGCGCCGTCATCACGATGACGCGCGAGGCCATGAAGATCGCCTCCTCGATATCGTGGGTGACGAACAGCACCGTCTTCTTGCGCCGCTCCCAGATGCCGAGAAGCAGCTCCTGCATCAACCCGCGCGTCTGGTTGTCGAGCGCGCCGAACGGCTCGTCCAGCAACAGGATCTCGGGATCGTTGGCGAGCGCACGGGCGATCGCCGTGCGCTGCTGCATGCCGCCGGAAAGCTGCTTCGGCCAATGATTTTCAAATCCCCTCAGCCCGACCAGATCGACATAGGAGGCGACGATGTCGTCCCGCTCCTTTGGCGCCATGCCGCGTTCGCGCAGGCCAAAGGCGATGTTCTCAGTCACCGTCAGCCACGGGAACAGCGTGTAGGACTGGAAGACCATGCCGCGATCGGGTCCCGGCCGCGTCACGGCCTTGTCGTCGAGCAGCACGCGGCCTTCACTGGGCGCCTCCAGGCCGGCGACAATTCTAAGCAGCGTCGACTTTCCGCAGCCGGACGGCCCCAGAATGGTGATGAAGTCGTTGGCGGCGACCGCCAGATCGATCGGCATCAGTGCCTTGACCGGCGGTCCGCCGCGCACGCCGGCAAAGGTGCGCGAGACGCCCTCGATGAGAAGCTTGCTCACGCCAGGCTCCATGGAAAGAGCCAGCGGTTGAACGCCTTGAAGGCGAAGTCGGACAACAGCCCGATCAGCCCGATGACGATGATGCCGAAAATGATCTGTCCGGTCGCCAGCCGCGACTGGCTGTTGATGATCATGTAGCCGATGCCGGAGGACGAACCGATCAGCTCGGCGACGATGACATAAGTCCAGGCCCAGCCGAGCACCAGCCGCAGCGTCTCGGCGATTTCGGGCGCGTTGGCCGGCATGATCACCCGTTTGACGATGCCGTTGCTCGTCGAGCCCAGCGTATAGGCGGCCTCGACCAGATCGCGTCGCGTCGAGCCGACCTTGACGGCGATGATCAGGATGATCTGGAACACCGAGCCGACGAAGATGACCAGCAGCTTTTCCAGTTCGCCTATGCCGGCCCACAGGATCAGCAGCGGAATGAAGGCCGAGGCCGGCAAATAGCGGGCGAAGGAGACGAAGGGTTCCAGGAACGCTTCCACCGGCTTCCAGGCGCCCATGGCGATTCCGATCGGCACGGCGACGACCGAGGCCAGCACGAAGCCGCCGAAGACGCGCCAGATGGTGATCAATATGTCGAGCCAGAAGCGGTCCTCGACCAGCAGCCGCCAGCCATCCCTGAGCATTGATAGCGGATCGGCGAGGAAGATGCGGTTGACGTGGCCGCCAAGCGTGATCCAGGCCCAGAAGGCAATAAACAGCACGAAAAAGGAAATGCCGAGCACGGTTCGCAGGCTCGGCGAGACTGGATGCAAGGGGCGCATCTTCACATCGTCCCCATCAAATGGTCACGTGTCGAGGAAAGAGCGGCGGCGCCGGACGCCGCCGCACGATGGGCAAAGGTCGGACGATCAGTTCGCCACCGCGCTGGTGTCGGCCAGCGTGGCGACGTCGGGCGCTTCCTTGATCAGCCCCATCTGCAGCAGCAACTCGCCCGCGGTCTTGGAAAAATCCTGGAATTCCTTGGTGAAGAACTGCTGGTTCTCGGGCTTGTCGGCCCATTTCAGGTACTTCGCCGAATCCTCGAATTCCTTGGCCGACTGCTTCACGTCGGCGCCCATGATCTCGTAGGATTTCTGCGGGTCCTTCTTGATCAGGTCGAGCGCCTCGAAATAGCTGTCGGCGAGCGCCTTGGCGGCGTCGGGATTGGCCTTGAGGAATTCGGGCGTGCAGCCGACCGTGTCGAGCACCATCGGATAGTCGAGCGTGGTCGCCAGTATGTGGCCCTGGTCGGCCTTGTCGCGCACGGCCGAGATGAACGGCTCATAGGTGACCGCCGCATCGTTCTGGCCGGCGAGGAAGGCTTGCGCCGCCGCGTCCGGCTCCAGATTGACGACCGTCACGTCCTTGGTCGACATGCCGTTCTTGTTCAGCACCCAGGCGAGCAGGAAATAGGGCGACGTGCCCGGAGCCGAGGAGGCGACGTTCTTGCCCTTGAGATCGGCGACCGTCTTGATGTCGTTGCGCACGACGATGCCGTCGGCGCCATAGGATTTGTCGAGCTGGAAGATCTGCTTGGTGGTCACCCCGCTGGCGTTCCACACCAGCCACGTCTCGACGGTAGTGGCGGCGCATTGCAGGTCGCCGCTGGCGATGGCGAGCGGACGGCTGGCCTGCGGCACCTTCTTCAAGGTCACGTCGAGGCCGTGCTTCTCGAAGAGGCCTGCCTGCTTGGCAAGCGTCAGCGGTGCGAAGCCGGTCCAGCCGCTGATGCCGATGGTGACCGATGTGGCGGCCATCACCGGCGCGGACAGACCGGCGGCAAGCGTCAAAGTCGCGGCGAAAACGGCGATTCTGTTCATGTCGGTTCCCCTTTTGTTTCTCTGGGCGAAATTGTTCACAGACGCCTGTCGGCTTGTCAATCAACAGGAACGTGTTCGGCTGCTGCCAGCAGGCTCGCCGCACCACTTGCGTTGGACAGAATTGAAGCCCTGCCCGTGGACAGTCGCCGCAACGGCGCTCGGCCGAAGAGCTGCGATCGGGTCGGTCGTCACCGTTGGTTGGCTCGCTCGGCTCAGCGGCTGTCGAGCATCCAGTTGCGGTTTCGCCACATTTTCTCGCCGATCTGGCAGTCGGCGGCGGGCTTGTCCTGCGCCAGCACCACCGGCGGATGATCGGCCTCCTCCGCCGCCCATTGCGGTGAGGTCGGGCCGGCAAGCTCCAGCACCAGTTTGCGGCGAATGGCTTCGGGAAATTGCGTCCAGTCGTTGACCGGGATCATGAAGGCGCCCGGGCCGCCGATGACGCAGTCGCTGTAGTAGCGGTCAAGATCGTTGACGTCGTAAGCGCCGGAAAGGCCACGCCGGGTCATCAGCGGCAGGCCGTTGATGACGATGCCTTGTCTGACCACGCCGTCGCGGGTGAGATTGACCGGAGCACCCTGGTTGTTGGGCCCGTCGCCGGAAATGTCGATGACCCGCTTGGTCCCCTGGTAGCCGCTTTCGGCGAACAGATCGCTGCCGAATTCCAGCGCGCCGGAGATCGAGGTGCGCCGCGCACTGTTCGGCGGCTGCGCCGACAATTGCGCGACCACCCGCTCCGCGTCGGCTCGGGTTGCGATGACAGTCCATGGCACGATGACGCGTTGCCATGTGGTGCCGGCCCATTCGACATAGGTGACGGCGATCTTGCCATGGGCGCCATCGGCGATCGCCTGCAGCACATTGTCATGCGTCAGCGCCGCCGCGTAGCCATGGCGCTGGATCTCGAGCTCGTCCGCCGACATCGACAGCGAAACGTCGACCGCCAGCACCAGCTCGACATCGACCGGCTCATCCGCGCGGGACCCCGGCGTCAGCGAAAGCATCAGAGCCAGCGCGGCGCAGCCGGAAAGCAGATGTCTCGCGCGCGATAAAGCAGACATGCCGCAAGGGTAAGCGAAAACCGCCCGCTTAAAAAGACAAAAGCCCGGCTCGCAGCCAGGCTTTTGCAATAAGTCCCGTGGTCCGCCCGACCGATCAGCTGCGCGGCTTGAGGTTCTCCGGGTCATAGAGCGGCTTGTAGCCGACGCCGGCGACCTCGACCGGATAGGTCTCGCCGAAATATTCGACCTCAAGCTTGCGGCCTTCCTGCGCATATGAATGCGGCAGATAGGCGAGCGCGATGTTCTTGCCGATCGTCGGCCCATAGGCGACCGAGGTGGTGAAGGAGCGGCGGCCGAGCTCGTCGACCAGCGTCTCACCGGTAGCCGGATCCAGCACCGGCATCGTGCCAACGGGATAACGCGCCACGCCCTTGGAATCGGTGTTTTCGGTCATCACCAGCGTGCACAAAGTCGCCGGCTGGTACTCGCGGGCGCGGTATTCAACATGCTTGGCCTTGCCGCAGAAATCGTTCTCCTTGACCTTCGGACGCGCGAGATCGGCTTCCAACAGATTGTACTCGGTCAGAAGGTCGGCATTCTGCAGGCGCAGGCTCTTTTCCATGCGGCGCGTGTTGGCATAGGTCTCGACGCCGAACGGCATGACGCCGGTCGAGCGCAGTGCATCCCAGACGGCGAGGCCATCCTCGTAGCGCATATGCAGTTCCCAGCCCTGCTCGCCGACATAGGAGATGCGGAAGGCGGTGACATCCTTGCCGCCGATCCTGACCGGCTTGATCGCCGCGAAGGGGAAATTCTCCAGCGAAAGGCCCTCGGGATTCTCGACCACCTTCTGCAAGGTGGTGCGGGCATTCGGACCCCAAATGCCGATGGTGACGTATTTCTCCGTCACATCGGTGACGGTGACGTCAAAGCCTTTGTCCTGCGCTGTGCGCTGCATGTAGCGGAAGTCGCGCGGGCCGGCATCGGCGCCGTCGATGACGCGGCAGCGGTCGGCCATGCGGATCACGGTGAAGTCGGCGCGCACCATGCCTTCCTCGTCGAGGAAGTGGGTGTAGATGCCCTTGCCGATGTTGTTGTCGCCGCCGATCTTGGCCGCGCACAGCCATTCCAGCAGCGCGACGTGGTCTGGCCCTTCGACGTCATACATCGAGAAATGCGACAGGTTGACGATGCCGCAATCCTCGCTCATCGCCAGATGCTCGGCATTGGAGACGCGCCAGAAATGGCGGTTGTCCCACTCGTTCTCGCGTACGGGAACGCGATTGCCATACTTCTCCAGCAGGTGCTCGTTGGCGGCGTAACCATGAGCACGCTCCCAGCCGCCCAGTTCCATGAAATAACCGCCGAGTTCCTTCTCGCGTTCCCAGAATGGCGAGCGCCTGATGTTGCGGCCCTTGGAGAACGGTTCGCGCGGATGCACAGCCGGATTGTAGACCTTCATCGCCGTCTCGGTGCAGCGATCCCAGATGAACTGTTCCTTCGTCTGGTGCGGATAGAAGCGCGCATAGTCGATGGCGTGATGGTCGATCGCGGTGCGACCGTCCGTCATCCAGTCGGCTATCAGCTTGCCCATGCCGGGGCCATCCTTGACCCAGATGCCGACGGCATACCACAGCCCTCTCACCTTCTGGCTTTCGCCCATCGACGGCCCGCCATCGGCGGTCACCTGCAGCAGGCCGTTGAAGGAATGGCTTTCGTTGTAGCCGAGTTCGCCCAGGATCGGCGTCAGCTCCATGGCGCGTTCGAGCGGCGCCAGGATCTGCTCCATGTCGAGGTCGCGCTGCGACGGTGACAGCCGCGCCTGGTCCTTCTCCAGCAGATCGCGCGGATGGCAAAGGCGCGGGTTGTTTTCTTCGTAGTAGCCCCACTCGATCTGGCCGCCCTCGGCGGTCTTGGGGTCGCCGGTGTCGCGCATATAGGCCGAATTGCCCTGGTCGCGCAGCAGCGGCCAGCCGATCTCCTTGCCGGTGCCGGCGAATTCGTTGTAGGGGCCGAAGAAAGTCAGGGGATGGTCGATCGGCATGACCGGCAGGTCCTCGCCGACCATTTCGGCGATCAGCCGGCCCCAGATGCCGGCGCAGACGATGACATAGTCGGCCTCGATCGTGCCGCGATCGGTCACCACGGCGCTGATGCGGCCGTCCTTGACCACGAGCGACTTGGCCGGCGTGTTGGCGAAGGATTTCAGCTTGCCCGACGCTTCCGCCTGGTCGACCAGCTTGCCGGCGACGGTCTGCGAGCGCGGGATGACCAGACCTGCGTCCGGATCCCAAAGGCCGCCCTGCACCATCCCCTCTTCGATCAGCGGGAACTTTTCCTTGATCTCGGCCGGCTCGATCAGGCGCGCCCGCGTGCCAAAGGCCTTCGCCGAGGCGATCTTGCGCTTGATCTCGTCCATGCGGCCATCGTCGCCGACGCGCGCCACTTCGAGGCCGCCGATGCGGGCGTAATGGCCCATCTTCTCGTAGAAATCGATGGAATAAAGCGTCGTCCAGCAGGACAGGAAATCGTGGCTGGTGGTGTAGCAGAAATCGGAAGCGTGCGCCGTCGAGCCGATATCGGTCGGGATGCCCGATTTGTCGATGCCGACTATATCGGTCCAGCCACGTTCGATCAGGTGATGGGCGATCGACGCGCCGACAATACCGCCAAGGCCAATGATAACGACCTTCGCCTTTTTCGGAAACTCTGCCATTGCCCGCGACTCCAAAGTGATAAAGCGGGCGGACTATAGGGCGGAGCGATAGCGCTGATGAAGCCTGTTTGCGACATTGGCAAAAAGCCGAGCGACCAGACAGCTGCGGACAAGGCGATTTGTCGCCAGTGGCAACTCAAACGCATTGGGTCGTTCGAAGGCGCTACGGCTGCGAAGCCTGCGCGGATTGATCTCCCACGGTTTCGCGCAGGATTGCCTCAAGCTTGACTGCAGCATCCGCGATATCTGACGCGTGGCCCAATCCACCCACAACATGCCGGGCGTTATAATAGTCTGCTTTGTCGGCGGTGATGTAATCCGCAAGCTTCTTGCCGGTAAAGCGGCCATCGAACATCGCCAGGGAAGTGATGCGATAGGCTATTTGCGGATCGACCGCGAGTTCAGGATGGTCGACCAGATCGATGTTCAATGCCGAGCCCATGAATTGATAATTGTTTCGGCCGGTTATTTGAAGATAGCCGCGCCCCCTGTATCGGGCACCATCGCCAGGTGAAGTGTTGCCGAGGGCGGAACCAAAAGGCGAATCCGGTCCATACTTCCCTTCCAGCGAAGCATCCGTCCCCATCTCGGTAACCGTCGAAAAAGAATTGGCTGTTTCAAACCTGATGGTTGCCAGAACGTATGCCACCTGGCGGATGTCTTGGGCTGACACGTCCTTTGAAATGTCCTGGAAAAGCTGGGTCAGATTATCAACGGTGCGTTGCGTGATGGTTCCGAATGCCTGTTTGTAACGCTCAAAGAAAACCTTCATGTCGCTCGCGCTTACTGGAACAACGGGACCGCCAGGACGTGGCAGAAAAGGCGCATCTTCAGGCGTGAGTTTGCCGATCACGCCTGTCGGATCATCGATGAGCTGAATTTTCGCCAGAAACTGCAAATTCCTGAGCGAAACCGCTGGATCGCCTGTTTCCCACGCTTTGAGAATAAGGGACCCTTTGCTCTTCTCGCGCTCCAACGCCAGATTTGCGCTCGCCTGCATGGAATTCGTCACCTGCGTGACCACAAATCCTGCAATGGCCGTTATCAGAACTGGCGTCAGCGGCGCTGATAGGAATCGATACCATGCCCTTTTCTCAATGAGTTCTGCTTCTTTCAGCTTTATGTCGGCGCTCTTCAGGCCAAGATCCGCCTCCTTCAACCGGTCATCAATCGCGGGCTGGAGTCCTGGGCCAAGGGGATTGCTGGCAGGCTTCTTCGCCGCGGCTTTGACCATCTTTGCTCACGTCCAGTATTTCGTGTGCCAAGTTTCGCTAGAAATCCGAGAAACAACCGAACCAAGAGAGCCACAGAACAGCCTAAACAATATCCGCGCGTAAAGCAGCTGTCCACGCCCCATTGGCGGCTCTTCACCCCAAGATAACGCCAAATAAAGAAATATCGGCGGCATTGCCCGGGCCGATTCATTTCCGTCCGGTCGCCGATGTCTTACGCGAAGGCCCAGATATCCTCGGCCTGGAAACCAACCTGGTAGCCCGCCGTCTTCAGCTTGACCACGACCTGACCAATCTCCGCCGCCGGCAGCGCGCCGACTTCGACCTTGATCATGCCGGGACGATAGCGTTTCAGATCAAGCTGTTCGAAGACGATCCAGTCCGCACCCTCGCAATCGACGAGGAAGGCGTCGATATGGCTGATGCCGTTGCGGTCGAGCAGCGTCTGCAGCGTTTCCGACGGCACCTCGATATCCCTGAGGTGCGGTGCGAACTTGTTGAAATTGGCGTCGGCCTCGCCCCAGGCGTTCTTGCCCGACATCAGATTGGTGTCGGTGAACGAGGAGCAGCCGATAAACTCGATCGGCAGCGTGCCGGCCTCGAGCGCCGCGGCATCGAAAGTGTGGACGGTGATCGTGCCCCTGGTCCTTGTCACCGCCACCGGCTCGATGATGAAGCGCTCCGTATCGGGATAGTTGGCGCGCAGGCGTTTCTGATTGTACGGGATCGGCTCGACCAGCATGGCGCGGGCGCCGGCAATCCTGTGCAGCCACGGCGTCACATCGTCGAACAGCGCGCCATCGCAGGCGCCGACATTGACCATCTGGAACGGCTGCCCTGCCCCGCCGAAGCGCGCTTTCAGCGCCGCCTTCCCCAGGAATTTCGTGCCACGCAGCGACGGCCCGCGATCGAGCAGGCCCGAGGGAAGGCCGAGCGACAAGGCGATGCGCGCCAGGCTCGATAGCGAACTCATGGCTTGTCTCCCGGAATGACGTGCAAGGCCGCGCGATGCTGGCCGCGGACCGATGCTGCCCACAGCGCCATGAACGGCGTTGCCAGCAGCAGGAAGGGCGGGATCAGATGCGGGAAATAGATACGCGTGTCATGGATCGGAAAGACCATGAACTTCGCCAGCGCACCCAGCACCAGCGCCGCGAACAGGATACCTGCACGCCCCTCGAGCCGAAAACCGGCGCGGCTGGTGGCAAACCAGCCGGCCAGTGCCAGCACCGAAACGCCGACCCAGCTGTTCAAATTGACGGCGCGCAGCAGCGATGTCGCAAACGCCCTGAGATAGGCGGTGACCGAGAACGCCGGCTCGAACCCGTCCATATTGTAGTGCTGCTCGATGCTCGAGAACCACAGATGCGGCCACCAGCCAGGATGCTGGGCCCAGTGCGAAATGGCGAAATAGGCGATGAAGGACGCGGCAAAGCCGGCCAGCGCGCCCCACGCCTTCTGCCGGAAGGCGACCAGCAGCACCGCGAATATGGCAAGGAAAACAATATTGTCCGGCCGCACCATGAAAGCGAGGAAGAGCAGGATCGCCGTCGCCGCCTCGCGGCCTCTGACATAGGCGTAGAGCCCGCCGAGCAGCAGCGCCGACGTCAGCAGGTCCGGCGTCGAAGCGCGCGCCGCATCGCCGAAATCAGCCATGATCAACACCGCGCCGATCACCGGCGCCAAGGCCAGGGCCTTTTCCCTGTGCAGCCAAAGCAGCGCGATCGCACCGAACAAAAGCACCGAAAACACCTGTACCAGCCGCATCGCCTCGACCGGGGACATCACCGCGCTCAGCGTCGACAGGATCTCGGCATAGAGGAATTTTATCCGGTACATGCCGAGCAGCGAATGAAAGTCGGCGGCATTTTCCGTCATGTGGCTGCGGAAGCCGCCGCCATCATCGGTCAGCGCCTTGTAGTCACCCGCCGACACGCCTGCCTTGACGGTGCTGTAGGCATAATCATGCAGCGCCTGTGCGTCGGGATGGGTGCCCTCTTCGGCGATGGCAAGGTAGGGCAGCATGTCCCAATTGGCATCGGGCATCACCCACGCCGTGAATGCCGTCAGAAGGATGTAGAGCGCGAAGGCTACCGCGCCGATGGGTGCGGCGAAGCGCGCATAGGTCCCCTCGCCCCACGCCAGACCGGTCTCGGTGAGCCGGTCGAGCGGGTTTTTCGCAGCGGGAGACTTGGTCAGCATCTTTTTGTGCTCAACGGACTCTCTTCTAACGGACCTGGCTTTTGACGAAGTCCTTCACGATAGACACGATGCCGCGCGACAGCAGGCTGTCGAAGGCATCGGCGAAGTGGTCGACATGCTCGCGCTGGCAGATCAGCGGCGGCTCGAGCCGGATGACGTTGCGGTTGTATTCGGTAAAGGCGACGAGCACGTCGTAGTCGCGCAGCAGCAGCGCGCCGACAAAGCCTGACAGCGAGCCCTTCAGCTTGTCGTCGAGTATGCTGACCACCGGGCGCAGCACCATCGGCAAGGTCTGAGAGAAATCGTGGAACTCCAGGCCGACCATAAGGCCTTTGCCGCGCACGTCCTTGATGATCTTCGGGTACTTTTCCTTGAGCGCCTGCAGTCGCTGCAGCAGATAGTCGCCGGTGACCGCGGCGTTGTCGATCAGCCTCTCGTCATAAAGCACGTTGAGCGCCTCGATCGAGGTGACGCAGGCCTCGCCCATGCCGCCAAAGGTTGCCATGGCATGGATCATCGCCGTTTTCGGCGTGCCATAGGCCTTCATGTAAACGTCGCGCCTGGCGATCATCGCGCCGACAGCCGCCTTGCCGCCGCCGAGCGACTTGGCCAGCGCCGTCACGTCAGGCACGACGCCGTAATGTTCGAAGGCATAGAAGCGGCCCGAGCGGCCATAGCCGCACTGCACTTCGTCTGCGACCCACAGCACCCCATACTGATCGCAGAGCGCGCGCAGCTTCTGCCAGTATTGCGCCTCTGCCTGGATGATGCCGCCGCCGCCCTGGATGGTTTCGAGCACGATGACGCCAACCTCCGGATCCGAACGAAACAGGCTCTCGACCGCCTCGATGTCGCCGAAGGGAATGCGCACTGTATTGTCGGCCACCTTGAAATCGGCGCGGTAGAGCTGGCCGTCGGTGATGCCGAGCACGCCCTTGGTCTTGCCGTGGAAGGAATTCTCGGCATAGACGATTTTCGGCCGTTTCGGGCCGGCAGCGCGTTCGGCAAGCTTCACCGCCGCTTCCATCGCCTCCGAGCCGGACGAACCCAGGAACACCATGTCGAGATCGCCGGGCGAGCATTTGGCGAGGTTGTGCGCGAGCGCTGCCGCATATTGCGACATGAAGGCGATGGCGATTTCCTGGCGCTTCTCCTCCTGGAATTTTTTGCGTGCATCCAGGATACGCGGATGGTTGTGGCCGAAGGCCAGCGAACCGAAGCCGCCGAAGAAGTCGAGGATCTTGCGGCCGTTCTGATCGATGTAGAACATGCCTTCGGCACGCTCGATCTTGATCTTGTGGAAGCCGAGCAGCTTCATGAAGTGCAGCTGGCCGGGAT
Source organism: Mesorhizobium sp. WSM4312 (assembly GCF_002294875.1). Classification (NCBI taxonomy): domain Bacteria; kingdom Pseudomonadati; phylum Pseudomonadota; class Alphaproteobacteria; order Hyphomicrobiales; family Phyllobacteriaceae; genus Mesorhizobium; species Mesorhizobium sp. WSM4312. Next base: position 121,940 of record NZ_NSFU01000004.1, on the reverse strand, counting down.
TGAGATGCGCCTTGAACAGGTCGGTCATGCGGGCGACATCCATCGCCTTGGCCTGCTCGACACTGATCAGGTCGGGCTTGGCTATTGCTGCGGGCGACAGTGCCGGCGCGCTCACCATGGTGCCCGCATTCGTCTGTTCGGGCTTGGCCATGACGGTCATTTCAATCTCCTGTCCGCGCTACGACCAGCGTCGTGCGCCATGAATTGTTTGGCGGGGCTGCTATTCGGCGGGCACATGTTTGGTGGCGACAGCAGGCCCGCCCTTCTTGGCGCGGTATTCGCTGTAGGCGGCGATCAGCATGTCCTCGTCGCGATATTGCGGCACCCAGCCGAGCTGACGCTCGGCCTTGGACACGTCGAGCACGCATTCCTCGTCGGCGATCAGATATTGTTCCGGATCCATGATCGGCATGTTCACGAGATCGAGCAGGTCGAGCGTGCGCTTGACCGCCCAGGCGGGCGTCGGCAGCAGGATCGACTTCGAGCCGGCATGGCGGATGAGATCGCCGAGCAATTTCTTCACCGGCGGCGGGTTGAGCGAGCCGAGATTATAGGCCTCGTTGGGCACGCCAGCCTTCCAGGCCGCGCGGGCAGCTTCCGCGCAATCGAAAACAGAAATGAACTGATAGGGGTTCCTGCCCGAGCCGATCATTGGCACTGGAAGGTTCCAGTCGATCAGCTTGAACAGTTTTTCGAGGATGCCGAGCCGGCCTGGGCCGATGATCAGGCGCGGCCGGAACAGCGAGATCGACATGCCGCGACTGCGCCATTCGGCGGCGAGTTCCTCGGTCTTCTGCTTCGACCAGCCATATTCGCCGAGCGGCGCGACCGGGTGCTCCTCGGTCATCGGCTGGGTGACGGTGTGGCCGTAGATCATGTCCGTCGTGTAGTGGACGAGCCTGGACGCACCAGCCTTGTCCATGGCCTGTATGATGTGCTCGGTGCCGTGGAAATTCACCGGGAAGAAGAAGTCGTGCCGTTTGGCGCGCACCTGGATCGGCGACAGCATCTTGGCCGACAGATTGTAGACCATGTCGTCGGCCTTGAGCCCGACGGCGGCGACCGACGCCGGATCGGTGACGTCGCATTGGACGAACCGGACGTTGCGGTAGTGCGCAAGGTCGCTCCTGGCGATGTCGGCGACGATGACCTCTTCGCCATCCGCCACGAACTTGGGCGCAAGGTGGCGGCCGACAAAGCCGTCACCGCCGAAAATCACATGTCTCATCGAACGGTCTCGTTTGCAGGGATCTTGTCGGGCGTGATGGAAGCGGTCTGGTCCTCATGCCCTCGCCCGCTTTGCGCGATCAGCACCGTGCCGACGCAGATGAAGGCGATGCCGGCGATGCGCCAGCCATTGAGGTCCTCGCGAAAGACGAAATAGGCGAAGATGGCGACGGCGACATAGGCGAGGCTGAGGAAGGGATAGGCAAAGGAAAGCTCGACCTTGGACAGCACATAGAGGTGCGAAGCCATGGAAATCACGAAGGTGCAGAGCCCGAGGAACACCCAGGGGCTAAAGACGATCTGCAGCAGCTTGACGAGCGGATTGACGGCCTCGAACGAGATCGGCCCAAGCGACATCATGCCTTGCTTCAGCATAAGCTGCGCAGCGGCATTGGTCATGACCGTAAAGAGAATAAAGACGATATATTTCATGCTCGCGCGCCAACCCCGTGATTTCCACTAATACAAAGCCCAAAAGATTTCGTGAACTCACAAGATTGTTTTGAGTAAATCTTGAGATTAACCGTTCGCTAACCACGATTCATTCCATTTTTATCTATTCGGCGGCCTCCACGCCGCGCCGCCGCAGGTCGATGCTGCCAGACGTGCGCGCCCAGAAATCGGACATGAAGGCAGGATCGCGCAGCGCTTCCAGCCTCGGCCAGTCCGCAAAGGAAGCAGCAAAGATTGCCGCGCCCATGCGCGCATCCTTGTAGGGATTGACCGCCCCGCCGGCCGCGACCGTGATGCGGTCGAGGTCGCCAAGCAAAGCAAGCGTCGACGCTCCCTTGTTGGGGAAATCCAGCGTCAGCGTGTAGCCGGGGCGCGGGAACGACAGCAGCGCCGGCGAGCGGATCGAACCGAAGCGCTTCAGCACGGTGAGGAAAGATCCTTGGCCTGCTCGCCGGGCCGCCGCGAGCAATTCCGGCACGACGCTGCGCGCCGCCTCCTCCGGCACCACGCTCTGGTGCTGGAACAGCCCATTGGGACCATAGAGCCGGTTCCAGTCGCGCACACCGTCGAGCGGAAAGAAAAAACCGTGGTAGCCGGTCTGACGCGGCGCGGTCGCGCGACTTTTATTCCACCGGTAGGCGGCGTTGAAAGCAGTCAGGAACGGCCGGTTGAGCACATTGAAGGGCGGCTGGAACGGCACGGAAAGATTGCCGCCGGCGCGCGAGGCCGCATGCGGGCCGTGCTCGGCATGGTTGCCGGTGAACAGCAGCCCACGCCCGCTGTTGCGGCCGCCGGCGAGCTGGTCGATCCAGGCCACCGCATATTCATTGGCCTGGTCGGCCGCCTCGGCCAGATCGAAGAATTCGCCGAGATCACGAAACGGCGTCGTCTTCTCGACGATGTCGAGCGAAGGCACCCGCATCAGCCGGATCGAGGCCGAGAGCATCAGGCCGGTAAGACCCATGCCACCGATGGTGGCCCGGAACAGGCGCGGATTGTCGGTGGCCGAGCAGCGATAGGTCTTTCGATCGGACCGCAGCAGCGTGAAGCTTTCGACATGGCAGCCGAACGTGCCGCGCCGATGGTGGTTCTTGCCGTGCACGTCATTGGCAATGGCGCCGCCGAGCGTGACGAACTGCGTGCCCGGAACCACCGCCGGGAAGAAACCGTAAGGTGCGGCGTGCGCGATGATATCGGACAGCAGCACACCGGCATCCGCTTCGAGCAAGCCCGTCTCGGCGTTGAAGGCGCGGATGTGGTTCAGCGTCCGCATATCGACGACCGTGCCGGCCTGGTTCTGGCAGGAATCGCCGTAGGAACGCCCGTTGCCATAGGCAAGCAGCGAGGCTTCCTTCGCCTGGCCACCCTTCAGCAGCGCGATGGCATCGTCGGCGTGGATCGCACACGGCGCCGGCGGCGTGGCAAGGCCAAAGCTCCGAAAGCGTTCGGCCATGCCTACCAACCCCCGATGACCAGCAGCACAGCGCCGATCAGCACCACGATCTGGCTGCGCCAGTCACGGATGATGAAGACGACCGGGTCGTCATTCATCTCGTCGCGGCGCGCCAGGATCCAGACGCGCATGGTGAGGTAAAGCACGATGGGCGGCAGCGGCCAGATCAGCCACGGATGCGGGTAAAGCTCGCGCACCGCGACACTGTCCATGTAGAGCGCCAGAACCAGCGCCGAGGAGAAGGCGGAGGCCATGCCGGCCTGGGCGACGATCTCCTGGTCTTCCGTGCGATAACCGCGCCCGGCAATGCGTTCGCCGGGCGGAATGGCGGTTGTGCGCAGTTCGACGAAGCGTTTCACCAGCGCCAGCGACAGGAAGAAGAAGATCGAAAAGGCGAGCAGCCAGAACGAGACGGCGACGCCGGTCCCGGCCGCACCGGCGATCACTCGGATCGTGTAGAGGCCGGCAAGCGTCAGCACATCGACCAGCAGCATGCGCTTGAACGATAGCGAATAGGCCGTGGTGACGACCATGTAACCGCCAAGCACGGCCAGGAATTCAGGCGACAGGAACAGCCCGGTACCGACGCCGATCGTCAGCAGCACCGCGATGGCGCCCAGACCGAACGGGATCGACAGCGCACCGCTGGCGAACGGCCTGTTGCACTTGGTGACATGCTTGCGGTCGAGCGCCAGATCGAAGAAATCGTTGAGGATATAGATCGCCGACGCCACCGCGCTGAACGAGACGAACGCCAGCAGGCATTCCCAGATCATGTTGGTGTTGAAATATTCGTGCGACAGCACCATCGGCACGGCGATCAGCGAATTCTTCAGCCACTGATGCACGCGCAGCATCTTGATGATGGTCGGCAAGGTCGGCCTTGGCGCCGGCATGGTTTCGGCGCCATGCGCTGCCTGCCAGCGCGCCGCATGACGGTCGGGCGCGACGACGATTGCATTGCGCGCGGCGTCGAAGACCTGGAGATCATGGCGGCTGTTGCCTGCATAGTCGAAGCCGCCATCGCCATAGGCTGATATCAGCGAGGCGCGCTTCTTGCCGGAGGTGAGATTGTCGAGGCCGTCGGTCGCCAGCACACGGTCGAAAATGCCGAGATGGGCCGATATGGCGTCGGCGAATTTGCGCGGCGTACCGGTCGCCAGCACGATCTTGCGGCCTTCGCCGTGCTCGGCGCGCAGCCGGTCGAGCAGCGGCGCGCGATAGGGCAGCGTCGCGGGGTCGATATCGATGCGCTGTGCGATCGCCTGCTTCAGCCGCGCCGGCCCGGCGGCGGCCCAGAACGGCACCAGGAAGATATAGAGCGGGTTCTTCTTGAGGAGGAGGAACATGCCTTCCCACAACAGGTCGGTCGCGATCAGCGTGCCGTCGAGATCGACCGCAAGCGGTATTGCGTTCCTGTCCGACCGCGCATCCATGCCCGTCCTGCCCTGCCAGCCTATGATCCGGAACGCCGGAATCCCGTTGAGCGCCGCTTTTCGGCGTCTTGACGCTGGTATAGCGGGGTATGGCGCAGCGAACGTTAAAACGCCTGGTTGCAGGCGGCTGCCGCGGCGGTATTTCCGGCGTCATTGTTAAACAACAGCTACCGGAAACGATAAAAGGCCGAGCAAATGCCCGGCCTTTCCAATCATGGCGCCTGGTTTACTTGATGCGGGCGACGCCGCCCGAGATTTCGACGGTTTCCGAGCCGGTCAGGGCTTCAAGGTCACCGTTCGGCAAGGTGACGAAGCAGCCGTTCTGGCAGAATTCGACGGTTTCACCACCGGCCAGCGCAAGCTCGGTCTTGCTGCCGCCTTCCGTCACGACCAGCGTGCGGGTCTCGGCGTCCTTGTTGACCGCGCTGGCGGCATGGGCCGAGCCGCTCACGGCAAGCAAGGCCACGGCAGCGACGAGAGACTTCCACATGTTGCAATATCGGTGTTCCCACCGCCTCTGTTGCATTTCGCAAGGCATTTTCGCCCTTTGCATGGGAGCTTATATGAGATGGAAGCTGAACCGCAACTGAATGCCGCATTCATGCCGCAATTGGTTTTGGCCTGTTTGCAATCATACGCCCGACCCTGTCATTTTCGCTGGCCGGCACGATATGATGCGGGGCGGCAATGCGCTGACGGGAACCGACCCTAGCTGGGATCGGGCTTGCGCGCCTTGCGTCCGGATTTGGCGAGCCTTTTCGCTTCGGCCGCGGCTTCCACCTTCGCCTGTTCCTGTTCGGCGAAGTCGGCCTCGATCTTGTCGTCGTCGGTTGGCCAGGCCTTGGGCTTGTTCACCTCGACGACAGCGCGCGGCGTCGACGGGATCTCGATATGCTGGTCGTTGAATGTCTCCAGCACGGCAAAACGAATGTCGTTCTGCACGACGCTGCCGTTCATGATATCGGCCAGGAACACGCGGATTTCGAACTCCAGCGCGGCCGCGCCGAAATTGGAAAACAGCACGAAGGGCTCCGGGTTCTTAAGCACCATCGCATGGCTGCGCGCGATTTCCAGCAGCATGGCATGCACCTGCTTGACGTCGCTGCCATAGGCGACGCCGACCTTGATTTCGACACGGCCGAGCTTGTTGCGGTGCGTCCAGTTGCCGACGGCGTTGTTGATCAGGTTTGAATTGGGCAGAATCACCGACTGCCGTTGGAAAGTCTCGATCTCGGTGGCGCGCACGCTGATCTTCTTGACCGTGCCGCTGACGTCGCCGGCGACGATCCAGTCGCCGACCTTGAACGGCCGCTCGGCCAAAAGGATCAGGCCGGAGACGAAGTTGGAGACGACATTCTGCAGGCCGAAACCGATACCCAGGGAAAGGGCACCGGCGACCAGAGCGAGGCTGGAAAGATCAATGCCCGCCGCCGATATGCCGACCAGCCCCGCCAGCGCCACGCCGGCATAGCCGACGGCCAGCCGGATCGAGTTGCGCACGCCGGTATCGACCTTGCCGCGCGCCATCACCGAGCCGTCGAGCCAGCCCTGGAACCATCGCGTCAGGAAATAGCCGATGATGAAGACGACGATGCCCGAAAGGATGCCGGTGACCGAAATTGTCACGGAACCGATATTGATCCCGGTCGCCAGCTTGTAGGCCCAGGCCTGGATGTCGCCGGGCTGGAACCCCCACATCAGCAGGATAAGCGGCAGGAAAACCAGCACTATCAACAGGTTGATGGCAACACTGACGACGAGGCCGAGCTGATCGAGTGCCGTGTCCTCGTAGCTGGAATGGGTCGACAGCCAGCGCCCGACCGTGGTGTTGGCGAACGCCCCTTCCTCGCCGATCGCCCGCGCCGACAGGAAGCCGATATAGGCGGTGATCAGCGCCGTGCCGGTGACCACGACCTGCAGCGAGACGAACAGGGCAAGGCCGATATAGCCAAGCAGCGCGGCGATGATGGTGAACAGTCCAAGCGCCAGCGCCAGATAGCGCAGCCATGCCGGCCAGGGCCGCCAGCTTCCGTCGCGTGCCCTGAACGGCCGCAGCATGGCCATCAGGATCAGGATGATGCCGACGACGATGGTGGCGACGAAACTGCGCGCGATGGTCAGCGACAGCGGCGAGCCCATCTTGTCGTTGACGACAGACAGGAAGGTGTTGACGCTGATGACGACCGCCATGGCGGTCGACAGGCGCACCAGCCAGCGCGCCGCCCCGGTTTCGACCGGGATGAGGCGCCAGTTCGGCAGCTGCGGCTCAAGCGCGGCATTGGTCAGCCGGTTGACGCAGAAGATCACCCCGATAGCGGTTGCCAGTGCATTCAGAAAGACTCCGATGTCGCCGCGCAACACATTGTAATAATTGAAAAAGAACACCGTGGAGGCGAGGAATACGCCGACCGCCAGGGTCGGCAGCATGGTAGACCAGAAGGCCACCGACAGACGGCTGAGATAGGACGGGTCCTGGTTGGCGGGATCGGCCTCGAACACCCGCCCGAACAGCCGCCGGCCACCGACCAGCAGCACCAGCGCCAGGCCGAGCGCCACGAAGGTTGCCGCCAGGATGGCCTGGAACTTGAACTTGAACGCGAAGCTCAGCCAGGACGACACCGCCTTGTAAAAGTTGGCGTATTCCTCCTGGGCGTCGGAGAAGACCTGCGGGCTCAGCGCGTCCGACAGCACGTAGCGCTTGGTCAAAAGGTTGCGGAACAGCGCGCTGCGCATGTTGCCGATCTTGTCGACCAGCCCGCTGATGCGGATCGACAGGTTCTGCGCGCTGGCGACGACCGAGTTGATCTCGGCCTTTTCCGACGCCAGCGCCTGGCGCTCGCCGGTCACGATGTCGGGCTCCTGCGGCTGGCCCGCTGCCGGCGGCGGGCCGAGCACCTCGATGCGATTGTTGATGTCGGTGAGGCGCGAGCGAAACGCCAGCGCACTGGTCAGTGCCGCTCGCGACAGATCCTCAAGTTGCAGACGGATATCCACGAGCGAGGCATCGTCCTCAGCGTCCTGTTGGATTTTCTTCTCGAGATCGTCGGTCTTGGCCGTCAGGCCCTGGATGACTTTCTGCTGATCAGTGACCAGGCCGACGGAGCCCTGGCCAAGCGCCTGCGCCATCACCTCGAACGAAGGCGACGCCGAAATGACCAGCGTGAAAACCAAAATGAGGCGAAGCAATCTCAAAAGCATGACTATAGGCGACTCACGGCGGCAAAGGCATTTAAAAAGCCTGTCCTTGATAAAGACGGCCATATCGTGGGGCAAGCCGTCGCATCCGATGGCGATCCGATCGCGATCCGAGCGTCGGCCAGTCGAAAGGCCATGGCGCAATATTGGCTTTGCGGATGCAGCCTGCTCTATAGTCTGCCGCATCGCCCGAACCGGATGACAATGATGGCAGAGTACTCGGCCTTTTCGCTGCTCGCGAACGCGCTCAAGGGAAACAAGGACTGGAAGCCGGCCTGGCGCAAGCCGGACCCGAAGGCTTCCTATGACGTCATCATCATTGGTGGCGGCGGTCACGGGCTGGCGACCGCCTATTATCTGGCCAAGGAGCACGGAATCACCAACGTCGCCGTGCTGGAAAAGGGCTGGCTCGGCTCCGGCAATGTCGGCCGCAACACCACGGCGGTGCGCTCGAACTATCTGCTGCCCGCCAACACCCGCTTTTACGAACATTCGATGAAGCTGTGGGAAGGCCTGTCGCACGAACTCAATTACAACGTCATGTTCTCGCAGCGCGGCTGCCTGAACCTGGCGCACACGCCGGCGCAGTTCGACGACTATGCCAGGCGCGGCAATGCCATGCGCCATCTCGGCGTCGATGCCGAACTGATGACGCCGGCGCAGATCAAACGCCTGATCCCGGCGCTCGATATCTCCAGCGATGCACGTTTTCCGGTGGTCGGCGGCCTGATGCAGCGGCGCGCCGGCACCGCCCGTCACGATGCGGTGGCCTGGGGTTATGCGCGCGGCGCCGACCGGCGCGGCGTCGACATCATCGAGAATTGCGAGGTCACCGGCTTCCTGCGCGATGGCGATCGCGTCATCGGCGTCACCACGTCGCGCGGCGACATCAGGGCCAGGAAGGTGGCGGTCGCCGTGGCCGGCAGCACCGGACGCGTCATGCAGTTGGCCGGCGTCGAAACGATGCCGATCGAGAGCCATGTGCTGCAGGCTTTCGTGACGGAATCGCTAAAGCCCTTCATCGACACGGTCGTGACCTTCGGCATGGGCCATTTCTATATGTCGCAGTCCGACAAGGGCGGCCTTGTCTATGGCGGCGATATCGACGGCTACAACAGCTACGCGCAGCGCGGCAACTTGCCCATCGTCGACGAGGTGATGAGCGAGATGCTGGCACTGTTTCCGGGCCTTGCGCGTGTGCGCATGCTGCGTTCGTGGGGCGGTGTCTGCGACATGTCGATGGACGGTTCGCCGATCATCACAACCGGTCCCCTGCCCGGCATGTATCTCAACTGCGGCTGGTGCTATGGCGGCTTCAAGGCGACGCCGGCCTCCGGCTGGACCTTTGCCTGGACCATCGCCAAGGATGAGCCACACGATTTCAACGCGCCGTTCACCCTCGATCGCTTCCACCGCGGCCTCGTCATCGACGACAAGGGCCAGGGCGCGAACCCCAGACTTCACTAAGCAAGGCTGCATTAGGAAAATCCGATGTTGATCACCTGTCCCTATTGCGGCCCGCGCGACGTCATCGAATTCACCTATCAGGGTGACGGCAACCGTGAACGTCCCGACCCGGCCTCGCAGAATTTCGAGGCGTGGAACGCCTATGTCTACGACCGGCTGAATCCGGCCGGCGACCACAATGAGATCTGGCAGCATTCCGGCGGTTGCCGCGCGCATCTGCGCGTCGTGCGCAACACGCTGACGCATGAGATTTCGAGCGTCGCCTTCGTGCGCGGTGATCATGCCTCGGCCGCGCGCCGCAAGGCGGAGGACAAGGCATGAGCCCGCGCCGCACCGACACTGGCGGCCGCATCGACCGGCTGAAGACGATTCGCTTCAGCTTCGACGGCGTTGCCTATACCGGCCATGCCGGCGACACGCTGGCCTCCGCCCTCCTGGCCAAGGGCGTCACGCTTTTCGGCCGCTCGTTCAAATACCACCGTCCGCGCGGCCTGCTGACCGCGGGCGTGGAGGAGCCCAATGCGCTGGTGACGGTGCTGAAGGGCGAGGTGCGCGAGCCTAACATTCCAGCGACCATGGTCGAGATCCATGACGGGCTGGTGGCGATCAGCCAGAACCGCTTCCCTTCGCTGGCCTGGGACATCCATGCCGTCAACCAGCTCGGCGGCAAGATCCTGTCGGCCGGCTTCTACTACAAGACCTTCATGGGGCCGGTGATCGGTCCGCTGAAAGGCACGCGCTTCTGGATGTTCTGCGAGCACTTCATCCGCCGCGCCGCTGGTCTCGGCAGTGCCGGATCAGCGAAGGATCCCGCCCACTACGAACGCATGAACGCCTTTTGCGACGTGCTGGTGGTCGGCTCTGGGCCGGCCGGCCTGATGGCCGCCAAGGCGGCCGCCGATCAGGGCGCGCGCGTCATGCTGGCCGATCTCGAGCCGCGTTTTGGCGGCTCGACCAACTGGTCGAACGAAACCATCGATGGCGCGCCGGCCGCCGATTGGGCGCGGCGCACCGTCACCCAGCTCGAAGGCCGCGACAACGTCCGGCTTTTGCCGCGCACCACGGTATGGGGCTACTACGACAACAACACGCTTGCCGCGCTCGAACGCGTCAGCGACCACAAGGAACAACCCGCCAAGGGCGAACCGCGCCATCGCTATTGGGCGATCCGTGCCAGATCCGTGGTGCTGGCCACCGGCGCCTTCGAACGGCCACTGGTGTTCCCGGGCAATGACAGACCGGGCGTGATGCTGGCGCATGCGGCGGAGCGCTATGCCAACGAGTTCGGCGTGCTGCCGGGCGAGCGGATCGCGCTGTTCACCAACAATGACAGCGCCTATCGCGCGGCCATCGCCCTGAAGAAGGCCGGTGCGGCGATCGTCGCCATCGCCGACGTCAGGTCCGAGCTTTCGCCAGAGATGCGCAAGCTGGCCACGGAGGCCGAGGCCGAGATCTTTGCCGGCCACGCCGTCGTCGCCACCGAGGGCGGCAAGGCGCTCTCCGGCGTCAAGGTGCAGCGTTTCGACATGGTCACTGGCGCGCTCACCGGCGATGAGCGCAGCATCCATGCCGACTGCCTGCTGATGTCGGGCGGCTGGTCGCCGACCATCCATCTGGCCAGCCAGGCCGGCGCCAAAGCGGAATGGAATGCCGCACGCCAGGCCTTCCTGCCGCCGAAGCCGGCGCAGCAATGGATCGGGGCCGGCGCTTTTACCGGCAGTTTTTCCACGGCCGAGGCGATCGCCGAAGGCCGCGCCGCCGGCCTTGCGGCGGCCGGTGGAACGAGCACGCCGGCGGCATTGCCCACGGTCGAAGCCGTCCACGGAGATCCCGATCCGGCGCCTGTCTTCGAGATCAGGGCCAAGGGCAAGAGCTTTGTCGACTTCCAGCATGACGTGACGGCGGAGGATGTCCGGCTGGCGCACCGCGAAGGCTTCGTCTCGGTAGAGCATCTCAAGCGCTACACCACGCTCGGCATGGCCACCGACCAGGGCAAGAGCTCCAATGTTCCCGGCCTGGCCATCATGGCCGAGGCGCTGGGCAAGCCGATCCCGGAAGTCGGCACGACGCGTTTCCGTCCGCCCTTCGCGCCGGTGTCGATCGGCTCGCTGGCGGCGGAGCGCTTTGGCGACCTGAAGCCGGAACGGCTGACGCCGATGCATGACTGGCATGTCGCCAATGGCGCGACCATGTATTCCGCCGGCCTCTGGTACCGGCCGATGATCTACGGGCTTTCAGGCGAAACGATCGAGCAGGCCTATGTGCGCGAAGCCAAGGCGACGCGCGAAAGTGCCGGCATCGTCGATGTCTCGACACTGGGCAAGATCGCCGTGCAGGGCCCCGATGCCGCAGCGTTTCTCGACCGCGTCTATACCAACATGTTTTCGACGCTCGCCGTCGGCAAGGCGCGCTACGGGCTGATGCTGCGTGAGGACGGCTTCGCCTTCGACGACGGCACCACCTGGCGACTGGGCGAACAGGATTTTCTGATGACCACCACCACGGCCAATGCCGGCAAGGTGATGCAGCATCTTGAATACTTCCTCGACGTGATCTGGCCCGACCTCAAGGTCCACGTCACCTCGGTGACCGACGAATGGGCGGGTGCGGCGATCGGCGGCCCGAAAGCCAGGCAGATCCTCGCCGCCTGCGTCACCGGCACCGCGGTCGACAATGCGACACTGCCCTTCATGGGCATCGTCCATGGCCAGATAGCGGGCGTGCCGGTGATGATCTGCCGGCTTTCCTTCTCCGGCGAAATGGCCTTCGAGGTCTATTCCGGCGCCGGCCACGGCATCCATGTCTGGGAAGCGCTGATCGAAGCCGGCAAGCCGTTCGGGCTGGTCGCCTACGGGCTCGAGGCGCTGGGCACGATGCGCATCGAGAAGGGCCATGTCACCGGTGCCGAGATCGACGGCCGCACCACGGCGCGTGACCTGCATCTCGATTGGATGCTGTCGAAGAAGAAGCCGTTCATCGGCTCGGCGATGATGGACCGCGAAGGACTGATCGCGTCCGACCGGTTGGAACTGGTCGGCCTGATCGCGCTCGACAACCGGCCGCTAAATGGCGGCGCGCACATTGTCGAGGCGTTGGACGAGACCAATCCGCACGGCTCGATTGGTCACATCACCGCCTGCTGCTATTCGCCGGCACTCGGCAAGCACATCGCGTTGGCGCTGGTCCAGGCCGGCAAGGCCAGGCACGGCACGCGTGCCCATGTCTCCGATCCGTTGCGCAATAGGTACGGACCGGTCGAGATCGTCTCCAACCATTTCTACGATCCGGAAGGGACCCGCATGCATGGCTGAGCGCCAATCCCCCCTCGAGCCGGAGTTCCATGTCGGCTCGCATGGCAATTTCGAGCATGGCGTCGAGATCCTGCTGACCGAGACCAGGCCGGGCTCGATCGTGCAGCTCGCCGCCTGGCCGGGCGAGGAGAAGAAACTGATCGCTGCCATCCGCACTGTCACCGGGTTGGCGCTGCCCGACGGCGCCGGCGGCGGCTCGAGCGACGGCGTGAAATCGGTGTTCGGCTTCGCGCCGGGAAAATTCACCGTGGCCGACGAGGCCGAAGGGCTGGCCGCTGCCTTCGCCAAGGCGGTGACACCGGCCATCGGCACGGTGACTGATCTGTCGCATGGCCGCACCGCCATCCGCATCGCCGGGCCGAAGGCCGAATGGGTGCTGGCGAAATTCTTCGCCATCGACTTCGCGCTGCCGGCCTTCCCGGTCGGCGCCGGCCGCTCGACGGCTCACCACGACGTCTTCGCCCAGATCCAGCGCACCGGCGCCGACCAGTTCGACATCTACGTCTTCCGCTCCTTCGCGCGTTCGTTCTGGAAGGCGCTTTGCCATGCCAGCGAGGAAGTCGGCTACGAGGTGCAGTAGGGCCACCTCCTCCGGTGCCGGCTAGGATTGCTGCGCGACGGCGTGCCAGTCGGTGTTCTGCAGGACAACACGATAGCCGTCGCAATCCTCGAAGGTGATGCCTTGCCTGTCCCAAAAGGGATTGAAGGACGGCACCGCGGCGTAGCCATGGTCCTTCATGCGCTGGATGGCCGCCTCCCAGGCGTCACGATCCGGCATGTAGAAGACAACCAGATTGTCTGCTGTGGGCGCCCTGCCCGCTTCATGACCATGGGCGTGGGTAAATTCGAAATGATAGGCGTCGCCGGGCTGCCCGAGCATGACGCCGTCGAAGCCATCGTGATCGCTGAAGCGAAACAGCTCCTGAAGGCCGAGACCATCCCGGTAGAAACGGATGACCGCCGCCAGATCGTTGGTCGGCCGCGCCACTCGCAGGACGAGCTGAGGTTTCATTTGCTGTCTCCTTTTTGGTCCGGATTGAAGTCGAGTTGGCTTGCCCGTGGCGCAATCGTGCTTGCCCATTGCGTCACCACGAGCCCGCCAATGATCAGCGCAAGTCCGGCGAAACGAGCGACGGTCACTGGCCGATGGGCAAAGCTCATCAAGGCGAAATGATCGATGACCAATGACGCGGCCATCTGGCCTGCAATCACGGCAACGATGAAGCTCGCGGCACCGAGCTTCGGTGCCAGAAGCAATGCGGCAGTGATGTGGGCCACGCCTGCCGCACCGCCGATCCAGATCCACCACGGACCTTTGACTGCCATCCCGACGGCGGGAACGGGCAGCTTGAAGCCTATCATGACCGGGACGATCAACACGGCGCTCACACCCAGAGAAACGAAGGTTGCCCAGAGCGGGTGATCGAGCAGGCGGCCAAGCATGGCGTTCGCCCCAGCCTGGAAGGGAACGGCGGTCCCTGCCAGCAGGGCGGCGATCAGAAAGGAAAAGGTGCTGGCCATGAGATTGTCTCCATATCGATCATGGCCGACTACATCATCAGGTTCACATATGGAAATTCGATTGTCGTACACATAGTATGCATGAAATGAATAATCTCGCCGCTATCGATCTGAACCTGCTCGTCGTACTGGAGGCCTTGCTGGCCGAACGCCACGTTTCGCGGGCGGCAATCCGCTTGAACAAGAGTCAGCCCGCTGTCAGCCATGCGCTCGCCAGGCTGCGTCACCTTCTCGATGACCCGCTGCTGGTCAGGCGGCAAGGGGGCATCGAGCCGACGGCGCGCGCCATGGAAATCAGCCCGGCGCTCACCGAGGCACTCGACCGCATGCGGCACCTTCTGGCGCCGGCTGGCTTCGACCCGGCAACGGAGCGCCGAACGTTTCGGCTCGCCATGTCGGACTATGGCGCGGCGGTCATCCTGCCGGCCCTGCTGCCGCTCATGCGGGCGCAGGCACCGCAGGTCGATCTCATGGTCAGCCAGGCGAGCCGCGAGGTCATGGTTTCGCAAATCGTCGACGGCGAGATCGATCTGGCCTTTGGCGTCTTTCCCGACCTGGATCGATCCGTGCGCTCGCATCGCTTGTTCGACGAGCGTTTTGCCTGTCTCGCCGATGCGGCAAGTCTTGGCGGCAGAAAGACGATGGATCTGGCGACTTATCTCAAGCGGCCGCACGCGCTGGTCGATTTGCGGCCCGAGCGCCAGAGCGAGGTCGACAAGGCCCTGGCCGGATTGGGCCGCAAGCGGCGGCTCTGCCTCATCATCCCGCATTGGGGCGTCGGGCCACACCTGATCGCCGGCACCGACCTGGTTCTTACCATCGCCAGCCGGATACTTCCGGCGCCGGACAATCGGATTTGCGTGTTCGCCCCGCCTTTCGAAATCCCGGCCTTTCAGTTCACGCAGATCTGGAACAAGCGACGCGACGGCGACCCGGCGCACCAATGGCTGCGGTCGCAGCTTCAGCATCTGCTTGACGGTTGAGCAGGCTGAGCGGCGCGACATCGCTTCTGGCCTCAATGCCGGCCGGTTCTGCCGCTAGAGAATCGCACAGTGGGCGGCCATGGTGGAAAACGTGGCCGCCAGATCGGCCCAAGGGATAAAAATCCCGTCTCAGGCTCGGCACATTCGTTTGGTTCGAACATTCCCATGACCGCAGAACTATCCGCCGGCGCCACGGATCGCGCCGATGTGTCGGCCCGAGCCTTGCTTCTGCTGCCGCTGACGGTCGCTTGCGGTGTGTTCATGACCAGCCTCGACCAGAATGTCGTGGTGACGGCGCTGCCCGGTATCGGCGAAAGCCTCGCCCGCCCGCCGAGCCAGCTCGGTTTGCTGATCACCGTCTATGTCGCCAGCCTGATCATCTCGATGCCGCTCGGCGGCTGGGCGGCCGACCGCTTCGGCCTGCGCAACGTCTACTGCTTTGCCTTGCTGGTGTTCGCCACCTCCTCGGCGCTCTGCGGCCTGTCTGATAACATCTGGACACTGGTCGGCGCCCGCGCGCTGCAGGGATTTGGCGGGGCGCTGATGGGCACGCTCGGCCAGGTCGTCATCCTGTCGAGCTTTCCGCGCAACCGGACGCTGAAGATCAACATGTATATCTCGGTCGCCAGCCAGACGGGACCGCTGGTCGGGCCGCTCGTCGGCGGCGCGCTGACCACCTACATTTCCTGGCGCTGGATCTTCTTCATCAACGTCCCGTTCGCGCTGGCGGCGGCGGTCCTTGCCGCCTCGCTGTTCCCGACGGTGACCAAGCCCGTTCGCACGCGGTTCGATTTTCCAGGCTTCCTGCTGGTCGGCAGCGGCATGATCCTGCTGGTGTTCGGCATGGACTCGCTTGCTGCCAAGGACGCCGCCGGCGGCATGATTGCCGGCGAACTGGCGCTGGCGGTCATCATCTTGTCGGTTGCCTCGCTCTACTGCCTGCGCGTGCCAAATCCCTTGCTCGACCTCAAGCTCCTGCGCATCCGCACCTTCCGCATCTCCTTCCTCACCGGCGGCGGGCTGGACACGATCGGGCTGAGCTCCGTCGCCTTCCTGCTGCCGCTGATGTTCCAGCTCGGCTTCGGCATGAGCGCGGTGCAGGCGGGATCGCTGACCTTCGTTGCCGCGCTCGGCTCGGTGATCATGCGTTTCTTCATGCCGCGCGTCCTCAACCGGTTCGGCTTCCGCCTTGTCCTGGTCTTCAACACGCCTGTCGTTGCCGCCATGGTCGCCGGCTTTGCCTTGATGCAGGCGACGACGCCGGTGTGGATCGTGCTTGGCTATATCTTTGCTTTCGGCGTTTTTCGGTCCGTCCAATGGGCCTCGACCGGCAACCTCGCCTATTCCGACATAGCCCCCGACCAGCTCGCCCGCTTCAGCGCGCTCTACTACATCCTCTGGCAGCTCGCGGTGGCGGTCAGCGTCGGCCTGGCGGCGGCCATGCTATCGTTCCTGGCCGGCGGCGGACCTGCCGTGACCAATGACTTCCGGATCCTGTTCGCGATCGAGGGCATCATCACGCTCTGCGCGCTGTTTGCCTATCTCAAGCTGACACCGCGGGACGGCGCCCATGTCAGCGGACATGGCATGCAGATGAATACGGAATAGCCACCATACGCCGCCGATTTCCTTCGGCGACCGCTCTATTCGCTGAACGACACCCACTCTTCCAGCGGCACGCGGTCGGTGCGGAAGGCGTTTTCCGGCTTGGAGGTGTCCTCATAGCCGAGCGCCATGCCGCAGACGACGATCTCCTCGTCGGGAATGTTGAGCACCGGCCGGATCTGCCGATGATAGGGCGCGAAGGCGGCCTGCGGGCAGGTGTGCAGGCCCCTGCCCCGCGCAGCGACCATGATGTTCTGCAGGAACATGCCGTAGTCGATCCACGAACCCTGGTTGAGCCGGCGGTCGATGGTGAAGATCATGCCCACCGGCGCGTCGAAGAAGACGAAGTTGCGGTCGTGCTGGGCACGCATCCTGTCGACCTCGCGGCGGCCGATGCCGAGCGCGCCGTAAAGGCCGAAACCGTTGGCGCGTCGCCGCGTCAGATAAGGTTCGAAGAACTGGGTGGGATAGTAGCGATACTCGTCCCAGTCGGCCTTTTCGGCGCGGATACCGGAATTCAGAACGGCGTCCGATATACGCTGCTTGGTCTCGCCCTTGGCGACGTAGACCCGCCATGGCTGCATGTTGGTGCCGGACGGCGCGCGTGCCGCAACCGCCAGAATGTCGCGAATGGTGTTGTCGTCGACCATATCGGGCAGAAATGCGCGCACCGAACGGCGCGACACGATCGCCTCGTCGACGATCTCGGCCTCATCCGCTATTCGAGCCTTCTTTTCCAACATGGGCCGTCCCTTAGCCATTGCGTCGATCGGACGTCCCCACTCGCCGCTTGCGGCGGAGCCTTTGCATGAACCGTCAAAATCCTGCAAGCAAATCTTGAGCATTGGTGAAAATCAACTTGATTTTTTCATGAGCTTGATTTCTCATGAAATTCGGATTGAATTTTTCATGAAGTGAGCGTTTTGGCGTCTCCTACCGCACGAACATTGCAGGGACCTGACGAACGTGTGCTGGCCGGCGATATCAGGGCGCTGCGCCGGGCACGCGGGCTGACGCTCGCCGAAATCGCCCTGAAGCTTGGCCGTTCGGTCGGCTGGGTCAGCCAGGTCGAACGCGGCCTGTCGACGCCGTCGCTCAGCGACCTCAGGGCGTTCGCCGAACTGTTCGGTGTGCCGATCAGCCTGTTCTTCAGCCATGACGTGCCGGTCGAAAGCGAGCGCGGCGTGGTGGTGCGCGCCGGCAGGCGCCGCACGCTTGGCACCAGCGAATCCGGCCTGGTGGAAGAACTCCTGTCGCCCGATCTCGGTGGTAGCTTCGAGATGGTGCGCTCGATCTTCGCGCCGGGCGCGGAGATGAAGACCGAGCAGCTGCGGCCGACCGAGGAAGCCGGATATCTCGCCTCGGGTATTTTCGAGATCGAGATTGCGGGCGTCTGGCACCGGCTCGGCGAAGGCGATTCCTTCCGCTTCGAAGGCAAGCCCTATCGCTGGCGCAATCCAGGCACCGAGCCGGCGGTTGTCATCTGGGTGGTTTCGCCGCCGGTTTATTGACATGCATGTCGCCCAAAACTGTGCAGCGGTTTTGGCATAACGACATGCATCACAACAAAAAAGGAAGCGCAACGCGCTTCATTTCTGGGAGAAGAAGATGGCGGGTTTGCCGAGCACGGCGCGCGTGGTGATCATCGGAGGTGGCGTCGTCGGTACCTCCTCGCTCTATCATCTCGCCAAGGCGGGCTGGACCGACTGCGTGCTCCTGGAAAAGAACGAGCTGACATCGGGCTCGACCTGGCATGCAGCCGGTAATGTGCCGACCTTCTCCTCGTCCTGGTCGCTGATGAACATGCAGCGCTATTCGACCGAGCTTTACCGCGGGCTGGCCGACGCGGTCGACTATCCCATGAATTACCACGTCACCGGCTCGCTGCGCCTTGCCCATACGAAAGAGCGCATGCAGGAATTCCAGCGCGCCAAGGGCATGGGCCGCTACCAAGGCATGGATATCGACGTGGTCGGCGTCGACGAGATCAAGGGCCGTTACCCCTTCATCGAGACGCACGACCTGAAGGGCGCGCTCTATGACCCGAGCGACGGCGACATCGACCCGGCGCAATTGACCCAGGCGCTGGCCAAGGGCGCGCGCGACCTGGGTGCGAAAATCATCCGCTTCTGTCCCGTCACCGGCGTGCGCCGCGAGAAGGACGAATGGGTGGTGGCCACACCGCAGGGCGAGATCCGCTGCGAGATCGTTGTCAACGCCGCCGGTTACCGTGCCGCCGAAGTCGGCAGGATGGTCGGTCGCGAAGTGCCGATGATGGTGATGAGCCATCAGTACATATTGTTCGAGGAAATCCCCGAACTCGCCGCATGGTCGAAGGAACAGGGCAAGAAACTGCCGCTGCTGCGCGATGTCGATACGTCCTACTATCTGCGCCAGGAAAAGGCCGGCATGAATCTCGGCCCCTATGAGCGCAATTGCCGTGCGCATTGGGCTGATCACAACGATCCGATGCCGGAGGATTTTTCCTTCCAGCTCTTCCCCGACGATCTCGACCGGCTGGAACATTATCTGGCAGACGCCGTCGCCCGCGTGCCGATCCTGGGCACGGCCGGCTTGTCCAAGGTCATCAACGGACCGATCCCCTATGCGCCGGACGGCAATCCGTTGATCGGCCCCATGCCCGGTGTGCCCAACGCCTTCGAGGCCTGCGTCTTCACCTTCGGCATCGCCCAGGGCGGCGGCGCCGGCAAGGTGCTGGCCGAATGGGTCACCCAGGGCCAGACCGAATGGGATATGTGGTCCTGCGATCCGCGCCGCTTTACGTCCTTTGCCTCGGCGCCGGACTATTGCATCGCCAAGGGCATGGAAATCTACGGCAATGAATACGCCATCCAGTTCCCGCGCCATGCCTGGCCGGAAGGGCGAGACCGCAAGCTGTCGCCGATCCACGACCGCACGAAGGCACTTGGCGGTCGCTTCGACGCCTATAATGGCTGGGAACGCGCCACCTGGTACGCGCAACCCGGCGACGACATTTCCGAGGAGGCAACACTGACCTTCCGTCGCGACGGACCCTGGCAACAGCGCGTGCGCGAAGAATGCCTGGCAGTGCGCGACGCCGCCGGCATCCTCGATCTGCCCGGCTTCTCGCGCTTCAACCTCGAGGGCCCCGGCGCCGCCGAATGGCTGAGCCTGCAGGTCACCGGCCTGGTGCCGAAGCCCGGCCGCATCGGCCTTGTCTATTTCGCCGACGACAAGGGCCGCATCGTCACCGAAATGTCGGTCGTTCGCCACGGCGAGGACCAGATGACGCTGATCACCGCGGCGGTCGCGCAATGGCATGATTTCGAATGGCTGAAATCCCGCATGCCGGGGGATGCGGCCTTCGCCCTGACCGACCGGACCGAGGACTATTCCACCCAGATCCTGGCCGGTCCCAATTCGCGGAAAATCCTGGCCGATGTCAGCGACGCCGATCTCACTCTGCCGTGGCTGACGCATCAGGAAACTGAGATAACAGGCCGCTGGGCCAAGCTCGTTCGCGTCTCCTTCGCAGGCGAACTCGGCTGGGAAATCCACACCAAGACCGGCGACACCGCCACCATCTTCGACGCCATCTGGGCGGCCGGGCAGAAGCACGGGCTGAAACCCTTCGGCATGTACGCGCTGGATTCGCTCAGGCTTGAAAAAGGCTACCGCACCTGGAAGGGTGATCTGTCGACCGACTATTCCATCCTGCAGGGCGGGCTCGAGCGCTTCGTCAAATGGGAGAAGCCCGATTTCCGGGGCAAGGCAGCGCTGCAGAACGAGAAGCAGCAAGGCGTGAAGAAGCGCTTCGTCACGCTGGTCGTCGAAAACCCAGGCGATTGCGACGCGCCCTACATGTCGACGCTGTGGCATGGCGGCCAGATCGTCGGCGAGACCACCTCGGGCGGCTGGGGCCATCGCATCGACAAGTCGATCGCGCTCGGCATGCTGCGGATGGATTTGACCGAGCCCGGCACCTCCGTCGAGGTCGAAATCTTCGGCGATCGTTTCCAGGCGGTCGTGCAGAAGGACGAGCCGCTCTGGGATCCCAGAAACGAGAGGCTGCGCGCATGAAGAATGTCATCCTCACCGATGGCGGCATGGGCCAGGAACTGGTCCGGCGAAGCAAATCCGAGCCGACGCCGTTGTGGTCGGCCAGGGTCCTGATCGACGAACCCGATCTGGTGCGCGACCTGCATGCCGAATTCATCCGCGCCGGCGCGCGCGTCATCACCATCAACACCTATTCGGCGACACCTGAACGCCTGGCGCGCGAGGGGGCCGAGGACCTGTTCAAGCCGTTGCAGAAGCGCGGCATCGAATTGGCCAGGCAGGCCTGTGATGAAGCCGGCGAGGCAGCGATCGCCGGCTGTCTGTCGCCGCTTTTCGGCAGCTACGCCCCGGCGCTGACCATTTCCTACCAGGAGACGCTCGACATCTACCGCCGCATCGTCGCGGAGCAGGCCGACGGCGTCGATCTGTTCCTCTGCGAAACCATGGCCTCTGCCGATGAGGCGCGCGCGGCCGTCACCGCGGCATCGGAAAGCGGCAAGCCGGTCTGGGTGTCGTGGACGCTCGCCGATCACGGCGCGCCGCGACTGCGCAGCGGTGAAACAATAGCCGCCGCGGCAAACGCGCTCGATGGCATGCCGATAGCGGCGCGGCTGCTCAACTGCTGCCGGCCGGAAGCGATCGCCGCCGCCTTGCCTGAACTGATCGACCTCGGCGGCCCGGTCGGCGCCTATGCCAATGGCTTCACCTCCACCGAGGCGCTGAAGCATGGCGGTACCGTCGATGTGCTGCACGCCCGCCACGACCTCGGCCCAGACGCCTATGCCGAGCAAGCGATCGGCTGGGTGCAGGCAGGCGCCGACATCGTCGGCGGCTGCTGCGAAGTCGGCCCCGCCCATATCGCCGCACTGCGCGGCCGGCTCGAACAGGCCGGCTACCAGATATCAGGAGTTCAGTGATGCCCAGACCATCGTCTCGCATTTCCGGCATCGTGCCTTCGGGCAAGGATGGCTGGGAGGTTCATTTCGCCGCCTGGACCCGCAAGGAAGCCGGCGAAGACATCATCATGCTGTCGGTCGGCGACCACGACTTCGACACGCCTTCGCAAACGATCGAGGCCTGCGTGACCGCGGTTCGCGGCAGCAACCACCACTATACCCCGCTTCCCGGCCTGCCGCGCCTGCGCCAGGCCATGGCGGCCGCCTCCAGCGCCTGCACCGGCGTCGAGACGACGCCTGATCAAGTCATCGCCACGCCGGGCGGCCAGGCCGCCCTTTATGCGGCCGTGCAGGCCGTTCTCGACCAGGGCGACCACGCCATCGTGGTGGCACCCTATTATGCCACCTATCCCAATACGTTCAGCGCCGCCGGCGCCAGTTTCACCGTCGTCGAGACGCCGGCCGAGGATGGGTTTCAACCCCGCGCCGACATGATCCGCGCGGCCCTCAAGCCCAACACGCGCGCCATCCTGATCAACACGCCGAACAATCCGACGGGTGCGGTCTATTCGCGCGAGCGGCTGGAACAGCTGGCGCAAATCTGCAGGGAGCACGATCTCTGGCTTTTGTCTGACGAGGTCTACTGGACGCTGGGCGGCGGCGAGCATGTCTCGCCACGCTCACTGCCCGGTATGGCCGAGCGCACGCTGGTCATCAATTCCATGTCCAAGAGCCATGGCATGACCGGCTGGCGCATGGGCTGGCTGACCGGTCCGCAGGATATGATCACGCTGCTCATCAACCTCAATCTAGTGACGACCTACGGCCTGCCGGCCTTCATCTCGATCGCCTGCGCCGAGGCGCTTGAGAACCGTTACGGCGTCAAGGAGATCGCCGAGCGCTACGCGGCGCGCCGGACCGTCCTGCTGGATGCCGTGCGCGGCATGAACAATGTCAGCGTGCACGGTTCCGAAGGCGGCATGTATGTCATGCTCGACATATCCGATGTCGAACCCGACGACGAAAAATTCGCCTGGGCCCTTCTCGACCAGGAGAAGGTCGGCGTGATGCCCGGCTCCAGCTTCGGCAAAGCCGCCGCCGGCCACATCCGCATCAGCCTCTGCCAGCCCGAGCCCGTACTGCAGGAAGCGGCCGCTCGGCTGCGCCGTTTTGCTTCCACCTATCGCCGCGAGGCCGCATGACCAAGACCGTCCCTGCCAAGGCCCGCGCGGTGATCATCGGCGGCGGGGTTTCCGGCTGTTCTGTCGCCTATCACCTGGCCAAGCTCGGCTGGACCGACATCGTGCTCCTGGAACGCAAGCAACTGACCTCGGGCACGACCTGGCACGCCGCCGGTCTGATCGGCCAGTTGCGCGGTTCGCAGAACATGACGCGGCTGGCGAAATATTCGGCCGACCTCTACGTCAAGCTGGAAGCCGAGACAGAGGTCGGCACCGGCATGCGCCAGGTCGGCTCGATCACCGTTGCGCTGACCGAGGAGCGCAAGCACGAGATCTACCGGCAGGCATCGCTGGCGCGCGCCTTCGACGTTGACGTGCGCGAGATTTCGCCGAATGAAGTCAAGCAGATGTATCCACATCTCAATGTTTCGGACGTCGTCGGCGCCGTGCATCTGCCGCTCGATGGCCAGTGCGACCCCGCCAACATCGCCATGGCCCTGGCCAAGGGCGCACGCCAGCGCGGCGCCACCATCGTCGAGAATGTGAAGGTCACCAAAGTCCACACCAGGAATGGCCGCGTTACCGGCGTGTCGTGGGCGCAGGGTGACGAACAAGGCATGATCGAAGCCGACATCGTCGTCAATTGCGCCGGCATGTGGGCCCGCGAACTCGGTGCCCAGAACGGCGTCACCATTCCGCTGCACGCCTGCGAGCATTTCTATCTCGTCACCGAGCCGATCCCCGGCCTCTCCCGCCTGCCGGTGCTGCGCGTTCCGGATGAGTGCGCCTACTACAAGGAAGACGCCGGCAAGATGATGCTCGGCGCCTTCGAGCCGGTGGCAAAACCCTGGGGCATGGACGGCATCCGCGAGGATTTCTGCTTCGACCAATTGCCCGATGATATGGACCATTTCGAGCCGATCCTCGAAATGGGTGTCAACCGCATGCCGATGCTGGCCACCGCTGGTATCCACACCTTCTTCAACGGCCCCGAAAGTTTCACGCCTGACGACCGCTATTATCTCGGCGAGGCGCCGGAATTGCGGGGCTACTGGATGGCGACCGGCTACAATTCGATCGGCATCGTCTCCTCGGGCGGCGCCGGCATGGCGCTGGCGCAGTGGATCAACGATGGCGAAGCGCCCTTCGACCTATGGGAGGTCGACATCCGCCGCGCCCAGCCGTTCCAGAAGAACCGCCGCTATCTCAAGCAGCGCGTCTCCGAAACGCTCGGCCTGCTTTACGCCGACCATTTCCCCTATCGGCAGATGGCGACATCGCGCGGTGTGCGCCGCTCGCCCCTGCATGAACACCTGAAGGCGCGCGGCGCCGTGTTTGGCGAGGTCGCCGGCTGGGAGCGAGCCAACTGGTTCGCCCGCGAGGGACAGGAGCGCGAATACCGCTATTCCTGGAAGCGGCAGAACTGGTTCGACAACCAGCGCGACGAGCATCTGGCGGTCCGCAACAAGGTCGGCCTGTTCGACATGACCTCGTTCGGCAAGATCCGTATCGAGGGCCGCGATGCCTGTGCCTTCCTGCAGAGGCTGTGCGCCAACGATATGGATGTGGCGCCGGGCAAGATCGTCTACACCCAGATGCTCAACCAGCGCGGCGGCATCGAGAGCGACCTCACCGTGTCCAGGCTCTCGGATACGGCCTACTTCCTCGTCGTTCCAGGCGCCACGCTACAGCGCGATCTGGCCTGGCTGCGCCGGCATGTCGGCGAGGAGTTCGTGGTCATCACCGATGTCACGGCGGCCGAAAGCGTGCTCTGCCTGATGGGTCCGGATGCGCGAAAGCTGATCCAGAAAGTCAGCCCCAACGATTTCTCCAACGAGAACAATCCGTTCGGCACGTTTCAGGAGATCGAGATCGGCATGGGACTGGCCCGCGCCCACCGCGTCACCTATGTCGGCGAACTCGGCTGGGAGCTCTATGTCTCGACCGACCAGGCCGCCCATGTCTTTGAGGCGATCGACGAGGCGGGTGCGGATGTCGGTCTGAAACTCTGCGGCCTGCACACGCTGGATTCCTGCCGCATCGAAAAGGCCTTTCGGCATTTCGGCCACGACATCACCGACGAGGACAATGTGCTGGAAGCCGGCCTCGGCTTCGCGGTGAAGACCGCAAAGGGCGATTTTCTCGGCCGCGATGCGGTGCTGAAGAAGAAGGAAGCCGGATTGAAGCGCCGGCTGGTGCAGTTCCGGCTGAAAGACCCGCAGCCGCTGCTCTTCCACAACGAAGCCATCCTGCGCGACGGCAAGATCGTCGGCCCGATCACCTCGGGCAACTACGGCCATTATCTCGGCAGTGCGATTGGGCTCGGCTATGTGCCGTGCCAGGGCGAGAGCGAGGCCGATATGCTGGCCTCGACCTTTGAGATTGAGATCGCCGGCAAGCGGTTCGCAGCGGAGGCCTCGCTGAAGCCGATGTATGACCCAAAGGCGGAAAGGACGAGGATGTAGCGCAGTCCTGTCCTTCTCCCTTGTGGGAGAAGGTGGATCGGCGCGTAGCGCCGACACGGATGAGGGGTGCGTGACGAAGCGCAGCGTGAAAAGATCGAAGGATCACAAGCGCTTACTACCGCAGAGCAGAGTTCCTTCGCGCACCCCTCATCCGACCTCGCTTCGCGAGGCCACCTTCTTCCGCAAGGGGAGAAGGGAACGTCGCGCATCGCTCAAAACCGCTCCAGCTTCGTCCGCACCTTCGCCAAAAACGCCGCCCGCGTCTTTGGCGTCGAGGCGTCCATCAGATAATGCGCCAGGAAGAACGTCCTGCACCGTCTCGCGCACAGCGCCCGCATGCCGCGCAGCAACGTCTTGCGTCCAGGCTGGCCGACCACGACGCTCCACCAGGTCGGCGCGCCGCAGGTGGTGATGACACCGACCTTGCTGACATGCGTCATCAGCGATGTGATCCGCCCCTTGCCCGCCGGCAGTTTGAAGGCGACGTCCGTCGCCCAGACCCGGTCGAGCCAGCCCTTCAGCATCGCCGGCAGCCCGTACCACCAGGTCGGATAGACGAACAGGATCGCCTCGGCCCAGGCGAGCAGCTCGAAATGCAGCTTCAGCGCCGGGTCCTGCGGCGCCTGATTGTTGTAGCTGCGCCGCTCGTCGCAGCCCATCACCGGGTCGAATTTCTCGGCATAGAGGTCGAGCAGCCGCACCTCCCAGCCCCTTGCCTTGAGCACATCCAGGGCGGTGTCGCGGATTGCGGCGCAAAAACTTTCCGGCACCGGATGGCAATAGACCACGAGGACCCGCATCAGAATGCATCCATGCTCGCCGCCACCTTCGTCATGAAGGATTTTCGTGTTTGGTCGGTCGACAGGTTCATCGCGTAATGCGCGAGGTAAGTCACCGGCGCGCCGGGCTTTACGGTGGCGCGCAGCATGCGCTTGATCAGCTTGCGGGGCGGATCGCCCATCACAATGGCACGGAACCGGCTGCCGCCATAGGTGGTGACGGCCGCGACCTTCCTTATGTTGTGCAGCGACGGCTGCACCTTGCCGTCGACCAGCCTGAACGACACGCCGGGCAGAAAGACGCGGTCGAAAAAACCTTTCATGATAGCGGGGAAACCGTAATTCCAGACCGGATAGGAAAGCACCAGCGCCTCGGCCCGCAGTAGGCGCTCGACATAGGGCGCCGCCTGGTCCTTGGAGCCGCGCTGGTTGTGATAATCCAGCCTCTCCTGCCGCACTAGCCGCGGGTCGAAATCCTCGGCATAGAGGTCGCAGTCGTCGACATTATGGCCCGCTGCCGTCAGCCGCTCGACGATCAACCGGTGCAGGCCGGCATTGAAGCTGGTCTCGACCGGGTGGGCGTAGAGTACGAGGATGTTCACGGGACAACATCCCGCAGGTCAGGGCGAGGCCAGGCGTTCGTCATTGCATCATCCCACCCTCTGCAGCCCCTTGAACAGGAAGGTCCTTCCGGAGCGATAATCATAGTCCGGATTTTCCCAGGCGATCATCTTGCCGGGGTTGAGCAGGCCTTGCGGATCGGTCTCGCGCTTGAAGGCGAGCTGCACGGCATCCGTCTGCTTCATGCCGCCCTCCTCCAGCGTGTAGCGGTGCGGGTTGAAGATCGGGCAGCCATTGTCCTCGTGCAGGCGCACGATCTCGTTCAGCCGCGCCTCGGTGGTGAATTTTACCAGCGGCAGGCCGAAACAGGTGATGTTGCCGTCCAGCCGCACGAATTCGAGATGCGAGTACACTTCGCCCGGAAACATCGCATCCATCTTCTCGACCAGCGCCAGCTGGTTGGGAAACGGATAAAGCGACTGCAGATAGGTGATGTCGGGGTCGACGCGCAGTGCCCTCAGCGTGGTGTGGTTCCAGGCCAGCTCATAGGCCGGCGGCAGGCCCTTTTTCTCCTCCGGCGTCGCGGTCGCGGCGTTGAAGACCACCTCGCCGCCGGCGCGCCGGGTGAAGGCGAGGAATGCATCCAGCCCATGCTGCGCCACCATGACGACGCAGATGCTTTGGCCTTCCCTGAAAAATTTCTGGTGGCGCTTGAAATAGAGCCGCGGCACCGGGGCGGCGATCGGCGTGATCAGCTTGGTCAGGATGCCGTCCTGGCAGGCCAGCGCATTGCCGTAGCGCGCCGCGTCCATGAAGGCATCGAAGCCGACAATGACGTCGACCCACTCATAGGCCGCCGTCAGCGGCATCTCGACTTCCGTGATGATGCCGTTGGTGCCGTAAGCGTGGGTGACCTTGTGCAGGTCCTCGCCGGTGAGTTCGAGCACTTTCGGCTCGGCCTCCATCGTCACCACGCGCAGGCGCAGCACATTGCCGAAATCGCGCAACCCGCCGAAATTGATCGAACCGACGCCGCCCGAGCCGCCGGCGATAAAGCCGCCGATCGAGGCAGTGTTGTAGGTCGAAGGCGAGAGCCGCAGCTCCTGCCCGGAATGCGCGCGCGTGGCCTTGTCGATATCGGCCAGCACCGCGCCCGGCCCGGTTACCACGCGCCCCGGCGCGATCGACTTGATCTCGTTCATCTCGGCAAGATTGAGCACCACGCCGCCCGACAATGGCATCGCCTGGCCGTAATTGCCCGTGCCGCTGCCGCGCGGCGTCACCGGCACGCCATGCCGGTGGCAGGCGGCCAGCACACGGATCAGCTCGGCCTCGGTCCTCGGCGTCACGATCAGGTCACCGGTGACATGGTCGAGCTGCTGTTTCAGCACCGGGCTGTACCAGTAGAAGTCGCGGCTCTTCTGCTGGACGATGGCCGGATTGTCGTCGAGTTTTATCCCGTCGAGATCGCGTTTGAGCGCCGAAACGTCCATCATTCCACCATCAGTTCGTCGAGTTCGGCATAGTCGGGCAATTGCCGCTCGATCGCGCGGCCGCCGCGCACGACGATGCGATCCGATTCGGGCCGTGACAGCAATTCCGTCCAGCTTCGACCTTTGAACAGGATGAAATCGGCATCGCCGCCGGCGGCAAGCGTGCCAAGTCCATCGAGCCGCATCACCTTGGCCGGCGTCGCGGCGACCGCTTGCGGCCAGTCCGCGACCGGATGATCGAAATGCAGGATGCGCGTCGCCATGCGGTAGACCTCCAGCATGTCGAGATCGCCATAGGCATAGAAGGGATCGCGCGTGTTATCGGAAGCGACGGCGACAGGAATGCCCCTTGCCTTCATCTCATGCAGCAGCGTCACGCCTCGCCAGCGCGGCGTGGTCTGGTCCCCGCGCCGATCCTGCAGATAGAGATTGCACATCGGCAGCGACACCACCGCCAGTCCGGCCTTCGCCACCTTGTCCAGCGTGTCCAGCACCTCGAGGTCGGGTTGCCGCGCCAGCGAGCAGCAATGGCCGACAAGGATCTTGCCCTCGAAACCGTTCCAAAGTGCGGCCTCGGCGATCTTCTTCAGCGAGATCGCCGCGATGTCGTCGGTCTCATCGGCATGGAAATCAAGATCGAGCCCATGCTTGATCGCTTGCGCGAAGACATGGTCGAGCAGTTCCTCCAGATCCGGCACCATATAGGTGACGACACCCAGTACCCCCTTGGCCGCGGCGACCCGCTTCGCCAGCCTATCGAACCATTTCTTGTCGCGCACGCCCTCTATGCCGAGCAGGCAGGCGCCCTGCAATTCGATGCGGCCGCGCCATGTCTCGCGCATCGTCTCGAACACCGGCCAGGAGATTTCCTCCTGAGGCGTGACGCTGTCGAGATGGGTGCGCAGCGCTTTGGTGCCATGTGCGTAGGCCGAGCGCAGCGAGAAATCCATGCGCTTCGCAAGGTCCTCGGCGCTCCAGCGCGCGACGCGGTCGGCGCCGGCGGCGTTGAGCGCGCCCATGAAGGTGCCGTCGGGATTGGGCTTTCGCGGCCAGATATGGCCCTTGTCGATATGCGTATGGCAGTCGACGAAGCACGGCAAGACGATGCGACCGGCAAGGTCGATAGCCTCCGTCGGCGCCTTCGCTTTGCCATGCACCGCAATGCTGGAGATCTTGCCGTCTACAATAGCAACGTCGGCCGGCGTGAAACCGTCATTGTCGTAAGTTGCGGCAAGGCCCGACGTCAGCGATCGATGAAGGCGGGCGTTGGCGAGCTGGTATGAAGCTGAGTTCGGAATCAAGGTCCTACCGCTCCTGCTTCAGCGCGCTTTCATGCCAGCGCCGCAAAATGAGATGCGAAATCAGCGACAGCACGAGGAAGATCAGGATGCCGGTCAGCGAGATCAGGAACAGCGCCGCGAACAGCCTTGGCGCGTTGAGCCGGTAGCCGGCCTCGATGATGCGCGAGGCGAGCCCCGACGACTGGCCGGTGGCGCCGGCAACGAACTCGGCCACCACGGCGCCGATCAGCGACAGGCCGCCGGCGATCTTCAGCCCACCGAGAAAATACGGCATCGCCGCCGGCAGCCTGAGATAGCGCAACTGCTGCCAGCGCGTCGCGCCATTGAGCTTGAACAGGTCGCGCAGATTGCGGTCGACCGAATTCAGGCCGAGCGTGGTGTTGGACAGGATCGGGAAGAAGGCGACGATCCAGGCGCACAGCAGAAGCTTGGTCGTCTGGTTGTTCACATAGATGTTGATCAGCGGAAAGATCGCCACGATCGGCGTCACCTGCAGCACGATGGCGAACGGGAAGAACGACATCTCCACCCATTTCGATTGCGCGAACAGCACCGACAGGCCGACGCCGCCGATGACGGCCAAGGCCAGGCTGAGGAAGGTGATGCGCAAGGTGACCAGCAGCGAGGAGAACAGCAGGCCGGCATCGTTGTGGAGCGTCTGCAGCACCACGCCGGGGCGCGGCAGGATATATTGCGGGATCTCGTTCCACACGCAGGTGCGGTCCCACAGCCAGATCGCCAGGATCATGATCGCCAGCGGCAGCACCCAACGGCCGACCCGCTCGAGCCGCTCCTGGCGCACGCGGCGCGCTTCCTCGGGGTCGAGTTTCAACGTGCCGTCAATGACCGTCATGATGCGGGCCCGCTGTTGAATTGATGGCATTGACCAGCACGTCGGAAGCCTGACGGCAAAGGGCTGCATAGTCCGGCGAGGTGCGAAATGCCTCGTCGCGTGGATAGGCCGCCTCGATGGCAAGTTCGTCGAACACCCTGCCCGGCCGCGCCGCCATGACGACGACCCGGTTGGATAAAAACACACTTTCGAAGACGCTGTGGGTGACGAAGACGACGGTGAAGCGTTCGTCCTGCCAAAGCTCCAGCAGATCGTCGTTGAGCTTGAAACGGGTGATCTCGTCCAGTGCTGCGAACGGTTCGTCCATCAGCAGCACACGCGGCTTGGTCACCATGGCGCGCGCGATCGAGACGCGCATCTTCATGCCGCCGGACAGTTCGCGCGGCACGGCGTCCTCGAAACCGGTCAGGTGCACCCGCGCCAGCATTTGCGTGATCGCCGGGGCGGCCTTGGCGCGGGAAATGCCTTTCAGCCTGAGCGGCAGCCAGACATTGTCGAAGACGCTGGCCCAGGGCAGCAGCGTCGGCTCCTGGAAGACGAAGCCGATATTGGCGCGGTCGAGCGAACCGCCGCCGCGCCAGTCAAGCACACCGGAGGTCGGCGTCGACAGGCCGGCGATCAGCCGCAGCGCCGTCGACTTGCCGCAACCGGACGGCCCGAGCAGGCTGAGGAAATCGCCTTCCCGGATCGTCAGGTCGACGTCGCTCAGCGCCGTCACGCCGTTGGAAAACACCTTGCCGACGCCGCGCAGCGCCAGCAAGGTCGGAGCGACGTCCGATGCCGGCGCTCGCGCCACCTTTTCCCCTATCATGCTCAGGCTGGCCTATTTCTTCAGGTCGAGCCCGACGCCCTTGTTGACGAAGGCCAGCGTATAGGCCTTCGAAATGTCGATGCCTTCAGGCGTAACCTTGGCCTTGACCATCTTGTCATAGAAACTCTTGATGCGCGCGTCGGTCATGGCGCCGATGCCGAGCTTCTCGGTATCGCCGGAATCGGCAAGGCCGAACTTCTTCATCTGCTCGATCGAGAAAGCGATCTGCTCGTCGCTCATGTCGGGATTGTCTTTCTTGATCATGTCGTTGGCGGCCTTGTTGTCGCCGTAGAGGTACTTGTACCAGCCCTTGGCCGAGCCATCGACGAAGCACTGGACCACCTCCGGCTTCTTGTCGATCGTGTCCTGCATCACCTCGATCGTCGTCGAGTAGGTGTCCCAGCCATAGTCGGCGAGCAGGAACTGGTTCGGCACGAAGCCGCCTTCCTTCTTCACCGCGAACGGCTCCGAGGTGACGTAGCCCTGCTGGATCGACTTCTTGTTGGCGAGGAAGGGAGCGGTGTTGTAGGTGTAGGGCGCGCGCTTGGCGGCGTCGAAGCCGAGTGCGGTGACCATCCACTGGAAGAACGTCTGCACGCCTTCGTCACCCAGTATGTATTGGTCGGCGTTCTTCAGATCTTCCCACTTGTCCAGCCCCTCGCCGGGGTGGGACATGATCACCTGTGGATCCTTCTGGAAGTCCGCCGCCACCACGCGCATCGGAATACCTTGCTGGACGGCATCGAAGGCCGACAGCAGATTGCCGCCCATGTAGAAATCGATCTTTCCGGCCAAAAGCATCGGCCGGCCGCTGACCTGCGGACCGCCCTGCATGATGGTGACGTCGAGGCCGCAGGCGGCATAGGTGCCGTCGGCCACGGCCTGATAGTAACCACCATGTTCCGGCTCGGCCAGCCAGTTGGTGCCGAAGGTGACTTTTTCATTCGCCGCGGCACCCAGCGTGCTGGCGGCAAGCAAGGCCACCACCGCCACCGAGATCTTCTGTTTTGCGTACATCGACAACCACCCTTTGTTTGCTCCGGCGCCACGCGCCAGGCTCGACACCAAAGATTCAAGAAGCAAGACACATGCCACCGGCGTCACGCGCCGGAACCCGCCCGCCTGCACCACAGCCATCTGCGAAAGCCGGAAAGGTCGTGCTGCACCGAAGGCATCGTGCCTATTTTTTGAACGCCTGTCCACAATCGCACCAGCAAGATGCACCGCCATCTTGAAGCTGGGATGCGTCCCGCCTTAGGCTGACGGCATCCAGGAGATTGCCATGTTCAGATTCCTCACCCCGAAGTCGATCAAGCCGCCCTTTGCCCGCTATAGCCACGGCGTCGAAGTGCCGGCGGGCAAGCGGCTGGTGCTGTGCTCGGGCCAGGTGGCGATCACGGCGGACGACCAGATTCCCGAGGACGCCGGCGCCCAGGCCGAACTCTGCTTCCGCAACATCGAGGCAATCCTCGGCGAGGCTGGGCTGGGGCTCGGGGACATCGTGCGCATCAACGCCTATGTCACCGACCGCGCCTATTTGCGCCCCTATATGGATGTCCGCGACAGGCTGTTTTCGAGCCCTGCGCCGGCCTCGACGCTGATGATCGTTTCCGGCTTTGCCCGCCCCGAATTCAAGGTCGAGGTCGAGGTCATCGCGGCTGGGTGATCGACAGCAGGCCTGTGCCGCGCTAGGTCTCACCGTTCATCGAAGAGGCATGACATGACCGCTGCAAAAAGACGCGTCTGGTGGGGCGACTACCGGACAACCGAATACGCCTCGATCGATCCGGAGGCGACGATCGCCGTTCTGCCGGTGGCGGCGATTGAGCAGCATGGACCGCATCTGCCTGTCTCGACCGACACTTCGATCATGAACGGCATGCTCGACACGGTGATCGCCCGCCTGCCCGACGATCTCGACATCCGCATCCTGCCGGTCCAGGCGGTGGGCAAGTCGAACGAGCACCTGCATGCGCCGGGCACGCTCACTTTGCCGGCAACGACGCTGGTCGAGGCATGGACCGAGCTTGGCGTGTCAATCGCGCGCGCCGGGCTGCGCAAACTCATCGTCGTCAATTCGCATGGCGGCAATGAAGAGATCATGGGCATCATCACGCGTGAATTGCGGGTGCGCGAAAAGATGCTGGCGGTGAAGACGAGCTGGCAGCGTTTTGGCCGCCCGGCCGGCATGTACACCGAACTCGAGGACCGCCACGGCATCCATGGCGGCGATGTCGAGACCTCTTTGATGCTGCATTTCCGGCCCGACCTCGTCGACATGGACAAGGCCGATAATTTCGTTTCCAACGTCGCCGGGGCGGAGACGGAATTTTCGCTGCTGCGCCACACCGGCACACACGCCTTCGCCTGGATCGCTGGCGATCTCAACCCGAATGGCGTGGTTGGCGACGCCAGCATCGCGACATCGGAAAAAGGCAGGCTGACGGCAGAGCATCAGGCCGACGGCTTCATCAGCCTGCTCAGGGATGTGCGCAAGGCGAAGCTCGCCGACTGGCTGAGATAGCCGCTTTTAGCCGTCGATCTTCAGCGCGAACGGCGTGCCTTCGAAGGCGTCGGCGCCGCGGCCGATCGACTGGATCGCCTCGATCATCCGGCCGTTGCGATCGAGCAGCGCGTCGGCCACGGCAATGAGCCGTGGATTGGGTGTCGCCGAGGGCGACAGCGCCCGCAGCGTCCATGCCAGTTCGGCCTCGTCGCGTGTCGGCGCCAGAGCGGCGGCGATGATGTAGGCCGAAGCGGTCGAGCGGCTGATGCCGGCATAGCAATGCACGACCATGGGCTTCGCCTGGTCCCAGCGGCGCGCGAAATCGAGCACGTCGCGCACATGCTCCTCGCCAGGCATCGTCATGCCGTCCTGCGCCACCGCTATGTCGTGCATGACCAGATGCAGATGGTTTTCCCGGGCGATCGAGGCCGGTCGCACCACCTCGGTTCCGGCGGCGAGCAGCGACAGCATGCGGTCGGCGCCGCTCCTTGCCACCGTTTCCTCGACCTTTGCCAGCGAGCAGACATGGATCATTGCTTCGAGCCCTTCGATTGATCCTCGCGCCGCGCCGCCCATTCGGCAAGGGCGGATTCGAGCCGCTCCCATTCCACCTCGCTCCCCGGCAGGCCGGCCCGCAACACAAACGGCCGGTCGTTGAAGTGGCGAAGCAGAATGCCCCTCTCGCCAAGCGCCGAAAACAGGCCGGCGCCATCCGGAAGACTGATATAGCGAAACAGCGTGGTGCCGCCCACGACCGGCACGCCGAAACGGCCGAACAATGCGTCCAGCCGCGCGGCTGCCTCGGCGAGCGATGCCCGCATCGCGTTGTGCCAGCCAATATCGGCAAGCGCGCGAAGGCCATAGTCCAGCGCTGGACCGGCCACTGCCCACGGCCCGAATTGCCTTTGCAGCAATTCCACCGTTGGGCGATCGGAAAGCGCGAAGCCAAGCCGCAGCCCGGCCAGGCCAAAGAACTTGCCGAAGGAACGCAGCACGACGATGCCGCCCTGATCGACGTCGCCGGCGAGGCTGTGCTGGCGCGGGCCGACATCCATGAACGCCTCGTCGACGACCAGCAACCCGCCTCTGGCGCGCAGCCCGGCGGCCAATGCCAGCAACCGGTCGCGCTCGACGACGCGCCCATCCGGGTTGTTCGGATTGACGATGATGGCAAGGTCGGCCTGCGCCAGCGCGGCAAAATCGCTGACTTCGCTCACCTGGTGCCCGGCGATCGCCGCGGCTCGCGCATGTTCGGCATAGGTAGGCCCCAGCACCAATGCCTTGCCGGGTCTCACCAGCGATGCCACGCGCGGCAGCAGGATCTGTGTGCCGGGCGCCGCGACGACGTTGGCCGGCGACGGCGCGCTATAGGTACTGGCCGCGATCTCCGTCAACTCCCCCGCCCGCCCCGCTTCCGGCAATCGCGACAGCGAGGTGGCGGGCAGGTTGAAAAGCGGGTAGGAGTGCGGATTGATACCGGTCGAAAGGTCGACGAACGGCAGAGGAGCGCTGGGGAAAAGCGCCCTCGCCCGGCCAAGACTCCCACCATGGTCCACCGCTCCATCAAGAAGCTTCATGTCAGTCCTGATCGCTTTCCTGTCACTGGCCGTCGAATTTGTCCTGGGTTACCCGGACTGGCTCTTCCGCGCCATCGGCCATCCGGTGACGTGGTTCGGCAGGCTGATATCCTTTCTCGACTTGAGGCTCAACCGCGCCACTGATCCCGACGCGTTGCGTCGCCAACGTGGCGTCCAGGCGCTGCTGGTCATCGTGCTGGTGCCGGCGGTGATCGGCCTTTGCGTGCAGCTTGTCCTGCTCTGGTTCGTTCCGCTGGGGTTTTTCATTGCCGCCCTTCTGGCGACATCGCTGCTGTCACAGAAGAGCCTCCACGAACACGTCGAGGCCGTGGCTGACTCGCTCGAATCGGGCGGCCTCGCCATGGGCCGGGTCGCCGTCTCGCGCATAGTCGGCCGCGATCCCGAAGCGCTCGACCGCGCCGCCGTCTGCCGCGCGGCGATCGAGAGCCTGGCCGAGAATTTTTCCGACGGCATCGTCGCCCCCGCCTTCTGGACCGGTGTCGGCGGACTGGCCGGCGGCGCTGCCTACAAGGCTGCCAACACCGCCGATTCGATGATTGGCCACCGCACCCCACGCCACGAGGCTTTCGGCTGGGCGGCGGCGCGCTTCGACGACTGGATCAACCTGCCTGCCTCAAGGCTGACGGCGCTGCTGATCGTGCTGGCGGCTTTCCTGGTCAAAAACGCCGATCCCCGCAGTGCCTGGCAGGCGGTGTGGCGCGATGCCAAAAAGCACCGCTCGCCCAATGCCGGCTGGCCGGAAGCGGCCATGGCCGGCGCGCTTGGCCTGGCGCTTGCCGGGCCGCGCAGCTATGGCGGCATCGTGGTCGACGACGTCTTCATGGGCGAAGGCGGCCGCCGCGACGTCGACAGCGGCGACATCAGGCGGGCGCTGAAACTCTACCGCGTCGCCGATTATCTGCTGATCGCGCTGTTTGGGGTGGTTTCGGTCGTCGTCATTCTGGCCTGAGTAGATCGAAACCCAACCTACCAAGTGACGCGGACTTCCTTTGCGCTTGGATCAGCTGCCTCGCCGAACCTCTTGATCGCATACCCGCCGGCAGCCACGGGAGACGATTTCAATATAGGTTCGATCACGACAAAAAGTCGTTCAGCATCTGGCCCGTACATGTAGAGGACGCACTCACCCTCACCAAACAAATCGCCGTCAAACTCTCCGACCGAACCACCCCCAATGGCTTGCTCTAGCCGTTCCTCCAACGCGCGAACGGATTCGTGCTCTCGCGGCGTTCCAAACTGACCGTCATTGAGACGAAGATAGACGATTACAGCTTGTTCCAAACAACGCTCCTGCTTGCCAAGCGACTAGAACTCGATCCCCTGCTGCGCTTTCACGCCTGCCGAAAAATGGTGCTTGGTCACGCCCATTTCGGTGACCAGGTCCGCCGCCTCGACCAGCGCCGGCTTGGCGTTGCGGCCGGTGACGACGACATGCAGTCCCTCGCGGCGTGCCTTAAGCTCGGCAACCACCTTGTCGAGATCGAGATAATCATAGCGCAGCGCGATGTTGAGTTCGTCAAGCACGACAAGGCTGATCGAGGGATCGGCGATCAACTCCAGCGCCTTGGTCCAGGCAGCCTCGGCGGCAGCGATATCGCGCTTCAGATCCTGCGTCTCCCAGGTAAACCCCTCGCCCATTGCGTGCCAGACGACGCGGTCGCCGAAAGCGGCAAACGCATCCTTCTCGCCGGTGTGCCATTTGCCCTTGATGAACTGCACGACGCCGACGCGCTTGCCGTAGCCAAGCATCCGCAGCGCCAGGCCGAAGGCAGCCGTGGTCTTGCCCTTGCCCGGACCGGTGTTGACGATCAGCAGGCCCTTTTCGACCGTCTTGCTCGCCACCTCGGCATCCTGCACCGCCTTGCGCTTGGCCATCTTGGCGCGATGGCGCTCTTCGTCCTTATTGTCGATGTCGGTCATGTCACTTCACCTTCAGCGGTAGCCCCGCCACCATCAGCAGCACCGTATCGGCGATCACCGCGATCTGCTGGTTGAGCCGGCCGGCCGCGTCTCTGAAGCGGCGTGCCAGCGCATTGTCCGGCACGATGCCTTGCCCGACTTCGTTGGAGACCACGAACCACGATCCGCGCGGCCGCGACAGCACGTCGGCGAGCCGCCGGCATTCTGCGTCCAGATCATGGTCGGCCAGCATATGATTGGTCAGCCACAGCGTCAGACAATCGACAAGCACCGGCTGGTTGTCGGGTAGCGCTTCGAGCGCGCCAGCGAGATCGAGCGGCGCATCGATGGTCGCCCACCCCTCACCGCGCCGCGACCGATGCAACGCGATGCGCTCGCGCATTTCGTCGTCATAGGCTTCAGCGGTGGCGATATAGGCCCATGGCGGCGGCAGCGCCGTCGCCAGGGTTTCGGCATGCGCGCTCTTGCCGGAGCGCGCACCGCCGATGATGAAGGTCAAACTGCGATCAGGCAAAGCTGTCGCGCAGGCTGGTCGCCGTGCCGGTGAAGCGTCCGCGTACCACGCCGACAACCGCGCCGAGCACCAGCCAGAACACCAGATTGGTCAGCGTTACCGCCACCACGAACTGGTGATGCAGGCCTTCGGGGATCGACGTTACGAAGCTGTCCGGCTGCGGCGCACCGACGATATGCGGCGCCACGATCAGGACCACCGCAAGGATCGCCAGCGGCAACGATTTGCGGAAGGCGAGAAGACCCAGGCCAGCCGCTGTCGCCGCCACCGTCGCCCACCACCAGATCTGGCGTTGGGTGAGGTCGGCCACCGGCATGGCCGGTAGTTCCGGCGGCAGACCGAGACCTGGCGCCAGCGTGAAGATGGCAAAGCCGGCAAGACCCCAGAACACGCCCTGGCGCCAATTGCCGATGCCGCCGGCGAATTCCGAAACCGCGACCAGGATCAGCGCGAAGCCGATGCCGGTGACGACATTGGACACCACGTTGAAGGCAAAGCGCTCGAAGCCGTCGGCCGGTGCCCAGCCTTCTTCTTCGGCCGGAGCGGCGGCTGCGGCCGGAGCCGGGGTGGCGGCGCTCATGGCGTTCGATGCCGCCGGTGCGGCGGAGCTCGTGGCGTTGCCGCCGGCGGCCTCAGTTGGCGCCGCAGGTGCGGCGGCATGGTCATGGCTATGGCCGCCTTCGGCCTGCTCGTAGACTTCCGCCTTGAGGATCAGCGGCACGGTTGCATAGGCCTGCATGCAGGCGAGGACGACACCGGCCACGAGCCCTGCGATCGCCGCGATGAACACGACGTTGCGAAACAGATTCATGATGTCAGATCCTCGTCAGTGGCAGGGAAACGCCATCGAATGCCGGTTGTCATGACCTGCATTGTGGACCGCATCGATATGCGAGAAGCCGACAAAGCCGATGATGAACGTGCCGAGCAGCGCGGCAAGCGCCAGCTGCATGAAGCGCGACTGCGAGGAGACGGAGGCGCCGAGGGAGACGGAAGCGGTATTCATATCTTGTCCTTTCACCCTCCACCCGAGGGCCTGTCAGTTTTGCCGTCGTCGGCAGGTCTCCTGGCTCACGGATCAGCGCCCTTCCCCACCTTCCCGAAGACGAATCTTCAGTGGCATATGGAGAGGACTACCGCACACAGTTGCGGGGGCAGCCACGGCATTGGGCAAGAATTTCGCCCGCACCGCATTCCCTCTTGGCTCCAAAACGGAACCGACGACTGCATGACTATAGGGAAAATCGCGACACGCGGCAAACCAAATTCCGCCGGCAAACAGCGCGATTGCGCCATGCCGTCCAGGCACGCCAATTGACATTTCTCCTGGTCGGGTGTCGGCTGGCGCATCAGAGGAAGCCGACCATACAAGGTCGTTTCGGCCGATTTCAGGTTAGGCCATGAATGATATCCGGCTTTTTGGCGCTATTGCGGTCCGACCCGCCGTGCTTGATCTCATATCTCAGTTCGAAACGGCCACAGGATTCACAGTTGCGGTCAAGTGGGAACTCAATCCGGCAGTCAGGAAACAGATCGAGGCTGGGGAACCTTTTGACCTCGTCATCATCAATCCGAACCTGCTTCAGGATCTGACCGCCTTGGGAAAGGTCAGGGCGGGAAGCCAGGTAGCGTTTGGCCGGATCGCAATGGGGGTGGCGGCCAAGGCAGGTAGTCCGCCGCTCGACATTGGCTCCGTGGAAGCATTCGAACAGGCATTGAAGAGCGCCAGATCCATCGCCTACGCCAGTGAAGGAACCAGCGGAGGCTACTTCTCCGGTTTGCTCGAACGCTTGGGAATAGCCGATGAGGTGAAGCCTAAGCTGGTGGCCATACCAGGAGGGCAGACAGCGCCGGCCGTGGGCCGTGGGGAAGCCGAGTTGGGGGTCGTTCCCGTGACTTCGATTCTCGCCGCCGCGCCCGAGGTCATGCTGATCGGTCGGTTTCCGGCGCAACTCCAGAGTTACATCGACTTCGCTATTGGCATCAGCGTGGATCCAACGGACGCGGAAGCCGCCAGGAAGCTGTCGGAATTTCTGACGTCGACGGCCGTTGACGGTATCCTGGCGGCAAAGGGCATCGAGCGCCGCGTGAGGTGAGACGTCAATCCTGAAGTCTGTCCCATCGCGCCACAATGGCGGCGGTGTGCGGCAATTGACAAAGATGCCGGCCGGGTGTCGGCTGGCCGCTTCACAGGAAGCCAGCCATGCAGCCCACTGCCAGCGAGCGCGCCCCTTACAATGGCCTGACCCGGGCCGAATCGACCCTGCCCTCGTCGGCCTATTGGGACGGTGAGAGCTACCAGCTCGACCTCGACGCCATCTGGTACAGAAACTGGCTGCTCGTCTGCCGCGAGGCCGATCTGGCAAAGCCGCTGGCCTTCCGCCGATTCCGCATCGGCACGCAGGACATCATCGTGCTGCGCGACGACACCGGCGCTTTGCGTGCCTTCCACAACACCTGCCGCCATCGTGGCTCGCAGCTTTGCCAGGAGAGCGAGGGCCGGCTGAAGGCGCGGCTGATCACCTGCCCCTACCATGCCTGGTCCTATTCGCTGCGCGGCGACCTCGTGCGCGTGCCATCTAAATCGCTGCCTGATGGATTCGACAAGGCCGACCATCCGCTCTACCGCGTCGCGCTCTCGGTGTGGCGCGGCTTCGTCTTCATCAATCTGCAGGAGGATGCGGCGGGCTCCGCGCAGGCCTCCTTCGACCCGGCCTCCGGCGATCTCGGCAACTGGCCGCTGGAAACGCTGGTATCGGGCCATGTGCTGCGCAAGGTGATGCACTGCAACTGGAAGATCTTTTGGGAGAACTTCAACGAGTGCCTGCACTGCCCGGGCATCCACAAGGACCTGTCGCGCCTGGTGCCAATCTATGGCCGCGGCCTGATGAGCCGGCACGACGATCCCGAATGGACGCGCCACGCCGACAATGACGCGCCGGAGTTTTCCGGAGGCCTGCGTGCCGGCGCCGAGACCTGGTCGCGCGACGGCAAGACGCACGGGCCGGTCTTCTCCGGGTTGACGCCGGCCGAACGCGTCGCCGGCCAGACCTACGCCACCAGCCTGCCCTCAATGTTCATCGTCGGCCATGTCGACTATGTCAGGACGGTACGCCTGGTGCCGCTCGGTCCCGAACAGACGCAGCTTATCGCCGAATGGCTGTTCGCGCCCGAGGCGCTGGCCGCGACCGACATCGACAACATCGTCGCCTTCGGCACACAGGTGCTGGAAGAGGACGCCGCCATCTGCGAGGTCAACCAGAGGGGCCTGCGCTCGATGCGCCACCATGCCGGCGTGCTCATGCCCGAGGAGTATGACCTGCACCGTTTCCACAACTGGGTGCGCGAGCGTCATGCGGCGCTTGCACCAAAGCCGTGATCCTCACAGTGACTTCGGCAGGTATCGCCACGTGACAAAACCGCAAACCGCCGCGAGCAGACCAAGCGTGACGAACACCGAGCCCAGCCCGAAGAAGGCGAGCACCACCGAATAGACCAGCGGCGGCGTCAGTTCGGAAAAATCGAGATAGGTGCGGTAGACCGCCGCCATCTGCGCCCGTTCATAGGAGCGCACCGAACGCATGAAGGCGGTCGAGCCCAGCGCGTCGAGCGCTATGGTGAAGAAGGCGCCGCACAGCAGGAACGCGCCGGTGAGCAGCGGGACGCTCTCTCCGACCGTGCCTGCCGCCAAAAGCATCGCCGACATGGCGAAATAAGCGAATGTCATGGTGCGCCGGCCGCCAAAGCGTTTTCCGGCCTTGCCCCAGAAGATCGCCATGAAGAGCAATGCGTTGCCCGCCGAAACCAGCAGGCCGCCGGCCAGCTTGCCCTCGCCGGTGATCACCATGAACAGCGGCCCATAGACGAAGAACGTCGTCCAGAAGCAGGAGCGGCCGAAGGCGATCAGCCAGGCAAGCCTCAATCTGGGCTGCGCGACGAAGCGGCCGATATTGGCGAGCGGATTGGCCGGCCGTGTCTTGCCGGGCCGGATCGACGGATTGTCGCCCAGCCGATAGGTCCAGAACAGCGCCAAGAGCGCTAGCGCGAACACCGCCACCGCACCATGCGCGGCATAGATACCGAAGCGCGTGTAGAGGAAGATGCCGAGTGTCGGCCCACCGGTCCAGGCAAACATCGACCACGCCATGCGCAGCGATTCGGCCTGCATGAAGTCGGTCTTGCGGATGTGGTCCATGATGTAGAGGTTGAGCGTGATCGAAAGCGCGCTGGCCCCCATGACACGGCACAGCATCCCGGCCAATTGCCCGGCCAGCGTGTGGGTGACGAAGAACAGCGAGCCGATGGCGAGCAGGCAGGCGCCTGCGGTGTAGACCCAGCGCCGGGCAAAGCGGCGGATCAGCATCGGCATGAACAAGGTTACCGACAGGCCGAGCAGCGCCACGATGGTGTAGAGGATCGAGACGATCTGCTCATTATGCAGGATTTCGTAGGCCTGGATCGGGATGACGCTCGACACCGTGGCGCGGGCAAAGGATTCGACCGCATAAAGCGAGGCGAAGGTGCGCGCATCCGCGGCCCTGAGGGCCGGGAGCCAGATTGGATGGCGCACATGGGTGGACATTGCTTCCCCAAAGCAGAATCACCGGCCAAATCTGCCTTGGCCGTTCCCGGACGATTAAGAGGAAACCGACGCATAGGCCGTGAAAAGCGAAGTCGGTCAACGACTTCCCGGCACTGGCCTAAAGCGCCGCTTGATCCAACGCCCCGGCTTCTTCTGTCCGGTCCAACCGTGATAGTTCTCACGCGGGGCTGAATCAGATCGCGAGACCATGACCATCCATACGCCGACCGCACCCGTTCCGGAGCCATCCAGGCGCATCGTCGCCATCGACAT
The DNA here is from genome assembly GCF_002294875.1 of Mesorhizobium sp. WSM4312. Taxonomy (NCBI): domain Bacteria; kingdom Pseudomonadati; phylum Pseudomonadota; class Alphaproteobacteria; order Hyphomicrobiales; family Phyllobacteriaceae; genus Mesorhizobium; species Mesorhizobium sp. WSM4312. The sequence continues at coordinate 79,515 of NZ_NSFU01000004.1, read as the reverse complement.
CGTGCGCGGCATCGCGCTGCTGGCCATGGCGAGCTACCATTTCACCTGGGACCTGGAATTCTTCGGCTATACCGATCCAGGCCTCACCGCCTTCGGCTGGTGGAAGATCTACGCGCGCTGCATTGCCTCGACCTTCCTGTTCCTGGTCGGCGTCAGCCTCTACCTCGCGCACGGCCAGCAAATCCGCTGGAACGGTTTCTGGAAACGTTTTGCCATGGTCGCCGGAGCGGCGATCGCCATTTCGGTGGTAACCCGTATCGCGACGCCGGACGGATTCATCTTCTTCGGCATCCTGCACGAGATCGCGCTCGCCAGCCTGCTCGGCCTCGCCTTCCTGCGGCTGCCCGCCCTGCTGACCCTTGTCGTTGCCGCGCTGGTCATCGCCGCGCCCGTCTATCTGCGCTTCGAAGCGCTGGACCATCCCTGGCTGTGGTGGATCGGCCTGTCGGCGATCAACCCACGCTCCAACGACTATGTGCCGCTGTTTCCGTGGTTCGGCGCGGTGCTTGTCGGCATCGGGGTGACGAAACTCGTCTCAGCCTCCGGCGTGCGAGCCCGCCTGGCGAACCTCATGCCGGGCCGCTGGGCCAATCCGCTGGTGTTCATCGGCCGCCACAGCCTCGCTTTCTACCTGATCCACCAGCCGCTGCTGATCGGCTGCGTCTGGCTGTTCTCGCAAGTCATGCCGGCTCAGGTCGAAACCGTGCAGGTCAATTTCCTGAAAACCTGCCAGCGTTCATGTGAGCAGACGCGCAACGCGACCTTCTGTTCGAGCTATTGCAGTTGCATGCTGACGACGCTCGAGGGCGAGGCCGCGCTTGATCGGCTCGAGAACAACGACCAGACTGCGGAATTCCGAGCGCATCTGGGCGATCTGGCCGCCAGCTGCACGGGCCAGACCGAGGACAAGATGAACGAGGGAGGAACGCAATGACCGGAACCCAGCCGAAGCCCGGCGTGATACCGTGGCCGCCGGTGATCTACGTCGCGGCAATCGCCATCAGCGTCATTCTCGGCCTGCTCTATCCGCTGCCCTGGATCGGCGATCTGCTGGGCGACCTGCTGTTCGCGGCCGGCTGGGTGGCACTATTCGCCGTCGCGGCGCTCTGGTTCACCGCCATTCGCACCATGGTCCGGGCCAGGACGACGCTCAACCCCAATGCAGTGCCGGACCACCTCGTCACCACAGGGCCATTCGGCGTCACCCGCAACCCGATGTATCTCGCCAACACGCTGCTACTAATCGGCGTCGCCTTTGTCACGGGGATCGTATGGTTCCTGCCGCTGGCGTTCATCGCGGCCTTCGCCACGCAGAAGGTCGCCATCGAGCGTGAGGAAAAGATGCTGGCGGCGAAGTTTGGGAAGAGATATCGCGATTACGCCAAAAGGGTGCGGCGCTGGATCTGAGCGGCGTTACGTATTGACGCCGAGCTCAACCAGCCGCTCGACGCAGGACTCCTCCGCCTGGTCGAGTTCGGCCAGCGTTTCCTCGAGGTCGCGGCGTTTTTGCCTGAGATCCTCGCGCTTTTCCTCGATGCGCTTGATCATCAGCTTCAGCTGCCCGACCTCGCCCGGCGGCTCCTTGTACATCTGGATGATTTCGCGGATCTCGTTGATCGAGAAACCGAGCCGCTTTCCGCGCATGATCTGCCGGATGAGATGGCGGTCGGACGGGCGAAACAGCCGCGTACGGCCACGCCGCACCGGCTGCACCAGCCCCTCGTCCTCATAGAAACGCAGCGTCCGCGTCGACACGTCGAATTCGCGGGTCAGTTCGGTGATCGAGTAATATTCCCGCATTGTCGCTCCATGCCCGAACCCCGGGGCAACGCCAGGCGGCGCTGCCTCCCGTCCCGAACCAAACCCTTGCCCGCCGGAATCGACATGGCCCCCGCACGAGCCTCGCACGGCATTTACGTAAAAGTCAATTGAGGCTACCTGACGCCGAACCACCAGCTTGCGAGGCCGAGGAAGGCGAAAAAGCCGACGCAGTCGGTGACGGTGGTGACGAAAACCGCCGACGCCACGGCGGGATCGATCTTGAATCGGTCGAGCATGAGCGGGATCAGGATACCGGCAAGGGCGGCCGCGAACATGTTGATGATCATCGCCGCGCCGATGATCCCGCCCAGATTGGGATCACGAAACCACAGGGCGGCGACGATGCCGATCAAAACGGCAAAGACAACGCCGTTGATGAAGCCCACACCCATTTCGCGGCGGATGATTCGGGCGGCGTTGTAGATGTCGAGATCCTTCGTCGCCAGCGCCCGTACGGTGACGGTCATGGTCTGCGAACCAGCATTGCCTCCCATGCCGGCGACGATCGGCATCAGCACGGCGAGCGCCACGATCCGCTCGATCGTGTGGTCGAACAGCCCGATCACCGATGCCGCCAGGAATGCCGTGACAAGGTTGACGAGCAGCCAGGGAACGCGCGAACGCGAGGTTGCAAACACCGTGTCGGAAAGTTCCTCGTCGCCGACGCCGCCCATGCGCAGCAGATCTTCCTCGGCCTCCTGCTGAATGACGTCGACGACATCGTCGATGGTCAGCACGCCGACCAGCCGCTCGTTCTCGTCGACGACGGCGGCCGACAAGAGGTCGTACTGCTCGAATTCGCGCGCCGCCTCTTCCTGATCCATGGTCGCCGGAATGGCGTGGCGCGTCTCATGCATGACATCCTCGACCTTGACCGCGCGCTTGGTGCGCAGGATCTGGTCGAGATCGATGGCGCCGACGAGCTTGAAGGTCGGATCGATGACGAAGATCTGACTGAAACGGTCGGGAAGGTTCTTGTCCTCACGCATGTAGTCGATGGTCTGGCCGATCGTCCAGAACGGCGGCACCGCGACGAACTCCGTCTGCATGCGCCGCCCGGCGGTCTCTTCGGGATAGTCCAGCGAACGGCGCAGCCTGATCCGTTCGGTGAACGGCAGTTGCGACAGGATCTCGTCCTGGTCTTCCTTTTCAAGGTCTTCGAGAATGTAGACGGCGTCGTCGGAATCGAGTTCCTGCACCGCCTGCGCGATCTGCGCATTGGGCAGGTGATCGACGATCTCCATGCGGATCGCCTCGTCGACCTCGGTCAGCGCGGAGAAGTCGAAATCGGCGCCCAGCAGTTCGACCAGCGCGCGCCGCTGTTCGGGATGCAGCGCCTCGATCAGGTCGCCGAGTTCCGACTGGTGGAGATGGTCGACTTCATGCTTGAGGGTCGGCGTATCGCGGTCGGCGATCGCGGCGCCGATCTGGGCAAGGAAGGACGAAAGGACCGCACCGTCCTCGCCATAGATGTCAGCGTGGATGTCGTCGGCCGCCTTGGCGGAGATCGTCTGCTTGTCCTCCAACAGCGCCTCCCGCCATTCCCGGAAAAATCGTGTCTCAGGTCTAGAGCATCGGACCTTAAAGCGGAAACCGGTTTCGCGAAAATTCGATGCACCTCGCCTGCAGACGCGATTCGATTTGAGAACTTATCGCTCTAAGGCACGGAATATCAAACGAAACGCTGGTTCCATGCCACGTGGTGAGCGTATCGCCGGATGTCTGCCCTGGCGGCGCCTGTCCCATCAGCAACCAGCGAATCGCGGCTTCAGACGGCGCGACAGCCGATGTCGCTTGGGAAAGAGCACCCCCGCGCGATTGGGGCAGAATTGTCATGGTACGGGTCCAGGCCTGAAGCCTGACCTCGGAGTTGCGGCACAACCACCCCAGGACAAAAACGGCCCTTGAACAGCAAGCCCGGGAAAACGAGCAAGGCAATTGGCGACCGGCGCATGCGCATTGTCGTCGCCGAACGCAATCCATTCGTCATATCGGCGCTGCGCGAGATGCTCGAATGCGATGGCCGGTTCGACTTGTTGGGCAGCGTGCAGAGCGGCAAGCAATTCCTGGATCTGGCGGCGAAGGGCGGATTCGATGTCGCAATCATCGGCTGGAAGCTCGCCGACATGGACGGCGCGGACGTGCTGGCCGAGGTCCAGAGCCGCAAGCTCGACGTGCGCATCACCGTCTTTTCCAACGACCATGACATCGGCATCCTGAAGCAATGCGTGCGGCTGGGGGCGCAGGGCTATTGTTTCCAGTTCGACGATCCGGCCATCATCTTCGACACGATCCTGGCGGTGGCGCATGGCCGCATCTGCATCCCCTATATCGACATCAACAAGGTCAACGACACGCCGCTCGCGCAGCTCACGGTGCGTGAGCGCGAGCTGCTGGCGGTGCTTTCCGACGGCTGGACCAATCTGCAGATCGCCACGCGCACCGGCATTTCCGAGAACACGGTGAAGTACCACCTGAAGAATCTCTACGACAAGCTCGACGTCCGCAACCGGGCGATGGCCGTCGCGCTCTATGCGCGCGAGAGGCGCACCCAGAAGCAGCCTTTCGGGTAGGCCAACCGGGTAGGCCCGCCCCACCCGCTCGCGGCGAGATCTTACCCGCCAAGGTGTTGTTGGCTTTAGCCGTCGAAACGAAACTCCCCCCACCGCTTTGCTGGATCAGGAGGAGTTCGCACCATGGCCGGTTTCACCCATCTCTTCATTCCCGGACCGACCAACATCCCCGAACAGGTCCGGCAGGCGATGAACCTCCCAATGGAGGACATGCGCGCCGCATCTTTCCCGGATCTGACTTTGCCGCTGTTCGAGGACATCAAGACAGTCTTCAGGAACGAGACCGGCCGCGTCTTCATCTACCCGTCCTCGGGCACCGGCGCCTGGGAAGCGGCGATGACCAACGTGCTCAGCCCCGGCGACCGCGTGCTGATGTCGCGCTTCGGCCAGTTCTCGCATCTGTGGGTCGACATGGCCGAGCGCCTCGGCTTCGAGGTCGATGTCATCGACTGCGAATGGGGCACCGGCGTGCCGCTCGAGCTCTATGCCGAGCGGCTGAAGGCGGACAAGGCGCACCGCATCAAGGCCGTCTTCTGCACGCAGAACGAGACGGCGACCGGCGTGACCAGCGATGTCGCCGGCTGCCGCGCCACGCTCGACGATGCCAACCACCCTGCCCTGCTCTTCGTCGACGGCGTGTCGTCGATCGGCTCGATCGATTTCCGCCAGGAGGAATGGGGCGTCGACTGCGCCGTCAGCGGCTCGCAGAAAGGTTTCATGCTGCCCGCCGGCCTCGGTTTCCTTTCCGTCAGCAAGAAGGCGCTTGTCGCTTCGCGAACCGCCACCCACCGGCGCTGCTTCTTCTCCTTCGAGGACATGATCCGCGCCAACGATGCCGGTTATTTCCCTTACACGCCGGCGACGCAGCTGCTGCGCGGCCTGCGCGCCTCGCTCGACCTGATCGCCGAGGAAGGGCTGGGCAACATCTTCGCCCGCCATCATCGCCTCGCCGAAGGCGTGCGCAAGGCGGTCGACGCCTGGGGCCTGAAACTCTGCGCCAAGGCGCCGAAATGGCACTCCGATACGGTCAGCGCCATTCTGGTGCCGGAAGGCATCGACAGCGCCGACATCGTCAAGCGCGCCTACCGTACCTACCAAACCTCGCTCGGCGGTGGCCTCAACAAGGTGATGGGCAAGGTCTTCCGCATCGGCCATCTCGGCTGGCTGAACGAGGTGATGGTGCTCGCCTCGCTGTCGGCGGCCGAAATGGCGCTGCTCGATTGCGGCGTCAGGCTGGCGCCGGGCTCCGGCGTCGGCGCCGCCATCCAGCATTTCCGCGCCTCGGCCGCCGTGCCGGTCGCCGAAGCCGCCTGAGGGAGCCGACGATGAGCCACACCATCAACCATTTGAAGAAATTGCGGCTGCAGCGCAGCGAGCTGGCGGTTCCCGGCTCCAGCCCGGAAATGATCGACAAGGCAGCCAACAGCGCCGCCGACTTCGTCTTCCTCGACATCGAGGACGCGGTCGCCCCGCCCGACAAGGAACGCGCCCGCAAGAACATCATCCAGGCGCTCAACGACATCGACTGGCGCGCCAAGGGCAAGACCGTCTCGGTGCGCATCAACGGGCTGGATACGCACTACATGTACCGCGACGTGGTCGACGTCATGGAACAGGCCGGCGACCGGCTGGACACCATCCTGGTGCCGAAGGTCGGCGTGCCGGCCGACCTCTACATGGTCGAGGCCATGGTCAACCAGATCGAGATGGCCAAGGGTTTCAAGACCCGCGTCGGCCTCGAAGCGCTGATCGAGACGGCGCTCGGTATGGCCAATGTCGAGGCGATCGCCGCGACGCCCGGCCGGCTGGAAGCCATGCATTTCGGTGTCGCCGACTATGCCGCAAGCTGTAAGGCGCGCACCGTCAACATTGGCGGCCTCAACCCCGACTATCCCGGCGACCAGTGGCATTTCGCCCTGTCGCGCATGACGGTTGCCTGCAGGGCCTATGGCCTGCGCGCCATTGACGGGCCGTTCGGCGATTTCTCCGATCCCGAGGGCTACATCGCCGGGGCCAAACGCGCCGCGGCGCTGGGCATCGAAGGCAAATGGGCGATCCACCCCTCGCAGATCGCGCTCGCCAACGACGTCTTCTCGCCGCCGGAAAAGGAGGTCGCGCGGGCCAGGCGCATCCTTGAGGTGCTCAAGGAAGCCGAGGCTCTGGGCAAAGGCGCCGCCGCACTCGACGGCAAGATGATCGACGCCGCGTCGGAGCGCATGGCGAGGAACGTTCTGGTGGTCAACGAAGCCATCGAACGCGCCGGCCAACTTAACCAACGGGAGCCGCGCGTCGCCACGCATTGAAAGTTACGGGAGGACAACAATGGACATCCACGAATATCAGGCCAAGGAACTGCTCGCTCGCCACGGCGTGCATGTGCCGCGCGGCGGGCTGGCCTACAGCCCCGAACAGGCGACCTACCGGGCGCGCGAGATCGGCGGCGGCAAATGGGTCTTGAAGGCGCAGGTTCATTCCGGCGCGCGCGGCAAGGCCGGCGGCATCAAGCTGTGCGCCAATGACGAGGAAATCTCCAGCGCCGCCGAAGCCATGCTCGGGCGCAAGCTGGTGACGCAGCAGACCGGACCGCGCGGCAAGCTGATCTCCAGGCTCTACCTCGAGGAGGCCGTCGATATCGCGCAGGAGCTCTATGTCGGCTTCGTGCTCGATCGCAAGGAAGAGCGCGTCATGATCGTTGCGTCGGCCGCCGGCGGCATGGAGATCGAGGACATCGTCGAGAAGGCCCCCGATTCCATCCTGCGCACCACGGTCGATCCCGGCGTCGGCATGCAGCGTTTCCAGGCCCGCGAGATCGCCTTCGGGCTCGGCCTCGACCACGACCTGATCGGCAAGGCCACCGAGACCATCTTCAGCTGCTACCAAGTGTTCCGCGACTACGACGCCTCGATGCTCGAGATCAATCCGCTGGTGGTGACCCGCGACGGCAATCTCGTGGCGCTCGACGCCAAGATGTCGTTCGACGAGAACGCCCTGTTCCGGCGGCCGGAAATCTCCGAACTGCGCGACAAGAGCCAGGAAGACCCGCGCGAAACCTTCGCCAGCGACCGTGGCCTCTCCTATGTCGGCCTGGACGGCAATATAGGCTGCATCATCAACGGCGCCGGTCTCGCCATGGCGACGATGGACATGATCAAGATCGCCGGCGGCGAGCCGGCCAACTTCCTCGACATTGGCGGCGGCGCCTCGCCCGAGCGGGTGGCGAAATCCTTCCGGGCAGTGCTGGGCGACAAGAATGTCGAGACCATCCTGGTCAACATCTTCGCCGGCATCAACCGCTGCGACTGGGTCGCCGAGGGCGTCGTCAAGGCGATCCGCGAGGTCGGCGTCACCGTGCCGCTGGTGGTGCGGCTCTCCGGCACCAAGGCCGAGGAAGGACGCCGCATCCTGGCCGATTCCGGCGAGGCGGTGATCGTCGCCGACACGCTGGCCGAAGCCGCCGAAAAAGCCGTCGCCGCCTGGCGCGCGGCCGCCAAGAAAAAAGCAGCCTGAGGGAGGTCGAGAAAATGGCAATCCTGCTCAACCGCAGCACCCGCGTCATCGTCCAGGGTTTCACCGGCAAGATCGGCAGCTTCCATGCCGAGGACATGAAACGCTACGGCACCAAGCTGGTCGGCGGCGTCACCCCCGGCAAGGGCGGCCAGACGCATCTCGGCCTGCCCGTCTTCAACACGGTCAAGGGCGCGGTGCGCGAGACCCGCGCGGAGGCGAGCATCGTCTTCGTGCCGCCGCCCTTCGCCGCCGATTCGATCATGGAAGCCGCGGATGCCGGCATAAAACTCTGCGTCTGCATCACCGACGGCATCCCCTCGCAGGACATGATGCAGGTCAAGCGCTACATGCGCCGCTACCGCTACGAGGACCGCATGCGGCTGATCGGCCCGAACTGCGCCGGCATGATTACCCCTGGACAGGCGCTGATGGGCATTATGCCCGGCAACATCTACCTGCCCGGCCGCGTCGGCATTGTCGGCCGCTCCGGCACGCTTGGCTACGAAGCCGCCTCGCAGATGAAGGCGCTCGGCATCGGCGTGTCCACCAGCGTCGGCATCGGCGGCGACCCGATCAACGGCTCCTCCTTCAAGGACATGCTGAAACTGTTCGAGCAGGACGACGAGACCGACGCCGTGGTGATGATCGGCGAGATCGGCGGACCGCAAGAGGCGGAAGCCGCGATTTGGGCACGCGACAACATGCGCAAGCCCCTGATCGCGTACATCGCCGGCCTCTCCGCCCCGAAAGGCCGCCGCATGGGCCACGCCGGCGCCATCATCTCCGCCTTCGGCGAGTCGGCGCAAGAGAAGGTCGAAATCCTGAAGGAGGCCGGGGTGATCATCGTACCGACGCCGTCGTCGTTTGGCGAGGTGGTTGCCGATACGCTGGCGCGGATGAAGAAGGCGGCGTGATTTCCGCGCCTCTCCACGCTGGGGGCCGCTCACATACGCCGGTGCAAGCCTCCCGGAGAGTCGGCGATTACCCTTGGCGGGCGCCGCCCGCCGAGAATTGAAACCTCCAGCGCCGTGCCGGGCGTGCCAAGCCCCAGCGGCAGCAGTACCGATGCCATGTCATGGCCAAACGTGTGGGAGTACTCTGCCGCCTGAGCGTCACCATGAGCTTAGTTTGTGCATTCGCGTAGCAAGGTTGTGATTTTCGCATCGAGATTGCGAGCTACGGCAAGAGCCTCCAAACTGCCATAAGGGAGCAGACAACTCTCCATTTTGTCGTAGGAGACGTGCACGCCATCGGGACGTTCATCAACAAGGACTGTGACTGGAGCGTAAGATCCAGCATCGGAAACGTGCTTGACCATTTCTTTCATGATGAGTGGATTGCCCACCAGGAACCGCATGCTCTTGGGAGTCTCGGTTCCAGTTTCGCGGCGCAGAATGGCGCCCAGGTCGAATTCCGCGAAAAGCAGGAGACCTGTGCGGCCTAGGCCGCTTTGCACAACACGCTCCAAATCCGAGAAGGAATTTGCAGCCCTCGTCGCCTTGAAAAATTCGACAATGTCAGGTTGCCCGACCGCTGACTTGAGCGCGGCCACAACGGAGTCGAATGGTTTGGAACACTTCAGGCTGAAACGCTCAACCTCGACCTTTGCGAGTGTCATTTCTTTCTCCGTAACAGCTCTCAAGAATCAAGGTGCGACCGATCGCGCCGGATTATGCCACCGCCGATTACGCCTCCAGGAAGGTCCGGACGTGGCCGACGAACAATTCGTGGTACTGAAACAGGGCGCCGTGGCCGGAATCGGGATAGAGGACCAGCTGGGCGTTGCTAAGAGCCTTGAACATTGCGTAGGCGTTGTCCGCCGGCAGCATGGTGTCGCGGCTGCCGCTGACCACAAGGGCGGGCTGGTGGATGGCGCGCAGAAGGGCGTGCTCGGGATCAGGCGTGGCACACCAGGTAATAAGCGCTTTGGCCTGCGGATCCGTCACCGCGCCGCCGTTGTCAGTGTCCCGATCTTCCTGACGCACCTTCGCCCGCTTCAGGAAAGCCAGGCCGGCAGACTGGCTGGCGGACGACTTCGTGAAGAATAGTGGCAGGCGGACATCCGGCGCGTCGGTTTGGGAAAACGCGTCCTGGAGAACCGTCAACAGATGCTCTTCTCCGCCTCTCGGAGCCGTGCCGACGAGGATGAGCTTGCGCACCAGCCGTCCGTGCTCGGCGGCGATCTGCTGGGCGACGCAGCCGCCGAGGGAAAAGCCAAGAAGGTCGACTTCGGAGAGGCCGAGCAGTTTGATAAAAGCGACCGCGTCTCGAGCCATCGCCACGATATTGTCGGGCGTTTGGCCTGTCGAGCGGCCGACCCCGGTGTTATCGAAAGCGATCACCGGTCGATCGGTGGCCAGCACATTCACGACGGCGGGGTCCCACGCGTCGATGTTGCCCGAGAAATGCTGCAGGAGAACAAGCACCGTTCCGGTCGATGGGCCGAGGCGGCGATAGGCGAAGCGGATACCGCCGCCTTCGATGTAACGGGTGGGCGCTGTTTCTAGCGTTGCGGCGTCCTGGCTCGAGGTGTCGAACTCAGTCATGTCATCCTCCGGATGCTTGGCATAGATAATCGAGTGGGAGTAGCTGGTGCGGTTTTGGCCAGGTTTGAGCCGTTCGCGGACCAAGGCATTCCGTAGTCCGCCGAGCACCCGTGGTGCTCCCGGCACGAAGGCGCCGGGAGCACCCTCGTCACTTCACGAGCGCGGCCTTTTCAATCACCGCGGCGACTTCCTTGGCGTGGACGACCAGGGAGGCATGGCTGCCGGCGACATCCGTCGTCTGGGCCTTCATCCTGTCGGCAAACAGCTTCTGGACCTCGGGTGCGATGACCTTGTCCTTCGTGCTGATCACATAGAACGTCTGCTTGTCGTGCCAGGCTGCCTTATCGACTGGAGCCTCGAACGCCGTGTGGTTCAACGGGAGCTGATGGTTTGCCAAGGATTCGGCGATCTCCGCAGGAAGGTCAGCCGCGACTGCCGAAGGAAACACTTTGGGGTCGATGTAGAGGTTGCCCTTTTCGTCGGGATGAATCGCCGCGGCGCCTTCGGTTGCCGGACCGCTCTTGGATAAGCTCGCCAGCGATTCTCCGACGTCGGGCGCGAATGCGGAGACGTAGACGAGCGCCGAGACGTTGGGATCGTCACCTGCCTGCGTGATGACCACACCGCCCCAGGAGTGGCCAACGAGGACGGTCTTGCCGTTCTGTTTCGCGAGCGCCTGTTTGGTGGCGTCGACGTCCGCCGCGAGCGAGGTAAGCGGGTTTTCGACGAGCGTTACGTTGTAGCCCTTCTTCGTAAGGATATCGGCGACCGGCTTCCAACTCGTCTGGTCGACGAAAGCGCCATGGACGAGCACGATATTGTGAGCCGCCCCCTTGTGCAGTTGAGCTGATAGGGCGGGGGCGGCGACTGTTGCTCCGGCCATGAGGACGGTGGCGACTGAGAGTAGAAGATTTTGCATTGGTTGCTCCTGTTGAGATGACGGACGACGCGGGTCCGAGGAAAGGCAGGCGTGTCGGCAACAGTCGCGGTTCTCCCATCTGCCGTTCGGGTGATGGTTGCCGCATTTGACGTCGGCCCGCCACGACATGACCTAATCCGCGGGCATTCCGGACGATAGGGATCAATCGTCCAGATGTTGCGTCCGATCGTCCATCGGGTTAGTCTCGGCGGCATGGACATCCTCGCCCAAGTGCTCGATCGCGTTCGTCTCGGCGGGACGCTGCTCCTTCACTTCGAGCTCGGCCATCCCTGGCATCTTGAGTTGCCGGCGCGCCCCTACGCGCTGTTTCACTATCTCAGCCAGGGCTCAGCGACCCTCGCGCTCGGACAGGGGCAGGAAATCCAGATGACGGCGGGCGATTTTGTTGTCATCACGCGCGGAGAGCCCCATGTGTTCTATTCGGATCGCCGGGCCGAGCCTTTGCGGATTATGGATATCGATCGATCGTCGCCACGTCTGGTCTTCGTTCGTCACGGCACCCGCGCAAAGCCGCTCTCGACCATGATCTGCGGCAATTTCACGGTGTCACGGCCGATGTTCGGCAGCGTGCTGGAGCTGCTTCCGCCCGTGCTCCTGCTAAAGCCGACGGCGGACGGTGATTGGCTTGAAGCAATCCTGCGCCGCATGTTTAGCGAGACCACGCTCGAGCGTCCTGGCCAACGCGTCGCACTTTCACGACTGACGGAAGTGCTCTTTGTCGAGGTGCTCCGAAGCTGGATCGCGTCTCTCAGCCCAGGACAAGGCGGCTGGCTCGGGGCCATATCTGACCCGCATATCGGACCGGCGCTCAAGCTGATTCACGAAAGCCCCGAGCGGCCCTGGACCCTGAGCGACCTTGCCCACCGCGTCGGGCTCGGTCGCTCGGTATTTTCGGCGCGCTTTACCAAGCTAGTCGGCCAGTCCGTGTACCGTTATGTGATCGAACGCCGGATGGCGGAAGCTGCGTTCCTGCTGGAAACCAGCGATGAGTCCATCGCACGGATTGCGAACCGGGTCGGCTACGAGACAGCGGCGGCGTTTTCGAAGCTGTTCCATCGACATCATGGCCTGTCGCCTGGCCGTTATCGAGCGGTTCGCCGATCTGACGGTGGCCGAAGGCAAGGGGGCGTTCTGGTAGCGGAAGTCGCCGATTGACCTCCCGCGCTTGTGATAGCGTGCTCGTAGACGAGCCAAGATCAGGCCAAGATTGCGCAACAAGACTTAACATCACTTCACGCATGCAGCCATTTTCACCTGAAATAGTCCGGATCATCGGGGGCTCTTACTGCCTCTCTGCTCTGGAGCATGCATGTTCAAAATGGTTTCTGGACTCTTCGCCGGCCGGGCCTCTCTCGCGGCGATGGCAATCCTGTTTTCAACGCAGTCGCAGATCGCGCAGGCGGCGGACGCCATCGCCGTCGACACCGAGGATCTGACCCCGCCGCCCGATCCTTCGCGTTTCGGGCGCTTCGAACAGAAACTGGCCGACTGGCATGTCGTGCTGGGCGGCGGCGCCATCATCGTCCCCAAATATGAGGGCAGCAACGAGTTCAAGGTCATGCCGGTGCCTTTCATATCGGCGACATTCCTCGACACGGTGAGAATCGATCCGACGGGCGCCAACATCGCCCTCTATGAACACGGGCCGTTCGAACTCGGCGCGCGGCTTGGGTACGACATGGGCCGCAAGGAGGACGTTGCCGATCATCTGCGCGGCCTGGGGGATGTCGACATGGGCGCGGTCGTCGGCGCCAAGGCGGCGGTGAAATTCGGTCCAGCGGAAATCTTCGCGCAACTGGACAAGACCATCGGAGGCAGCGACGGCGTGCAGGGCACGCTTGGCATCGAGGTGACGCGGCCTCTCTCCCAATCGTTGATTGTCGGCGCCGGCGCATCGGTCACCTTCGCCGACGAGAAATACATGCAGGCCTATTTCGGCGTCACGCCGGAGCAGTCGGCTCGCTCGGGGCTGGCGCGTTATGATGCCGGCGCCGGGTTGAAGCGCGCCGATTTTTCGATTTCCGCCACATATATGCTCAATCGGAACTGGATGGTGCGTGGCCAGGCGGGGGTCGGCATTCTTATGGGGGACGCTGTCGACAGCCCTGTTGTCGCCGACAAGGTCCAGCCCTCGGGGATGCTTCTCGTCGGATATCGGTTTTGATGGCCACACATAATACAATGCAGGCCGCGCTAGGCTCCAGCCGGATCGATCTGAACGCCGAGTTCAAATCGCCGAGGCAAGGCCCGTATATCCTCATTGTCGAAGACGATATCGAGATCGCCCGCATGCTCGGCGAGACGCTGACGGAAAACGGCATGATCGTGGAAATCGCCGCCAACGGCGTCCGCATGAACGCCGCGCTTCGCAACCAGAAATTCGATCTCATCGTGCTCGACATCATGCTGCCTGGCGAGAACGGTCTCAGCATCTGCCGCCGGCTTCGTGCGCAAACGAACGTTCCGATCCTGATGCTGACGGCGCTTGGCGAGGAAATCGACCGCATCTTCGGACTGGAAATCGGCGCCGACGATTACGTGACCAAACCGTTCAGCGCGCGCGAACTGACGGCAAGGATAAGGGCGTTGCTGCGCCGCACGGCTTACGCTCCCGACGAACGCGACCGCACAAAGGTGCTTCGCTTCAACGGCTGGCGCCTCGATCCCGTTCGCCGGCAACTGCATGATCCCAGCAATGCGCGGGTTGCGACCACGACGCATGAATTCGACCTGCTGCTGGCGTTCTGCCGCAATGCGGGCCGGGTTTTGTCGCGCGAGGAGCTTCTCAGCGTCACCCATGCCGGGCTTGCCGGCCCGATCGAGCGAAGCGTCGACGTCCATGTCAGCCGGATCCGCCAGAAGATCGAAAAGGACGCGCGCGATCCGGTTCTTCTCAAGACTGTACGGCTGGGTGGCTACATCTTCACCGCCACGGTGGAGGAAGCGTGAGGCGCTTGGTCCGCCGTTTCCTGCCGCAGTCGGTGCGTGGGCAGTTCGCGGCGATCATTTTCATCGCGGTGATCGGGATCATGTCCGTCGGATCGGTCGTCGAGGGTTTGATAGCGAATATCGACCTTCCTGTCGTTGAAGATAGCGCCAGGCGGGCTGCGGTTGTCGCTGCCTTGTTGCGCGAAACACCAACCGAAGCCCGCGGCGCCGTTCTGGCTGCGGCGACGCGCGCGGGCTTTGATTTCAAGATCCTGCCCAGGGAGCAGATCAGCAATACTCCAGATTCCTATCTGCAATGGCGAAGCATCGGATGGCTTCTCCAGATCGAGAGCGGCTCGATCCCTGGGCGCTGGAAAAGGATCGGCCGCCAATACGCGTTTGTCATCGATCTGGACCGGCAGAGCGTCCTGGCGCATTTCGGCATGCCCGATTCGTGGCTGACATCAGGCTTCGTCCGTGTCTCGTTCTACAGGTTCATGGCTTTCATCGCCTTGCCCGTGCTGATCTGGCTGTTTGCGGTCTGGGCCGTGACGGAGCCGTTGAAGCGCATCTCGAACGCAGTGGGGGAAGCCGAGATCGAGAATGGCAACGAGCTTTTCGCCGAGCGCGGCTCCATCGAAATGGTCGGCCTGGCGCGCGCGCTGAACAGGATGCGAACGCGCATCCGCACCATGATCGAAAACCGCACCCGCATGCTGCGCAGCGTCAGTCATGATCTGCGGACGCCGTTGACCCGGCTGCGGCTTCGCGCCGAGCGCATGGATGACGGCCCCGTTCGAACCGGCATATTGTCCGACGTCCAGCACATCGAAGATCTGATCGACGAAACCCTGACCTATCTGCGCAACGACGTCTCGATGGAAAAGCTGCAGCGGGCCGACATTGCCAGCGTGCTGCAAACCGTCTGCGCCGAATTCTCTGATGTCGGGTTTTCGGTTTCCTATTCCGGGCCGGACAGGCTTCTGGGCTGGTGCAAACCAAATGCGCTGGCGCGCGCCATCACCAATTTGTGCGACAACGGGGTCAAATTCGCCGGCAACGTCACCGTCGCATTGACGCAGACCGACACGGCAGCGCGCATCGCGGTGGGCGACGATGGGCCTGGCATTTCGATGACGGCGCGCTCCCGCGTTTTCGAACCCTTCTTCAAGGAGGACATGTCGCGCGGCGTCGCGTCGAAACACGGTTTTGGTCTGGGTCTCTCGATCGTGGCTGACATCATCCAGGGCCATGGCGGCAAGATCGAGTTGCGCGACAATCAGCCAAGCGGCCTCGTCGTGACCGTCGATCTGCCGAATGGGCCAGAGGTCCGGCCCTTATAGGAAGGGCGGCGCGCCCTATTCAGGGTCTGATGATCCCAGATTGCCGGAGGTTATCTCAAGGCGTCCGAAGGCTTGCTTCAGGAAATTTGGTGCGGTCGAGAAGACTCGAACTTCCACGGGTTGCCCCACAGCGACCTCAACGCTGCGCGTCTACCAATTCCGCCACGACCGCACGTGGTAGGAGCCGGAACCGACCGGCTCGCGGCGTGTAGCAAATCGTCTCCGGCGAAACAAGTGCGCGATGCGCAATAATCTCAACCGATTGGCATATCGGCCCACAGGATCGGAATGAGCATGCGGAACTGGACGTTTGCACCCGATATCGCCATATGGAAGGCGGATGCATGTTGCCCAAAAGTGCGAGGCGGTTTTGGGATCGCGGCACGCACGAACAAAAACGAAGACCCATGACAGAACGCAGCCAGATCGCCACGTCGTTCCTGCCTCTCCCCGGATCGGCGCCGGTCGAGTGGCGCATCGAGCCCGGCCTGACCGCCTACCCCGATGCGCTGGCCTTCATGGAAGCGCGGGCCGGGGCGATCCGCAGCGGGGCCGCCGGCGAAATGGTCTGGCTGGTCGAGCATCCCCCGCTCTACACCGCAGGCACCAGCGCCCGCATCGAGGACCTGATCGAGCCCGATCGCTTTCCGGTCTTTGCCGCCGGGCGTGGCGGCGAATACACCTATCATGGGCCAGGCCAGCGGGTCGCCTATGTCATGCTCGACCTGAAACGGCGGCGCGAGGACGTGCGCGCCTTCGTTGCCGCGCTCGAGCAGTGGATCATCGGCACGCTCGCCGCTTTCAACGTGCGCGGCGAACGCCGCGAGGACCGGGTTGGCGTCTGGGTGGTGCGGCGCGATCGCCCTGCCCTGCCGGACGGCTCGCCGGCGGAGGACAAGATCGCGGCAATCGGCATAAGGCTGCGGCGCTGGGTGAGCTTTCACGGCATCGCCATCAATGTCGAACCGGAGCTCGAGCATTTCGGCGGCATCGTGCCATGCGGGGTTCAGGACCACGGGGTCACCAGCCTCGTCGACCTCGGCCTGCCCGTCGGCATGGCCGATCTGGACCTGGCGCTGAAATCAGCCTTCGAGGATGTTTTTGGTCCCGTGGCGGCTTTGCCGGCCGAGGCTGCCCGCAAGACGGGTTGATCCTTTCAGGCCCAACCCGCTCAGAGCAACTGCGCCGACGCCCACAGAACGCCGCAGCCATGGATGACGAACACCGCCAGCAGCGCGCCGGCGATGGCGAAGCGGTCGACGGTACCGATAGGCTTCAGCTCGTAACGCGGCTTTACCCCGCTGCCCATCGTCAGCAGGCTGAGGATTGAAAAGACCGCTCCGGTCGCCAGCAGGAAGCCGGAGGAAAAGCCGGCCTGCCAGCCCACCGCCAGGAACGCCGAGAGCAGGAAAAACGAGGCCAGCGCCAGCACGACCGGCCCCGGGCAGATCTGGCGCAGGACCTGGCCGCCGTCGAACTTCCACACCGGCACCAGATTGGCGATGTTGAACAGGGCCGCGCAGCCTGCCAGCGCCGCCAGCAGCGCTGCCGCGCCCTTATGCCCCTCGCTGCCGGCCAGCGCACTGGCGGCGATGACGATCGGCACCAGGAAGGCGGAAAAACCCGCTCCCATCAGCGCCACGAAGGCCACTTCGAAACGGCTGTTGTAGGGCCGGCCGCCAATGGCGATGCCGCCGAGCAGCGGGATGAAGATCATCCGCGCCTTGCGGTGGCCCATCAGCCGGAATGCCGCCATGTGGCCGAGTTCGTGCAGGGCCACGACGGACGTCAGGATGGCGGCCAGCGCCAGCCCGCCAAGATGGAGGCCGAAGAACGGCCACAGGATCAGTGCCGACAGCACGGCAAAGCCGACCTGGCTCAGCGGATGCTCGAACCAGCCGCCCTTGCGGTACTGCCCGGTCATCGCCCAACGTTGCAGCTTGGACAGTTCGCGGCGCATGGCGAAGTAGCGGAACACCAGAAAGGCAACGCCGCGGTAACGATCCGTCCGGCCAAGCGTCACCCGCGTACCGCTGCCTTCGGAAACCAGCTCTGCGGTTTCGCGATAGTCTTTCCAGAACGAGGCATCGAGCGCGGTATCCTCAAGCACGCGCATCGAGAAGCGGCTGCCCTCGACGACATCGTCAAACCGAGCCCTGCGCTCGATCGGCCCGCCGTCGCGGCCTTCCCACGACAGCATGATGCGGGACACGCCCTCCCCGTCCAGCGGCTCGGCCGACAGGATCTCGCCGGACCAGCCGGCATCGCTGCCAAGCGGCCACAGCGCCTGCCAGAGGCGCTGGCGGTTCATCGCAATCACGCGGCTAACCCTGACCGTGCGCGAACCAAGCGGCACGGTCATCAAGAGAAAGATCAGCCCGAGATTGCTGGCCACCAGAATGGCCGTGACGATGGGCGACACCTGAATGTTGCTCCCTGCCTGAGTGGCGCACCTTAGCGCCGCGGCGGCAAGAAAGGCTTAACGGGGAAGCGGGTTTCACCCGCCAGGAACGACGGCGGCGAGAGCCGCCAGATCACATGGCGCCGATCCAGATCGCCATGGAAATGAGGAAAGTGCTCATGCAAACCAGTGAGATGACATCCTGAACCAGATCGGTCATAACTCTCTCCTGTTGTTGATATGTTCGCAATTTGTTCTAATTTTGTTTCAATGTCAACGCGCAGAATCCGGCCTCGCCCAGAATCTCCGGGCGATCAGATTGGCAGGGTTAAGGAAAGGTTGACGGCGCGGCGCTTATCAACAGGCCACGACAATGCGTGACGACAGGCCCTCGGCGAGGTTCGACAAACCTGATGAAATTCGTCGAACCTATCTTCGCTGAATCGCCGCTAGATCTGTCGATCTTCCGGTCCGTTCGCCTGAATGTCGGCACGGCCTTAAAGCGGCACGACCTTGCCGTCGGCGAGCGTGACGCGCCGGTCCATGCGCGATGCCAGCTCGTGATTGTGGGTGGCGATCAGCGCCGCGAGGCCCGATTGCTTGACCAGCGCGCCCAGCGCCTCGAAGACATAGGAAGCGGTGACCGGGTCGAGATTGCCGGTCGGCTCGTCAGCCAGCAGCACCAGCGGGGCGTTGGCGACGGCGCGGGCAATGGCTACGCGCTGCTGTTCGCCGCCCGAGAGTTCGGACGGCCGGTGCGACGCGCGCTTGCCGATCTGCATATAGTCGAGCAGTTGCGCGGCGCGCTCGGCCGCTTCCTTGCGCGGCAGGCCCTTGATCAGCTGCGGCATCATGATGTTTTCCAGCGCGGAAAACTCCGGCAGCAGATGATGGAACTGGTAGACGAAGCCGACATCGTTGCGGCGGATCGACGTGCGTTCGTCGTCGGAGAGCCGCCCGCAGGCGCGGCCGGCCAGGATCACATCGCCGGCGTCAGGGCGTTCCAGCAGGCCGGCCGTGTGCAGCAGCGTCGACTTGCCGGTGCCGGACGGCGCCACCAGCGCCACCATCTCGCCGCGCTTCAGCGAGAAATCCGCGCCGTTCAGGATGGTGAGCTTGCGCGGCCCCTGGACATAGTGCCGCTCGACGCTCTTCAGCTCGATAATGACCTCGGCCACTACTCGTACCTCAAGGCTTCGACCGGATCGAGGCGAGCCGCCCGCCATGCCGGAAACACCGTTGCCAGGAAGGACAGGCCAAGCGCCATGATGATGACATAGGTCGTCTCGCGCGGATCCATCTTCGCCGGCAGCTGGCTGAGGAAATAGAGTTCCGGGTTGAACAGCACCTTGCCTGTCATCCAGGAGAAGAACTGGCGGATCGATTCGATGTTGGTGCAGATGACGACGCCGAGCAGCACGCCGGCAAGCGTGCCGGTGACGCCGATCGCCGCCCCCGTCATCAGGAAGATGCGCAGGATGGCGCCGCGCGAGGCGCCCATGGTGCGCAGGATGGCGATGTCGTGCCCCTTGTCCTTCACCAGCATGATCAGTCCCGAAATGATGTTGAGCGCCGCCACCAGCACGATCAGCGTCAGGATCATGAACATGACGTTGCGCTCGACCTGCAGGGCGGAAAAGAAGGTCTCGTTGCGCTGGCGCCAGTCGACCATCTCGATGGGCCGTTGCGCCGCCTCTTCCACCTTCGGTTTCAGCGCGTCGACATTGTCGGGATTGTCGACATAGATCTCGATCGTCTGTGCGCGGCCATCCATGTTGAAATAGAGCTGCGCTTCGGAGAACGGCATGTAGACGATGGACGTGTCATATTCCGACATGCCGACTTCGAAGATCGCCGCGATCTTGTAGCCTTTCATCCGCGGCGTCGTGCCGATCGGCGTCACGTCGCCATCGGGCGAGATGAGCGTAATGGTGTCGCCCAGCGTCAGGCCGAGATTCTCGGCCATGCGCTTGCCAATGGCAACGCCCTCGCCCGAATCGAAACCGGCGAGCGAGCCCTGCTTGATGTTGTTGGCGACGATGGCGATCTTGCCGAGATCTTCGGCGCGTATGCCGCGCACCAGCGCGCCGGTGCCGCCGCCGACATTGCCTTGCGCCAGCACCTGGCCGTCGATCAGCGGAATGGCGTATTTGACGCCGGACACGCCGTTGATGCGGCCGGCGACCTGGGCGTAGTCCTCAAGCGGCGAATCGAGCGGCTGCACGATCAGGTGGCCGTTGACGCCAAGGATGCGCGTCAAGAGTTCGGCGCGGAACCCGTTCATCACGGCCATGACGACGATCAACGTCGCCACCCCCAGCATGATGCCGAGGAAGGAGATCGAGGCGATGACCGAGATCACCGTCTCCTTGCGCCGCGAGCGCAAATAGCGCCAGGCAACCGTGCGCTCGAAGAAGGAGAACGGGCCGGCGCCCGCCGATCTTGCCGCCGCCGCCTCGCTCATGTGGCGACACCGAAGCGTTTTTTCGCATCGGCGATCGGCAGCGTCTCGCGCTCGCCGGTCCTGCGATTCTTGATCTCGACCTCGCCGGCGGCCACGCCGCGCGGTCCGACGATCACCTGCCAGGGCAGGCCGATCAGGTCGGCGGTGGCGAACTTGCCGCCCGGCCGCTGGTCCGTGTCGTCGTAGAGCACATCCTTGCCGGCGGCGGTGAAGGTGGCATTCAGCTCTTCGCTGACACGGTCGCAGTCGGCGTCGCCCACCTTCATGTTGATCAGGCCGATGTCGAACGGCGCCACGGCGTCGGGCCAGATGATGCCGTTCTCGTCATGGCTGGCTTCGATGA
The DNA here is from genome assembly GCF_002294875.1 of Mesorhizobium sp. WSM4312. Lineage (NCBI taxonomy): Bacteria > Pseudomonadati > Pseudomonadota > Alphaproteobacteria > Hyphomicrobiales > Phyllobacteriaceae > Mesorhizobium > Mesorhizobium sp. WSM4312. The sequence goes on along the minus strand of NZ_NSFU01000004.1, from coordinate 58,649 downwards.
TCGCCGCGACCAGGCGCGACGGGCCGATACCGTAGGAGCCGCCGGAAGCGAAATGGTCCTTGCCGTCCGGGCCGGTCACCTTGGCGCCCATAGGCTTGGAATATTTTTCACCGAAATGGAAGATGTGGCCGACCTCGATGCCGCGTGCCGAAACCTTGTCGCCCTCGGGGACCTTTTCCCAGGCGGCTTCGTCATGCATCTCGTCGGTGGCGGCGTAGGGCGTCGTCCACGTCTTGACGATGTCTGATATCTGGCCGTCATTGGCGAAGTCGGTGTCGGCGCCCGGCACGGCAAGCGAAAGATAGTCGCGATGGCAGAAAACCTGGCTTTCGCCGGTATCCGCCAGGATGATGAATTCATGGCTGAGGTCGCCGCCGATCGGCCCGGTGTCGGCGCGCATCGGAATCGCCTGCAGGCCCATGCGCGTAAACGTCCTGAGGTAGGAGACGAACATCCTGTTGTAGGCAGCCCTCGCGCCCTCGAAGTCGAGGTCGAAGGAATAGGCGTCCTTCATCAGGAACTCGCGCGAACGCATGACGCCGAAGCGCGGCCGCACCTCGTCGCGGAATTTCCACTGGATGTGGTAGAGGTTGAGCGGCAGATCCTTGTAGGACTTCACATAGGCGCGGAAAATCTCGGTGACCATTTCCTCGTTGGTCGGACCGTAGAGCATGTCGCGGTCCTGGCGGTCCTTGATGCGCAGCATCTCCTTGCCATAGTCATTGTAGCGGCCGCTTTCGCGCCACAGATCGGCCGACTGGATGGTCGGCATCAGGATCTCCAGCGCGCCGGCGCGGTTCTGCTCCTCGCGGATGATCTGGCAGACCTTGTCCAACACCCGCTTGCCGAGCGGCAACCAGGAAAAACTGCCCTGCCCCTGCTGGCGGATCATGCCGGCACGCAGCATCAGCCGGTGCGAGACGATCTCGGCTTCGCGCGGATTTTCTTTGAGGATAGGCAGGAAATAGCGCGACAAACGCATGGACTGGTCCGTGAATGAGAACGGCCACGCCAGAATCGGCGCGACGCAGGCTTGCTTGCCCCGGCTTCATAGCCATTTCATGACTGAATGGAAACCCGGGCATGGCGGCACATCAGCGCGCCACGGCCCGGAATCCTCCGGTTTCCGGACCAGGCCGTGCCGGCATTCGGCGTGCCGAACCTCTTCAGTTTGGGCCGCCAATTCTTTGCGCGCGTCAATCCGGAACATGCCGCAAAGGCTCCGTCGAGCCTTGCTGGTCGTTTCCCAAGCAATGCATGCCATACTATTGTGCAGTGCAGCACGAGAATGCCTGTTTCGAGGCAAAATTCTTCGTGACATTTTCATTCGGCTTGGGCTAGTGTGCCGCGATAACCGAGAGGGCGGAGAAAAATCTGCTCTCCTACGCGGTCAAAGTCTTGGGAGGATGCGATCTAGGCGCGGTTACTCGCTGCCGCCGGAAACCGGAAACAGATCGGACGCGTTTAATTGCAAGGCCTCGTGCCTTGCATTTTTTTTGTGCAATCATCTGGTTAGCGCGGCGTGCTGCGAGGTCACATGACCCAGCGTCAGCAAGCGGTCAGTCGTGAAATATGGCGGCATCTCGATCCGCGTCAGTGGCGCATCGACGTCGTCGCGGCACTCTTGCCGGGCGATCTATTTCGCCGGGGTCTGGCCGAAATCCGGCACGATATGCGGGATGTCGTTGAGGCTGTAGCCGAGCCCGTGCGTCAGCCCATAGAAAATGCCCATGAGGATCGCCGTGGCGATGGTGGTGCGGATCACCGCGCGCAGCATGTGCGGCCCGCGCGGCGCGCTTGGAACCGTGCCCAGCGTCACGTCATGGTCGTCGTCCTGCGTGCGGACGCTGAACGGCAGCACGGCGAAAAGCACCACCCACCAGGTCGCGAAAAACAGGGCGGTGAACGAAACCCAGCTCATGATTGCTCCAGTTCGATCAGCGTGCCGAAGAAATCCTTCGGATGCAGGAACAGCACCGGCTTGCCATGCGCGCCGGTTTTCGGATTTCCGTCGCCCAGCACGCGCGCGCCGGCGGCCTTGATCTGGTCGCGCGCGGCCAGGATGTCGTCGACCTCGTAGCAGAGATGATGCATCCCGCCTGACGGGTTCTTCGCCAGGAACGCGGCGATCGGCGAGCCCTCGCCCAGCGGTTCCAGCAATTCGATCTTGGTGTTGCCGACATTGACGAACACCACCGTTACGCCATGCTCCGGCAAAGCCTGCGGCTCCGTCACATCGGCGCCAAGCGTGTTGCGGTAGGCGGCAACGGCAGTAGTCAGATCCGGCACCGCAAGCGCGACATGGTTCAGCCGTCCAAGCATGAGCGAGCTATCTCTCTTCTGTCACTGGCTGGCGTCATACGTCAAATCAGCTGAGATCAACAGCCATTCACGAGGCGCGCACTGTCGCACGTTGGTGAACATTCTGACGAATCACGATCGAGGCTATTCCGGCCCGCAACCGCAAAGTACAAACGGCAATGTCCTACATCCGCCCTGCCCGCGCCCGCGTTTTCACCTTCGATCTCGGCTCATTCAAGATTGCCGCCTTGCTCGACGCTGTCGATGTTCGCGACAACCTCGCGGCAGCGTTCGCGGCCAGACAGCCGCCAACCGCGGTGCATCAACTCGCGGTCTCGAACTTCATCGACCGGGATCGATTCGAACATTGTTTCATCCCGACGCTGATCGACACCGGATCCGAAAGGATCCTGTTCGACACCGGATGCGGCGATGAGGGCAGTTCACTCCTGGACTGCTTGAAGGACCTTGGACTCGGGCCTGATGATATCGACGTGGTGGTCATCACCCACGGGCATCCGGACCACATCGGTGGGCTTGTCAGCAACGGCAAACCCGTTTTCGGCCGGGCACGCTATGTGTTCGGCAAAGCTGAATTCGCTTTCTGGACCGAGGCAACAGCGGTGCGCCCGGCCAGGTTGGCCAACCGTGATCTGTTCCGGCAGATTTGCACCGGACTGGCCGACCGGGCAACGTTCATAGCGCCTGGAGATGAGGTGTTGCCGGGCATTACCGCCGTCGACGCGTCAGGCCATTCCCCCGGCCTGCTGGCATTTCTCGTCGAAAGCGGCGGCCAGCGATTGCTGATCTGGTCGGATGCGTTCCTGCACTATGTCGTGTCCATCCAGCATCCGGAGTGGCATGCGGATTTCGATGATGACAAGGAACGGGCGATCGACACCCGCAAACGTTTGCTGAAGATGGCGGCGGAACAGCGCCTGCTGGTCGCCGGCCATCACATGCCGTTTCCTGGCTTGGGCTACATCGAAGCGGTGAACGGCTCTTGTCGCTGGCTTCCGGTCAGCTACCAACTGAACGTCTAGACCAGCGAACCGACGCTACCGTCATCTGGTGACAAACACCGTCACCAGCGGTTTCTTGCCCCAGGCTTCGTTGGCGGCGCCACGCACCGCGCGCCGCACCGCTTCCTGAACCAGGTCGAGGTCCTTTCGCCGCTGGCGGGGAATCGAGTCCACCGCGCCGACAGCCGCATCGATCATCAAATCCTCCAGCGTCTCGCCGCTGGCGTCGGCCTCGGCGACCCCGATGGCGACCAGATCGGGATCGCCGGCCAGTTCATATTTGTCGTCGAGCACCACATTGACCGCGACATGGCCGGCAAAGGACAGTTTGCGCCGGTCGCGAATGCCCATCGCCTGGTCGGTGCCGATCAGATTGCCGTCCTTGTAGATGCGGCCGAACGGCACCTGGTCGATAATGGTGGCGGGGCCAGGAGCGAGCCGCAGCATGTCGCCGTCGCGCACCTGCGCCACCTGGCCGATGCCGGAGGTCGACATCAGCGAGCCCTGCGCCACCAGATGCGCCGCCTCGCCATGCACGGGAACGCCGATCCGCGGGCGCACCCATTCATACATCTTGCGCAATTCGCTGCGCCGGGGATGGCCGGAGACATGCACCAGCGCGTCGCCGTCCTCGATGATCTTGATGCCGAGGTCGATCAGGCGGTTCTTGATCTCGAGGATCGCCTTCTCATTGCCGGGGATGGTGCGCGAGGAAAACACCACCGTATCGCCCGCCGTCAGCGAAACCGATTTCATCTCGTCGCGCGACAGTTTCGCCAGCGCCGCCAGCGGCTCGCCCTGGCTGCCGGTGCAGATGATGACCAGGTTTTCGCGCGGGATGAAGCCGAAATCCTCCTCGGCAATGAATTCCGGCAGGCCGTCCATATAGCCAAGCTCGTCCGCCACATCGATGACGCGCTTCAGCGAGCGGCCGAGCACCAGGCACTGGCGGCCGGCATCGCGCGCCGCCTTGGCGATGGAGACGATACGCCCGACATTGGAGGAGAAGGTCGTCACGGCGACCCGGCCGACCGCACTCTGGATGACGCCCTTGAGCCCCTCGCCAACCGCCACTTCCGACGGCGATTCCCCTTCCCGCAGCGCATTGGTCGAATCGCAGATCAGCGCCAGCACGCCCTTGTCGCCATAGGCACGGAAACGTGCCTCGTCGGTCTTCGGCCCGATCGTCGGTTCCGGATCGATCTTCCAGTCGCCGGTGTGGATGACGGTGCCGGCCGGCGTGGTGATGGCAAGCGACATCGGCTCCGGGATCGAGTGCGCCACCGGAATGGCTTCGATCTCGAAGGGGCCGACGGTGAATTTCTCCCCGGCCCGGTAGATCGTCAGCGGAATCTTCGGCGCCCCCTGCTCGCCCTGCCGCTTGGCTTCCAGAAGCCCGGCACTGAACGGCGTCATCCACACTGGCGCTTTCAGCCTCGGCCAGATATCGAGCAGCGCGCCATAATGGTCCTCATGCGCGTGAGTGATGACGATGCCGCGCAGATTGGCGAGGTTTTCCTCGATGAAGCGCGTGTCGGGCAGGATCAGGTCGACGCCCGGATGCGCCGCGTCGGGAAAGGTGACGCCGACATCGATGACGATCCATTCACGCGCGCTCGGCGGGCCGTAGCCGTAGAGGGCGAAGTTCATGCCGATCTCGCCGACGCCGCCGAGCGGCACGAAGACGAGTTCGGCGTTTTCCGCTTTCGCCATGATTTTTCCCTTCCTGGCCCTCAGGCCAAGCCGTTAAAGCAATTCCAGGAAACGTGTCTAACGGTTTTCCGTCCGGAATTGCGCAGAAACAAACTATACTTGAGCGGACGCGACCGCGCCGAAATGCACGTCGCCAGCCGCGATCGTCAGCACCGACCCCTCATCGTCGCGGATCACGAAACGGCAGTCCTCGTCAATGGTCTCGAACACCCCACGCACTACATTACCGTCAATTCTGACGGCTACCTCGCCGCCAAGCCCCGCCGCGCGCGCCAGCCAGCGCCGCCTGACAGTGGCGAGGCCGCGGCCTTCATCCCACAGCCGGGCATTCTCGCTCCAGGCATCGGATAGCGCCAGGAACAGCGTTTCGGCATCGCATGTCGCGCCCAGAGCTTGCAGCGATGTCGCGGGATAAGGCAAATCCGCGGGGTGCGCCACGACATTGACGCCGATGCCGACCGCCACCGCGAAGCGGCCGCCCTCCAGTATAGCCGACTCCAGCAGGATGCCGGCAAGCTTCGCGCCCGAAGCAAGCACATCGTTCGGCCATTTCAACTCGAAACGGTTTTGGCCCTTGCCCGCGCCATCGAGTCCCACGGCAATGCGGCCCTTCGGGACCACGGCATCCAGTGCGTCAGCAAGCGACAGGCCGGCGACGAAACCCAGAGTCGCGGCAAGGCGTAGTTCACCACCGGTGATGACGAGCAAGGTCGCCGCCAGGTTGCCATCGGGCGACACCCAGGCGCGGCCGCGCCGGCCACGCCCGCTTTCCTGCTTCTTGGAAACGACCCACAGCCTGCCCGGGTCACCGGCCCGGGCGTGATCCAGCGCCACCGTATTGGTGGAGCCGACGCTGTCATGGGCCTCGAGCCGGAACCCTTCCGACGCCGAGGTTGGGGCCAGCCGAAATGCCATCCCGTCAGAAAAATGTCTTGGCGGCGGCTTCGGCATAGGTGCCGATCGGTCCGCCGATCAGCACATAGAACAGCACGAAGGCGCCGCAGACGCCCAGCACGACACGCAATTCGCTGGCCATCGGCACGAAGCCGCCGACCGGTTCGTCGAACCACATGATCTTGATGATGCGCAGATAGTAATAGGCGCCCACCACCGACGCCAGCACGCCGATGATCGCCAGCGCGTAGAGGTTGGCGTTGATGGCGGCGAGGAAGACGTACCACTTCCCCCAGAAGCCGGCGAGCGGCGGAATGCCGGCCAGCGAGAACATCAGGATGGTGAGGATGGTCGCCATGATCGGGTTGGTCGAGGAGAGCCCGGCCAGGTCGCTGATCTGCTCGACATTGCCCTCCTTGCGCCGCATGGCGAGGATGAAGGCGAAGGTGCCGAGCGTCATCACCAGATAGATCAGCATATAGATGGCGACACCGCGCACGCCGGCCTGGCTGTTGGCGGCAAGGCCGACCAGCGCGTAGCCCATATGGCCGATCGAGGAATAGGCCATCAGGCGCTTGATGTTGGTCTGGCCGATGGCGGCAAAGGCGCCGAGCGCCATCGAGGCGATCGAGATGAAGACGATGATCTGCTGCCAGTCGGCGGCGATCGGCTTGAACGCGCCCATGGTGACGCGCACGATCAATGCCATCGCCGCCATCTTGGGAGCCGCCGCCAGGAAGGCCGTCACCGGCGTCGGTGCGCCTTCATAGACGTCGGGCGTCCACATATGGAACGGCACCGCCGAGATCTTGAAGGCGAGGCCGGCCAGCACGAAGACCAGGCCGAAAACAAGGCCGAGCTGCCGCCCGCCGCTGCCGAGCGCCGAGGCGATTTCCTGGAAGCCGGTGTTGCCGGTGTAGCCGTAGACCAGGCTGATGCCGTAGAGCAGCATGCCCGACGACAGCGCGCCGAGGACGAAGTACTTCAGCCCCGCCTCGGTCGAACGCAGATTGTCGCGGTTGATCGCCGCCAGCACGTAGATCGCCAGCGACTGCAGTTCGAGGCCGAGATAGAGCCCGATCATGCCGTTGGCCGAAATCATCAGCATCATGCCGAGCGTACACAGCAGGATCAGCACCGGATATTCGAACTTGTCGAAACGCTCCGCCTTGGCAAAGCGCATCGACATGACGAGCGTCACAGCCGAGCCGACCAGCGCCAGCACCTTCATGAAACGGGAGAAGGGATCCTGGATGAAGGCGTTGCCATAGGCGTTGCCCTGCCCGGTGGAAAGGATCAGCCAGGCGCCGGCGATTACCAGCACCGCGACGGCAAGCCCGGTCACGGTATTGGCGGTGTTGGCGCGCGAATAGGCTCCGACCATCAGCAGCGCGAGCGCGCCGAAGGCAAGGATCAGCTCGGGCGTCGAGAGCGACAGGCTGGAGAGAAGGTCCGGCGTCATGGTTCGCAAAACCCCTGGGTCAGTTCGCCGCCGCGGTCTGCGCGGCGCCGATGGATGCGGTGACATTGGTGACGAGCGATTTGACCGACTGGGCCGTCGCGTCGAAGACGGGAGCGGGATAAACGCCGAAGAAGATGACCAGCGCGACCAGCGGGTAGATGATCACCTTCTCGCGCAGCGACAGGTCGAGCAGCCCTTTCAGGCTGTCCTTGGTCAGCGCGCCGAAGATCACCCTGCGGTAGAGCCAGAGCGCGTAGGCGGCCGACAGGATGACGCCGGTGGCGGCGAAGAACGCCACCCAGGTGTTGACCCGGAAGACGCCGAGCATGGTCAGGAACTCGCCGACGAAGCCACTGGTGCCGGGCAGGCCGACATTGGCCATGGTGAAGACCATGAACACGGTGGCGTATTTCGGCATGTTGTTGACCAGGCCGCCATAGGCAGCGATCTCACGCGTGTGCATGCGGTCGTAGATGACGCCGACGCACAGGAACAGCGCGCCCGAGACGAGGCCGTGGCTGAGCATCTGGAAGATCGCGCCCTGCACGCCTTCCTGGTTCATGGCGAAGATGCCCATGGTGACGAAGCCCATATGGGCGACCGAGGAATAGGCGATCAGCTTCTTCATGTCCTCCTGCATCAGCGCCACCAGCGAGGTGTAGATGATGGCGACGACCGAGAGGGTGAAGACCAGCGGCGCGAACATTTCGGACGCCAGAGGGAACATCGGCAAGGAGAAGCGCAGGAAGCCGTACCCACCCATCTTGAGCAGAATTGCGGCCAAGATCACCGAACCCGCCGTCGGCGCCTCGACGTGCGCGTCGGGCAGCCAGGTGTGCACCGGCCACATCGGCATCTTCACCGCGAAGGAGGCGAAGAAGGCGAGCCATAGCCAGGTCTGCATGTTGGCCGGGAAGCTGTGCGTCAGAAGCGTCGGTATGTCGGTCGTGCCGGACTGGAAGAACATCGCCATGATGGCGAGCAGCATCAGCACCGAACCGGCGAGCGTATAGAGGAAAAACTTGAACGAGGCATACACGCGCCGCTTGCCGCCCCACACGCCGATGATGATGAACATCGGGATCAGGCCGGCTTCGAAGAAGACGTAGAACAGCACGATATCCAGCGCGCAGAACACGCCGATCATCAGCGTCTCGAGCAGCAGGAAGGCGATCATGTAGGCCTTGACGCGCTTGTCGATCGCTTCCCACGACGCCAGGATGCAGAGCGGCATCAGGAACGTCGTCAGGATGACGAACAGCATGGAAATGCCGTCGACGCCCATATGGTAGGAAATGCCGGAGTCGAGCCAGGCGAATTTTTCGACGAACTGGAAGCCGGCCTGCGAATTGTCGAAGCCGGTCCAGATGAACAGCGAGACGATGAAGGTGAACGTCGTCGTCAACAGCGCGATGGCGCGGATGTTGCGGCGCGCGTTTTCGCTGTCATCCCTGATGAACAGGATCAGCAGCGCACCAACCAGCGGCAGGAAGGTGACCAGCGAGAGGATTGGCCAGGCGGTCATCAGAGCATCATCCAGGTGACGAGTGCGGCAACGCCGATCAGCATGGCGAAGGCATAATGGTAGAGGTAGCCGGTCTGCAGCTTGACGACGCGGTTTGTGACATCGACGACGCGCGCCGAAATGCCATCCGGCCCGAGACCGTCGATGACGGTGCCGTCACCGGTCTTCCACAGGAAATGGCCGAGACGCTTGGCGGGCCGCACGAACAGGAAGTCGTAGAGCTCGTCGAAATACCACTTGTTGAGCAGGAAAGCATAGAGCAAGCGATGGTTCGCGGCGACGCTCGGGGGCAATTCCGGTGAGCGGATGTAGAACTTCCAGGCCACCGCGAAGCCGATCAGCATGGCGATGAAGGGCGACAGTTCGACCCACAGCGGCAGTTCGTGGATTTCGTGCAGGATGTGATTGTCCGGCAGCGTGAACAGCGACGCCTTCCAGAACTCGGCATAGCCTTCGCCGATGAAGGAATTGTGGAAGATGATGCCGGCGAACAGCGCTCCGGCGGCCAGCACGAACAGCGGCACCAGCATCACCGGCGGCGATTCATGCACATGGTGCATCACCTCATGGCTCGCCCGCGGCTTGCCGTGGAAGGTCATGAAGATCAGCCGCCAGGAGTAGAAGGAGGTGAAGCAGGCGGCGATGACCAGCAGCACGAAGGCGAGGCCGGCAACCGAATTGTGGCTGGCAAAGGCGCTTTCGATGATGGCGTCCTTGGAGAAGAAGCCTGCGGTGCCGATGACAGTCACGGGAATGCCAACGCCGGTCAGCGCCAGCGTGCCGATCACCATCATCCAGTAGGTGCTCGGGATCAGCTTTCTGAGGCCGCCCATCTTGCGCATGTCCTGCTCGTCGGAGACGGCATGGATGACCGAGCCCGAGCCGAGGAACAGCAGCGCCTTGAAGAAGGCATGCGTGAACAGATGGAAGATCGCCGCGCCATAGGCGCCGACGCCGAGCGCCACGAACATGTAGCCGAGCTGCGAGCAGGTCGAATAGGCGATGACGCGCTTGATGTCGTTCTGGACGAGGCCGACGGTGGCCGCGAAGAAGGCGGTGAAGGCGCCGATGAAGGTCACCACGGTCAGCGCCGAATGCGACAGTTCGAACAGCGGCGACAGCCGCGCCAGCATGAACACGCCCGCCGTCACCATGGTGGCGGCATGGATGAGCGCTGAGACCGGCGTCGGGCCTTCCATGGCGTCCGGCAGCCAGGTGTGCAGCGGCACCTGCGCCGACTTGCCCATGGCACCCATGAACAGCAGCAGGCAGACGACGGTCATGGCCGCCTGCTTGTCGAGCGCATGGCCGAGGAAGGTCAGCACGGCAGCACCTTGCGGCGCGCCCTCGGCCGGAACGAACGTCGCCGCATTGGCGAAGATGGTGCCGAGATTGACCGAGCCGAACAGCACGAACACGCCGAAAATGCCGAGCGCGAAGCCGAAATCGCCGACGCGGTTCACGACGAAGGCCTTGATGGCCGCAGCATTGGCCGACGGCTTCTTGTACCAGAAGCCGATCAGCAGGTAGGAGGCGAGACCGACGCCTTCCCAGCCGAAGAACATCTGCACGAGGTTGTCGGCGGTCACAAGCATCAGCATGGCGAAAGTGAACAGCGACAGATAGGCGAAGAAGCGCGGCCGGTTCGGATCGTGATGCATGTAGCCGATCGAATAGATATGGACCAGCGCCGAAACGGTGTTGACCACCACCAGCATCACCACCGTCAGCGTGTCGATGCGCAGCGCCCAGGACGCTTCGAGCCCGCCCGACTGGATCCAGCGCAGCACCGGCACGGTGAACACCTCGCCGTGGCCGAAGCCGACGGTGAAGAAGGCGACCCACGACAGCATCGCGGCGATCACCAGGAAGCCTGAGGTGATGTATTCGGACGCCTTGGCGCCGAGCGACGTGCCGAACAGGCCGACGATCAGGAAGCCGAGCAGGGGAAGGAAGACGATGGCCTGATACATGGTGGTTCCGTCAACCCTTCATCATGTTCACGTCTTCGACCGCGATCGAGCCGCGGTTGCGGAAGAAGACGACGAGAATGGCAAGTCCGATTGCCGCTTCAGCCGCCGCGACCGTCAGCACGAACAGCGCGAACACCTGGCCGACCAGATCGCCGAGCGCCGCCGAAAAAGCGACGAAGTTGATGTTGACCGCAAGCAGGATCAGCTCGACCGACATCAGGATGACGATGACGTTCTTGCGGTTCAGGAAGATGCCGAACACGCCGAGCGTGAACAGAACAGCCGATACGGTCAGATAATGTGCGATACCGACGACCATCTCAGACTCCTTCGCCCGACTTGACCTTGCGGATTTCCATGCCGGTGGCCGGCGTGCGACCGACCTGGGCTGCGATCGACTGCCGCTTGATCCCTTCCTTGTGGCGCAGCGTCAGCACGATGGCGCCGATCATGGCAACCAGCAGGATGAGGCCCGAAATCTGGAAGTAGTAGAGGTAGTCGGTATAGAGGATGTCGCCGAGCGCGGCCGTGTTCGAGCGCGTGGCGAGATCGGGAATGGGCTTCGACACCGTCGCGGCCAGCTTCGGCGCGAATGTGTAGCCGCCGAGCACGACAATCAGCTCCGCCGCCAAGATCAGCCCGACCAGCGCGCCGATCGGCGCGTATTGCAGCGCGCCCTCTTTCATTTCAGCGAAGTCGACGTCGAGCATCATGACGACGAACAGGAACAGCACCATGACCGCGCCGACATAGACGACGAGCAGGATCATCGCCAGGAACTCGGCGCCGGTCAGCATGAACAGGCCGGCGGCGTTGAAGAAGGTCAGGATCAGGAACAGCACCGAATGCACGGGGTTGCGCGATGAAATGACCATGAACGCCGACGCCACGGCGACAAAGGCGAAGAGGTAGAAAAAGGCCGCCTCTAGTCCACTCAGCATTGGGGTTCCCCCGGGTTCCTATCCCAAACAGGACGTTCGTCCTGTTTGATTTTTGCGACCGCCTCCGGCCGGCAAGTTTCGTTGTGTCCTTAGACGAGGGCCCTCGCCTCGTCCATGCGTCAAATATCAGCGGTACGGCGCATCCAATGAGATATTGCGCGCGAGTTCGCGCTCCCACCGGTCGCCATTCGCCAGGAGCTTGTCCTTGTCGTAGTAGAGCTCCTCGCGCGTTTCCGTCGCGAATTCGAAATTCGGCCCCTCGACGATGGCGTCGACCGGGCAGGCTTCCTGGCAGAAGCCGCAATAGATGCACTTTACCATGTCGATGTCGTAGCGCACCGTGCGGCGCGTGCCGTCATTGCGGCGCGGGCCGGCCTCGATGGTAATTGCCTGCGCCGGGCAGATGGCCTCGCACAATTTGCAGGCGATGCAGCGTTCCTCGCCATTGGGATAGCGGCGCAGCGCATGCTCGCCCCGGAAGCGCGGACTGACCGGCCCCTTCTCGTGCGGGTAGTTGATCGTCTCCTTCGGCGCGAAGAACTGGCGCATGGACAGGAAGAACGCGCTGACGAAATCTTGCAGCAGCAGCGATTTTGCGGCCTGGGACAAAGCGGACATCACGCAAACCCCGTGATCTTGAGGAAGGCTGCGGTGGCGACCACCATGAACAGCGAGATCGGCAGGAACACTTTCCAGCCCAGCCGCATCAGCTGGTCGTAGCGATAGCGCGGCACGAAGGCCTTCACCATCGAGATGCCGAAGAACACGAAGCAGACCTTCAGCACGAACCAGATGACGCCGGGCACCCAGGTGAAGGGCGCGAAGTCGAAGGGTGGCAGCCAGCCGCCGAGGAACAGGACGGTGGCCAGCGCGCACATCAGGACGATGGCGACATATTCGCCGAGGAAGAACAGCAGGAACGGCGTCGACGAATATTCGACCATGTGGCCGGCGACCAGCTCCGATTCGGCTTCGACCAGGTCGAAGGGCGGCCGGTTCGTCTCGGCCAGCGCCGAGATGAAGAAGATGATGAACATTGGGAACAGCGCCAGCCAGTTCCAGTCGAGGAAGGTGTTGGGCAGGCCAAGCCTGGTGCCAAGCCCACCCTGCTGCGACAGCACGATATCGCTGAGGTTGAGCGAGCCGGCGGTGAGCAGCACGGTGACGATGACGAAGCCGATCGAGACTTCGTAGGACACCATCTGCGCCGCCGAACGCAGCGCGCCGAGGAACGGATATTTCGAGTTGGACGCCCAGCCGCCCATGATCACGCCGTAGACCTCGAGCGAGGAGATGGCGAAGACATAGAGGACGCCGACATTGACGTTGGCGATCGCCCAGCCCTGGCTGACCGGAATGACCGCCCAGGCCGAGATCGCCAGCACCGCCGACACCAGCGGCGCCAGAAGGAACACGCCCTTGTTGGCGCCGGACGGGATGACCGGCTCCTTGAAGACGAATTTCAACAGATCGGCAAAGGCCTGCAGCGTGCCCCAGGGGCCGACGACGTTCGGACCGCGGCGCAGTTGCACCGCCGCCCAGATCTTGCGGTCGGCGTAGAGGATGTAGGCCACGAAGATCAGCAGCACCACGATCAGCACGACCGACTTCAGAAGGATCAGCAGTGCCGGCAGCACGTAGAAGGAGAAGAAGGTGTCCATGCTTATTCCGCCGCCTGCTTGAAGCCGCTCTTGGCCAGTGCCGAGCATTCCGCCATCACGGCCGATGCCCGCGCGATCGGGTTGGTCAGGTAGAAATCCTTGACCGGCGAGGTGAAGGTGCCCTTGTTCAGCCGCCCGCCGAGCTTCGCCACGCCGCCGATGTCCTCGGCATTGCCGGCCGCGACCTGATCGATGCGGGCCAGATGCGGGTACTCGCCATAGAGTTTGGCGCGCAGCTGCGGCAGCGAATCGAACGGCAGTTTCTTGCCCAGCACATCGGACAGGGCCCTGAGGATCGCCCAGTCCTCGCGCGCATCGCCAGGCGCGAAGCCGGCGCGGTTGGTCTGCTGCACACGCCCTTCGGTGTTGACGTAGGTGCCCGACTTTTCCGTGTAGGCAGCCGCCGGCAGGATGACATTGGCGCGGTGCGCGCCGTGGTCGCCATGGGTGCCGATATAGACGACGAAGGCGCCGCCGGTCTTGCCCATGTCGATCTCGTCGGCGCCGAGCAGGAACAGCACGTCCGTTTCGCCCAGCATGCCGGCGACATCCTTGCCGCCCTCACCCGGGACGAAACCGAGATCGAGGCCGCCGACGCGCGCCGCCGCATTGTGCAGCACGGCAAAGCCGTTCCAGTCGGCGCGAGCGGCTTTGACGGCAGCGGCGAGCTTCGCCGCCTGGCCGAGCACGGCCGCGCCGTCGGCCCGCGCCAGCGCGCCCTGGCCGATAATGATCAGCGGATGCGTCGCCTTCTTCAGCGTCTGGAAGAACTTGCCATTGCCGTCGGCCAGATCCTTCAGCGAATCCGGCCCGGCACCGAGCAATTCATACTCGTAGCGCGTGTCGCCGATATCGCCGATGACGCCGACCGGCAGATTGCCGACCCGCCAGCGCTTGCGGATGCGCGCATTGAGCACCGAGGCCTCGAAGCGCGGGTTGGCGCCGATGATCAGCACCGCGTCGGCCTGCTCGATGCCTTCGATGGTCGGGTTGAAAATGTAGCTGGCACGTCCGAGCGCCGGATCAAGCGCGGCGCCATCCTGGCGGCAGTCGACATTCTTGGAACCCAGCGAAGCCATCAGCAGCTTCAGCGCGTAGATTTCCTCGACGGCAGCGAGATCGCCTGCAATGGCGCCGATCTTCTCGGGCGTCGTCTTCGACACCGCGTCCTTGATCGTCGCGAAGGCTTCGGCCCAGCTTGCCGCAACCAGTCTGCCGTCCTTGCGCACATAGGGGCGGTCGAGGCGCTGCGTGCGCAATCCGTCCCAGATGAAGCGGGTCTTGTCGGAAATCCACTCCTCGTTCACCTGCTCGTTGACGCGCGGCAGGATACGCATCACTTCACGGCCACGGCTGTCGATACGGATCGCCGAGCCGACCGCATCCATCACGTCGATGGATTCGGTCTTGGTCAGTTCCCAGGGCCGCGCCTGGAAGGCGAAGGGCTTGGAGGTCAGCGCACCGACCGGGCACAGATCGATGACATTGCCCTGCAGTTCCGAGGTCATCGCCTGTTCGAGATAGGTGGTGATCTCGGCGTCCTCGCCGCGGCCGATCAGGCCGAGTTCGGAAATGCCGGCGACTTCCGTGGTGAAGCGGACGCAGCGCGTGCAATGGATGCAGCGGTTCATCACCGTCTTGACCAGCGGCCCGATATACTTGTCTTCGACCGCCCGCTTGTTCTCATGATAGCGCGAGGAATCGACGCCGAAGGCCATGGCCTGGTCCTGCAGGTCGCACTCGCCGCCCTGGTCGCAGATCGGGCAATCCAGCGGATGGTTGATCAGCAGGAACTCCATCACGCCTTCCCGGGCCTTCTTGACCATCGGCGTGTTGGTGAAGATTTCCGGCGGCTCGCCATTGGGGCCGGGGCGCAAATCGCGCACGCCCATGGCGCAGGACGCCTGCGGTTTGGGCGGCCCGCCCTTCACCTCGATCAGGCACATGCGGCAATTGCCGGCGATCGACAGCCGCTCATGGAAGCAGAAGCGCGGCACTTCCGCGCCCGCGTCTTCCGCCGCCTGCAGCAGCGTGTAGTGGTCGGGTACAGTGATCTCTTTCCCGTCGACCTTGAGCTTTGCCATTCGCTTCAAACCCCTGCGGATTTCCCGCAATCTCATTTCCCGGGCGCGACAGACGCGGCGCCCGGCATTGCATTCACTTCTTCGCGGCCAGCACAGCCGCCTGCGCAGTCCAGTCGTCACGGCCGATTCGGCCGTTGAACGACAGATAGTCGTCGACCCAGGCGATCTCCTGCGGCGACCAGGCGGCGATCTGGGCATAGGTCCAGATGCCGAGCCCATTCAGCACCTTTTCCAGCTTCGGGCCGATGCCCGATATCGCCTTGAGGTCGGACGGTTTCGCCGGCTTGTCGATCGCCTTGGGCTGCCTGAAATCCTCGGGCAGCAGCACATCGGCGGCCTCACTCGTTGCCGGAGCGACATTCACCGCCGGCGCCGTGGTCGCGGCTTCCTTGGCAGCGATGTCGGTGACCTCCTGCGCGAAGGACTGCGCCTCGGCAATCATGGTCTTGGCCGTCGCCCGCGCCCTGACGGACGACGAACTCGCGTCCTCGAATTGCTCGACGCGTGCCTCGAAATCCTCGATCAGCGGCTGCATGAGGCGCTGTGATGCCTCGGCGGCGCCCGAAAGCGCCCCCAGCCAGACGCCGAACGCATGATTGGCAAACCCAATGCCAAGCGCCGACATCGCCGCCGCGCCCGCGACAGGGTGCACGAAAAGGTTGATGGCGCTGGCCATCTCCTTCGGCATCATCCTGGTCAGGTCCTGATTCATCTTCTCGATCTGGTCCAAATTGGGCATCAATGGGTAGGGTGTCGAATACGGCGCCATAGAGTTCTCCCGGTCGTTTCTTCGTTCGCCCCGCCCCGTTATTCCAGCATTCAAAAATCTACTATTCCGCCGCCACCATCACCGGTTCGGCCCGATGCGCGTTGCGCGAAAACTCGTCGATGCGCCGCTCCACCTCGCCGCGGAAGTGCCGCATCAGGCCCTGGATCGGCCATGCCGCCGCGTCGCCCAGCGCGCAGATCGTGTGGCCCTCTACCTGCTTGGTGACGTCGAGCAGCATGTCGATCTCGCGCTTCTGCGCCTCGCCGCGCACCAGCCGCTCCATCACCCGCCACATCCAGCCGGTGCCTTCGCGGCACGGCGTGCACTGGCCGCAGCTCTCATGCTTGTAGAAGTAGGACAGCCGCGCGATCGCCTTCACGATATCGGTCGACTTGTCCATGACGATGACGGCGGCCGTGCCCAGGCCGGATTTGAGGTCGCGCAGCGCGTCGAAATCCATCGGCGTGTCGATGATCTGCTCGGCCGGCACCAGCGGCACCGAGGCGCCGCCGGGAATGACCGCCAGCAGATTGTCCCAGCCGCCGCGAATGCCGCCGCAATGCGTCTCGATCAGCTCGCGGAACGGGATCGACATCGCCTCCTCGACGGTGCAGGGGTTGTTGACGTGGCCGGAGACGCAGAACAGCTTGGTGCCGACATTGTTGGGCCGGCCGAAGGACGAGAACCAGGCAGCCCCACGGCGCAAGATGGTCGGCGCCACCGCGATCGATTCGACATTGTTGACCGTGGTCGGGCAGCCATAGAGGCCGACATTGGCCGGGAATGGCGGCTTCAGCCTGGGCTGGCCCTTCTTGCCTTCCAGGCTTTCCAGCAGCGCCGTCTCTTCGCCGCAGATATAGGCGCCGGCGCCGTGATGCATGTAGACGTCGAAATCATAGCCGGACGTGTTGCCCTTGCCGATCAGCTTGGCCTCATAGGCCTCGTCGATGGCGCGCTGCAGCGCCTCGCGCTCCCTGATGAACTCGCCGCGCACATAGATGTAGGCGGCGATCGCGCCCATGGCGAAGCCGGCGAGCAACGCTCCTTCGACCAGCGTGTGCGGATCGTTGCGCAGGATGTCGCGGTCCTTGCAGGTGCCGGGCTCGGATTCGTCGGCGTTGATGACGAGGTAGCTTGGCCTGCCATCGCTCTGCTTGGGCATGAACGACCATTTGAGGCCGGTCGGGAAGCCGGCGCCGCCACGACCCCGCAGGCCGGACGCCTTCATCTCGTTGACGATCCATTCGCGGCCCTTGGCGACGATGCCGGGCGTGTTGTCCCAGGCGCCGCGCGCCATCGCGCCAGCCAGCGACTTGTCGAAGAGGCCGTAGATGTTGGTGAAGATGCGGTCTTTATCCTGAAGCATTTTTCGTCCCTCAGACCGGCTTCTTGCCGAAGACGCGGATGTATTCGGCAACGCCGCCCTTGGCGAGCGCCTTGGCCTGCTTGACCCAGTCGTCGCGCTCGATACGGCCCTGGAAGGAGATATAGCCGTCCACCCACTCGCGCTCGGCCCTCTTCCAGGAAGCGACCTGCGCGAACGTGAAGATGCCCAGCGTATGCAGGACGCCCTCTATCTTCGGGCCGACGCCGGAGATCAGCTTGAGATCGTCCACCGCGGTCGGCCTGTCGATCCCGGCCGGGCGGTTCTTGTCTTCCAGCGACGGTTTCGCCGGCTTGGCGGCCGGCGCCTTGGCTTCCGGCGCCTTGAAGGCAGCGGCCGGTTCGGCCTTGGATCTGGGCCCATTGCGCTGCTTGGAGACCTTCTCGACTTCCGGCGCTGCCTTATTGGCATTGGCGGCCGAATGCAGCGGCGCCGAAACGCTCGCCGCCTTTTCCGCCGCCGGTGCCACCTTGGTCTTTGAGGGTGTCTTCAGCGCCGGGCTGGTCTCGAGCGCGTCGGTCTTCGGCTTGCTGGCTTTGGACGGCGCGACCGGAGCGGCAGCGGGCGCCGGAACGGGCGCGGCGATGATCGCGTCGGGTGCCGCCTTGGCGGCCTTGGCTGCTTCCCTGGCCTCGCGGTCGCGGGTCGACTTGAGGATCGCCTTTTCGCTTTTCAGCGTCGTCAGGCCGGAGGCCGGCTCCGAGCCGGTGCGGCCGTTCTGCGGCCCCGGCACCACCGAAGCGCCCTTGCCCGCATCATAGAGATCGATGATTTCGGCCAGCCGTTCCGGCGTCAGGTCCTCGAACGTATCCTTGAAGATCATCACCATCGGCGCGTT
Organism: Mesorhizobium sp. WSM4312; assembly: GCF_002294875.1. NCBI lineage: Bacteria > Pseudomonadati > Pseudomonadota > Alphaproteobacteria > Hyphomicrobiales > Phyllobacteriaceae > Mesorhizobium > Mesorhizobium sp. WSM4312. The sequence goes on along the minus strand of NZ_NSFU01000004.1, from coordinate 40,082 downwards.
GACGCAGGCGCCTAGGCACTCGACCTCTTCCCACGACAAGGTGCCCTTGTCATTGGTGTGGAACTGGTCGTGATGGATTTTCGAGCGGCAGACATCCATCAGCGCTTCCGAGCCGCGCAGCATGCAGGGCGTGGTGCCGCAGACCTGGATGTGCGCGCGGGTGCCAACGGGATTGAGCTGGTACTGCGTGTAGAAGGTCGCGACCTCGAGCCCGCGAATCCTGGGCATGCCGAGCATGTCTGAAATCGTCTCGATCGCCGCCTTCGTGACCCAGCCCTCCTGCTCCTGCGCCAGCATCAGCAGCGGAATGATCGCCGACTGCTCGCGGCCCTTCGGGTACTTCTTGATCCATTGCTTCGCCGCTGCCGCGTTCGCCCGGTTGAAGGCGAAGGATGCTGGCTGGACGCTGGCTTCTGCGAGACGGCGGACTGACATTTAGCGATCGACCTCACCAAACACGATGTCGAGGGAGCCGAGAACGGCGGTGACGTCGGCCAGCATGTGGCCGCGGCAGAGGAAATCCATGGCTTGCAGATGCGCGAAACCGGGCGCGCGCAGCTTGCAACGGTACGGCTTGTTGGTGCCGTCGGAAACGAGATAGACGCCGAACTCGCCCTTCGGCGCCTCGACGGCCGCATAGACCTCGCCGGCCGGCACGCGATAGCCCTCGGTGTAGAGCTTGAAGTGGTGGATCAGCGCTTCCATCGAGCGCTTCATCGCCTGGCGCTTGGGCGGCACGACCTTGCCATCGAGGTTCGAAACGGGACCGGTGCTTTCCTTGCCGAGCAGAAGGTCGACGCACTGGCGCATGATCCGCGCCGATTGGCGCATTTCTTCCATGCGCACGAGATAACGGTCGTAGCAGTCGCCGTTCTTGCCGATCGGAATGTCGAAATCCATTTCCGAATAGCATTCATAGGGCTGCGACTTGCGCAGGTCCCAGGCCGCGCCCGAACCACGCACCATGACGCCGGAAAAGCCCCAGGCCCAGGCATCGGCCAGCGAAACAGTGCCGATGTCGACATTGCGCTGCTTGAAGATGCGGTTGCCGGTCAGCAGACGATCGAGGTCATCGATCGATTTCAGGAACGGGTCGATCCACTTGCCGATGTCCTCCACCAGTTGACGTGGCAGGTCCTGATGGACGCCGCCGGGGCGGAAATAGGCGGCATGCATGCGCGAACCGCTGGCGCGCTCATAGAACACCATCAGCTTCTCGCGCTCGACGAAGCCCCATAGCGGCGGGGTCAGCGCGCCGACGTCCATCGCCTGCGTCGTCACATTGAGGATGTGCGACATGATGCGGCCGATCTCGCAGTAGAGCACGCGGATCAGCTGGCCGCGCTTCGGCACCTCGATGCCGAGCAGGCGCTCGGCGGCCAGCGCGAAGGCGTGCTCCTGGTTCATCGGCGCGCAATAGTCGAGCCGGTCGAGATAAGGGATGGCCTGCAGATAGGTTTTTGCCTCGATCAGCTTTTCCGTGCCGCGGTGCAGCAGCCCGATATGCGGATCGACGCGATCGACGACCTCGCCATCGAGCTCCAGCACAAGGCGCAAAACGCCATGCGCCGCAGGGTGTTGCGGGCCGAAGTTGATGTTGAAATTGCGGACGGAGGTTTCAGCCATTCTGGCGCCTCAATTCGTCTTGGCTTTTTCATCGCCCGGCAGGACGTAATCCGTCCCTTCCCATGGCGAGAGAAAATCAAAATTGCGGAATTCCTGCTTGAGCTCGACCGGCTCGTAGATGACGCGCTTGGCTTCGTCGTCGTAACGCACTTCGACAAAACCGGTCAGCGGAAAATCCTTGCGCAGCGGATGGCCTTCGAAACCATAGTCGGTCAAAAGGCGGCGCAGGTCGGGATGGCCCGAGAACAGCACGCCATAGAGGTCGTAGGTCTCGCGCTCGAACCAGTCGGCGCCAGGATAAACGCCGGTGATCGAGGGCACCATCGTCTCCTCGTCGGCCTGCACCTTGACGCGGATGCGCACATTCTGTTTCGGCGACAACAAGTGATAGACGACGTCGAAGCGCTTGGCCCGCGACGGATAGTCGGCGCCGCAGACATCTATGATCGAGATGAACTGGCAGCGCGCATCGTCGCGCAGGAAGGTCATGACTTCGATGAGGTCGCGCGGCTCGACATGGATGGTCAGCTCGCCATAGGCGAGCACCGCGTCATTGACGCGACCAATCAGCCTTTCGCCGAGATAGGTCGACAGTTCGCTAAGGGATGCGGCCATGGATTTACCGTTCGATCGTGCCGGTGCGGCGGATTTTCTTCTGCAGGAGAAGAATGCCGTAGAGCAAAGCTTCGGCGCTCGGCGGGCAGCCGGGCACATAGATGTCGACCGGCACGACGCGGTCGCAGCCGCGCACCACCGAATAGGAATAGTGGTAGTAGCCGCCGCCATTGGCGCAGGAGCCCATCGAGATGACGTAGCGCGGCTCGGGCATCTGGTCGTAGACCTTGCGCAGCGCCGGCGCCATCTTGTTGGTCAGCGTGCCGGCGACGATCATGATGTCGGACTGGCGCGGCGACGCGCGCGGCGCGACACCGAAGCGCTCCGAGTCATAGCGCGGCATCGAGGTGTGGATCATCTCGACTGCGCAGCATGCCAGACCGAAGGTCATGAACATCAGCGAGCCGCTGCGCGCCCAGGTGATCAGCGCCTCGGTCGAGGTGACCAGGAACCCCTTGTCGGCGAGCTCATTGTTGATTTCGAGGAAGAAGGGATCGTCCTCCCCCACCGGCCGACCGGTGTTGGGATCGATGATGCCCTTCGGCTTCGGCGCGACGAGGGTGCCTGAACTGTCGTTCAATCCCATTCCAGCGCTCCTTTTTTCCATTCATAGGCAAAGCCGATGGTCAGCACTGCCAAAAACACCATCATCGACCAGAAACCGAGCATGCCGATCTTCGAGAAGGACACGGCCCAGGGAAACAGGAAGGCCACCTCCAGATCGAAGATGATGAACAGGATCGACACCAGGTAGAAGCGGATGTCGAATTTCATGCGGGCATCGTCGAACGAGTTGAAACCGCACTCGTAGGCGGAAAGCTTTTCGGGATCGGGATTGCGGTAGGCCACCAGGAACGGTGCGGCCAGCAGCGCCAGGCCGACGACCAGCGCCACGCCGATGAACAGGACGATGGGCAGGTACGAACTGAGAAGTGCGTTCATGCAGCGGCTTTCCGTTGGCGCCAATCCACTTTGATTACAGCACCGGACCTTAATGCGGAAGCGTGACAGATTAACCGCTGAACCGTTTTAAGGGGCCTATGCTGCAACGCGGCGAGGGTTAGCGCAGCACTTCCAGCGAAGCAAGTCAAACCTTGTTCAAAACGCCGGCCTGGACGGCATATCCGGAGAAACTGGTCCGATCCGCTCCTGTTTGATTTCCTTCTCTTTTTACTCCACTTTTCTCTCCTGACAGGGTTGCCGCAAAAACCCTGCTAGCATGGGCTGGAATCACCCGTCGGACCTCGGTCGAAACGCCCTTAGAGTGACAGCTGCATGAAGGAAAAGATCTCGCTTGCCGCGGCCCGGCGCATCGCTCTCGCCGCACAGGGATTTCTCGATCCCCGGCCAAATGGCACACCCGATCGCCGCCACTTTGCCCGTGTGCTCGCCCGCACCGGCCTGCTGCAGATCGATTCCGTCAGCGCGGTGGTGCGCGCGCATTACATGCCGCTCTATTCGCGGCTCGGCCCCTACCCGCTCGCGCTGCTCGACAATGCCGCCGTGACGCGCAAGCGCACGGTCTTCGAATACTGGGCGCATGAGGCCTCGTTCCTGCCGGTCGAGACCTACCCGCTGATGCGTTGGCGCATGCAACGCGCCGAACAGGGCGACGAGATGTATCTGGGCCTGGCCAAATGGGGCCGCGAGCATGCCGCCTACATAGAAGAGATCTACCGCGAGGTCGCCGCGCGCGGCCCGATCGCGGCTTCGGCGCTGGAAGGCCAGAAAGGTTCGGGAGGCTGGTGGGGCTGGAGCCATGCCAAGCACGCTTTCGAATGGCTGTTCTGGGCCGGCCGCATCACCACGGCGCACCGCCGCGGCTTCGAGCGCTTCTATGATCTGCCGGAGCGCGTGCTGCCGCAGGCGATCCTCGATCTGCCCGTGCCGGCCGCCGAGGACGCGCACCGCGAATTGCTGCGCATTTCCGCGCGCGCCCACGGGGTGGCGACATCAGGCGATTTGCGCGACTACTTCCGGCTGTCGCCGGCCGACATGAAAGGCCGGCTGGAGGAACTGGTCGAGTTGGGTGAACTGCTGCCGGTGCGCGTCGAAGGCTGGGACAAGCCGGCCTACCTTCATAAGGACGCCCGCCTGCCCCGGAAGATCGAGGCCCGCGCCTTGCTGGCACCGTTCGACCCAGTCGTCTTCGAGCGCTCGCGCTCGGAGCGGCTGTTCGATTTCCACTACCGCATCGAGATCTATACGCCCGCCGAGAAGCGCCAATACGGCTACTACGTCCTGCCCTTCCTGCTCGGCGATAGCATCGTCGCGCGCGTCGACCTCAAGGCCGACCGGCCTGCCAGCGTCCTGCGCGTCCACGCCGCCTACGCCGAGCCCAAGGCACCGCCGGAGACCGCCGCGCAGCTCTTCGAGGAACTGAAGCAGATGCAGGGCTGGCTCGGCCTTGAACGCATGGAAGTGACGCCTGCCGGCGATTTGGGCCTGGCGCTTGCCGACATCGCCATGTCGTAGCCGTGCGTTGACACCGCTGCCTGCAAAAGCCTAAATCCGCTCCAGACGGTCCCTTGCCCGCAACGGCAGGGGCTAAGAGGGAATGCGGTGCGAGGTGAAAAATCTCAAATCCGCGGCTGTCCCCGCAACTGTAAGCGACGAGCCAAGGCCAAAAGCCACTGGGATGTTCCCGGGAAGGCGGCACCCAAGGCGATAACCCGCGAGCCAGGAGACCTGCCGTCTGCGACAAAAGAATCCGATCGCCCGGCGGGTTTCCGGGCAAGGAGCCCGGTTTTTTGGACCAGAACGGCAGTTTTTCGGCTGGCACAGAGGACAATTCGTCCGCCGACGGCGAAGCCTTGGCCGGCGTCACGGTGATCGTCTGCGCCTCGTGCCGCGACGAGACTGGCTCCGACGCCCATCCCCGCGCCGGCGAACTCTTGGCTGACGACACGCGCCGCGCCGCATCTGATGGAAACATCCGCATCCACACGGTCGAATGTCTCGGCAATTGCAAGCGCCGGCTGAGCGCCGCGATCCTGCGCGACGGCTGCTGGAGCTACGTCTTCGGCGACCTGACCGTGACCAGCGGCGCCGACCTCGTCGCCGGCGCCAAACTCTTCGCCACCTCGACGGACGGCCTCATTCCATGGCGCGGCCGGCCTGCTTCTCTCAAGCGCGGCCTCGTTGCCCGCATTCCTCCCCTCGACTTGTTGAAGGACTGATCATGAGCGCTTCCGTCACCCGCGTCCCCTGCACCGTCGTCACCGGCTTCCTCGGCGCCGGCAAGACGACGCTGGTTCGCCATCTCCTGGAGAACGCCGGCGGCAAGCGCATTGCGATCATCGTCAACGAGTTCGGCGACATCGGCATCGACGGCGAGATTTTGAAGGGCTGCGGCATCGACACCTGCCCGGAGGAAAACATCGTCGAACTCGCCAATGGCTGCATCTGCTGCACCGTGGCCGACGATTTCGTGCCGGCGCTCGACCAGATCCTGTCGCTCAACCCGAAGGTCGACCACATCCTGATCGAGACCTCGGGCCTGGCTCTTCCCAAGCCGCTGGTCCAGGCGTTCCAGTGGCCAACAGTGAAGAGCCGCGTGACCGTCGACGGCGTCATCGCCGTGGTCGATGGTCCCGCACTGGCCGAAGGCCGCGTCGCCAACGACATGGACGCCCTGCAGGCGCAGCGTGCGCAAGATGACAGCCTCGACCATGACGACCCGGTCGAGGAACTGTTCGAGGACCAGATCGCCTGCGCCGACCTGATCATCTTGTCGAAAAGCGACCTGATGGACGCCGCCGGCTCGGCCCGCGCCAACGCCATCATCGGCGAACACTCCGCCCGTGCCGTGAAGATCGTGCCGACCTCGCATGGCAAGGTCGATCCCTCCGTGCTGCTCGGGCTCGGTCTCGCCGTCGAGGACGACATCGAGAACCGTAAGTCGCATCATGACGGCGCCTTCGACCACGAGCATGACGACTTCGACACCTTCATCGTCGACATTCCCTCGATCGCCAATCCGGACGAACTGGCACAGCGCGTCGCCGCCGCCGCCGAACAGGAAAACGTGCTGCGCGTGAAAGGCTTCGTCGAGGTCGGCGGCAAGCCGATGCGGCTCTTGCTGCAGGCCGTCGGCCCGCGCGTCAATCATTACTACGACCGCGCCTGGACCGCCGAGGACGACCGCCGTTCGCGCCTGGTCGTCATCGGCCTCAAGGGGCTGAACCGCCCGGCAATCGAGCGTATACTCGCCGGCTGATTTCAGACACGGGCCGCGATGCATATCCTCACCACGACCTCCGCCTCGCTCGACGATCTCGCCGAGCCGGTCGATCTGCGGCAGACGCCGGCGGATATCGTGGCCCTGTCCTTCACCGACAGCGACCTCGCGGGACTGGCGGCCGCCTGGAAGGCGGATGCCGCCCGCCTGCCCTCGATGCGGCTGGCGGCCCTGCGCGACCTGCGCCACCCGATGTCCGTCGACCTCTGGGTCGACAGCGTCGCCCGCCACGCCAAGATCATCCTGGTGCGCATCCTCGGCGGCTACGACTGGTGGCGCTATGGCTGCGACCAGCTGGCCTCGACCGCCCGCGAGCGCGGCATCAAGCTGGCGCTGCTGCCGGGCGAAAGCCATGACGAGGATATCAGGCTGATCGAAGCCTCGACGCTGCCGCGCCGGGAATTGGACGCCCTGCTCGGCTATTTCCGCGAGGGCGGCCCGGCCAATATGGGCGCGCTGGTCCAGAGGTTGGCCAGGCTGGCTGGGCAGGACGCGGCTGTGGTTGAGCCGGTGGCGGTGCCGAAGGCCGGCTACTACGAGCCAGGCCGCGGCGTCGTCCCCCTCCCCCTCGAGGGCGAGGGAAAGGTCGTGCCCATTCTCTTCTACCGCTCGATGCTTCTCGCCGCCGACGTCGCTCCGATCGACGCGCTTTTTGAAGCGCTGAGCGCGCGCGGCATGACGCCTGTCCCCATCTTCGTCTCCAGCCTCAAGGACCGGGCGTCACTCGCCTTCGTCGAAACCGCGCTCGCCACGCTCAGACCCGCCGCCATCATCACCGCGACCGCCTTCGCCTCCGGCGCCGAGCCCGGCGTCGAAACCCTGTTCGACCGCGCCGGCGTGCCGGTCTTCCAGGTCATCGTCGCCACCACCCGCCGCGACATCTGGGAGAACAACCAGCGTGGCCTGGCGCCCGCCGACCTCGCCATGCATGTCGTGCTACCCGAACTGGACGGCCGCATCCTCGCCGGCGCGATTTCCTTCAAGGGCGAAAGCGATGTCGATCCCGCGCTTGGCCACCGCGCCTTCGCCAACCGGCCGGAACCGGATCGTGTCGCGCAGGTGGCTGACCGCGTGGCAGCCTTCATCAAGTTGCAGGACACGCCCCGCGCCGAACGCAAGCTGGCCATTCTGATCCCGGATTACCCAAGCGCTCCCGGCCGTACCGGCTATGCTGTCGGCCTCGACGTGCCGTCCAGCGTGTTGGCGATGCTGCATGACCTGAAGGAACAGGGCTATGCGGTTGAAGGGATCCCGCAATCGCCGCGCGAACTGCTGGATTTGCTGGAGCGGGGCGATGATGGGTTGGGGGTGGATGAGTATCTCGACCTTTCGCGAGACCTGCCTGTCGAGGCAATGACTGCTGTTGAGGCGGCGTGGGGGAAAGCGGAAGACAAGACAGGTTTGCGCGAGGCGCCCCCCTCTGTCCTGCCGGACATCAGGACAGAGGGGGGCGCCTCGCGCCAACCTTCACAAACGACCTCAGCAAGCTTCCCCTTCCGCGCCGCCGCCTTCGGCAACATTACGGTCGCCCTCGCCCCAGACCGCGGCCGCTCCGCCGATCGCCGCGCCGACTACCACGATCCAACGCTGCCGCCGCGCCACGCCCTGATCGCCTTCGGCCTGTGGCTGCGCGAATCGCTGGGTGTGCATGCCCTGATTCATGTCGGCGCTCATGGCACGCTGGAATGGCTGCCGGGCAAGACCGTTGCGCTGTCGCAAAGCTGCTTCCCCGAGATCGTCACCGGCGCCCTGCCCGTGATCTATCCCTTCATCGTCTCCAATCCCGGCGAGGCAGCACAAGCCAAGCGACGCATTGCCGCCGTGACCCTCGGCCATCTGCCGCCGCCGCTGACCGGCGCCGGGCTGGACGAGGATCAGCACAGGCTCGAACGCCTGGTCGACGAATACGCCCAAGCCGACGGCCTCGACCGCCGCCGCCGCGACCGCCTGGCCAAGCTGATCGTCGACACGGCGCAAAAGACCGGCCTCGCCGCAGAAGCCGGTGTCGCCGGGACCGACGCACCCGACGAGGCGCTGCGCCGCATCGATGCCTGGCTCTGCGACCTCAAGGACTTCGCCATCAAGGACGGGTTGCATATCTACGGCCGCGCGCCCGACGATGAGGCCGACGCCAAGCGCCGCCAAAGTGCCGAGGCTGAAAGGTCAGCGCTGGTTGCCGCGCTGGACGGCCGCCACGTCAAGGCCGGCCCGGCCGGCGCGCCGACGCGTGGCCGCTCCGACGTGCTGCCCACCGGCCGCAATCTGTTCACGTCGGATCCCCGCACCATGCCGACGCCGACCGCCTATGATCTGGGCAAGGCGGCGGCCGAAGAAGTGGTGCGCGGCTATCTGCAATCGCATGGCGACTGGCCGCGTTCGCTGGTCATCGATCTCTGGGGCTCGGCCTCGCTGCGCACCGGCGGCGAGGAGATCGCACAAGGCCTGGCGCTGATGGGTTGCCGGCCGCAATGGGATGCCGCCACCGGCCGCATCACCGGCATCGAAGTGCTGCCGCCGGCCACGCTCGGCCGCCCGCGCGTCGACGTCACCTGGCGCATATCGGGCCTGTTCCGTGACATGTTCCCGACCCAGATCGCGCTGATCGACGCCGCTGCCAACGCCGTCGCCGCCCGCGACGAGGACGATTCGGAAAACCCGCTCGCGGCCCGGACCCGAGCGGACGGCAGGATTAGCCCGCGCATTTTCGGCACCTCGCCCGGCACCTATGGCGCTGGCGTCGAGGATCTCCTGTCCAACGGCGACTGGGCAGCGCGCGAAGAGATCGGCCGCGCCTATCTCGACGCCACCTCGCATGCCTATGGCGGCGCCGGCGGCGAAGGCATCTCGGCGCCGGGCGCGTTTGAAACCCGCATCGCGGAAGCCGATCTTCTAGTCCACACCGGCGACGACCCCGGCCGCGACATTCTCGAAGGCTCCGCCGACGTCGCCTTCATCGGCGGTTTTTCGGCCGCGCTTGCCGCCCTTGGCCGGAATGCCGATGTCATCGTGCTCGACACGACGGACCCGCAAAAGCCGAAGCCGCGGTCGGTCGGTGAGGCCGTATCTCGCGTGGTGCGCGCCCGCGCCGTCAACGCGCGCTTCATATCAGGCCAGATGCGGCACGGCCCGCGCGGCGCCTCCGAATTCGCCGAGACGGTCGACCGGCTGGTCGGCTTCGCCGAAACCACGCATGCCATTTCAGGCGCGCTGATCGAGGCCGTGCACGATGCCTATGTCGGCGACGCGGAAGTCCGCGCCTTTATCCTTCGGGAAAACCCGGCGGCCGCGAAAGTCATTGCCGAGCGTTTCCTGTCGGCGCGCCGGCGCGGCCTCTGGCATCCCTTGCGCAATTCCATCGACGACGATCTCGCCGCGCTGATTGCCGAGGCCGAAGCGCTGGGAGTGGCGGCATGAACGCCTTCTCACGTCGCGGCGCCTGTCCGGCCCTGTCGGCGCCGATGCAGACCGGCGATGGGCTGCTGGTGCGGCTCAACCCGGTTGCCGGAGGCCCATCTTCTGAAGGATTGTCGCCGAAGCTGTTGATCGGTCTGGCCGAATCCGCCCTGCGGCATGGCAACGGCGTCATGGAAGTGACAGCGCGTGGCAGCTTGCAGATACGTGGCTTGACGGAGGACAGCGCAACGCTGCTGGCAGCGGAAGTCGATGCGCTGGGCATTGCGGTGCGGACCGGCGTGCCGGTCGAGACGGGGCCGCTGGCGGGGATCGACCCGCAGGAGATCGCCGATCCGCAACCGCTGGCTGAGCGGGTCAAGGCGGCGATCGAGGATGCTGGGCTGACGCCAAGGCTGGGACCGAAAGTGTCTGTCGTGGTGGACGGCGGCGGGCAGCTGACGCTGGATGCGGTGACGGCCGATGCGCGGCTGAAGGCGGTGCGGAATGGTGCCGAGGTTCGGTGGCAGGTGTCTGTTGCGGGTGATGGGCAGAATGCGAAGCTGCTCGCCACCGTAAGCGACGACGCGGCGCGCGACATTGCCGTTGCAGTGCTGAGGATGGTCGCAGAGAAAGGCCGCGAGGCTCACGCAAGAGACTTGTCGGAAAGGCAGTTGGTGTCTCTTGCGGATTGGCTATGCTTGCCAAGTTTGCGCGAGGCGCCCTCCTCTGTCCTGCCGGACATCTCCCCCTCGCGCAAACCTATCGGCCGTTTCCCATTGGCCGGCGACACTTTCAGCCTCGGCATTGCCCTTCCCTACGGCAGCATGCCTGCCGACAAAATCATCGCTCTCGCAAAAAACGCCCTCACCCTCGGCACCACCGAAATCCGCCTCGCCCCAGGCCGCGCGATGCTCTTCCTCGGCCAACCCTCGGACACCGATCCGTCTCTCCAAGCCACTGCCGCCAGCCTCGGCTTCGTCACCTCCCCCGCCGACCCGCGCACGCGCATCGCCGCCTGCCCCGGCACGCCGGCCTGCGCCTCCGGCCGCATCGCCACCCGTGACATCGCCGAGACGATCGCCGCCGAAAACGCCGACATCCTCGACTTCACCATGCACGTTTCCGGCTGCGCCAAGGGCTGCGCGCATCCCGGCCCGGCGGCGCTCACAATCGTCGGCGGCGAAAATGGAGCCGGACTTGTCGTGAACGCGACGGCAAAGGCCCTTCCTGCCGGCTACAGGCCGGGCTATGACGCCGCGCGCGGCATCGGTCGCGTCGCGGCGGTGATCCGCAGCGCACGATTTCAGGGCGAGACCGCCGCTGCTTGCCTGACAAGGCTCGGGCCGGCGGCAATCGCCGAGACTTACCGACAGGCCCAAACTAAAAAAACGGAAATGAGCATGGCCGCCTACGACTACATCCACGACGGCACGGCGATCTACGAGCGTTCCTTCGCCATCATCCGCGCCGAGGCGGACCTTTCGCGCTTCTCCGAAGCCGAGGCCGATGTCGCCATCCGCATGATCCATGCCTGCGGCCAGGTCGAAGCATCGAGCCATTTCGTTTTCTCGCCTGACTTCGTCACCGCCGCGCGCAGCGCTCTTGCCGCCGCCGCGCCGATCTTCTGCGATGCGGAAATGGTTTCGCACGGTGTCACCCGCGCCCGGTTGCCGGCCGGCAACGAGGTGATCTGCACACTGCGCGACCCGCGCACGCACGACATTGCCAAAGCCATCGGCAACACCCGCTCCGCCGCTGCGATCGACCTGTGGGGCGAACGCATGGCCGGCTCCGTCGTCGCCATCGGCAATGCGCCGACCGCACTCTTCTATCTCCTGGAGAAACTGCGCGACGGCGCACCGAAGCCGGCGGCCATCATCGGCATGCCCGTGGGCTTCGTCGGCGCCGCCGAATCGAAGGATGCGCTGGCCGAGAATTCCTATGGCGTGCCCTATGCCATCGTGCGCGGCAGGCTCGGCGGCAGCGCCATGACCGCCGCCGCGCTCAATTCCCTGGCGAGGCCCGGCCTGTGAATGCGCTTCCCAAAGGCAAGCTCGTTGGCGTCGGCACCGGTCCCGGCGACCCCGAACTGTTGACGCTGAAGGCCGCGCGAGCCCTGGCCGAGGCCGATGTCGTCGCCTATTTCGCCAAGCGCGGCAACAACAGCAATGCGCGTGCCATCGTCGAGGCGCGCTTCCGCCCTGATATGCTGGAACTGCCGCTGCTCTATCCCGTCACCACCGAGATCGACAAGGATCACGACGACTATCGCTCGCAGATTACCGGTTTCTACGAGGAGTCGGCGCAAAAGGTCGCCGAACATCTCGAAGCAGGCCGAATGGTTGCCGTCCTGTCCGAAGGCGACCCGCTGTTCTACGGCTCCTACATGCATCTGCATGTGCGTCTCGCCCATCGTTTCCCGACCGAGGTCATTCCCGGCGTCACCGCTATGTCCGGCTGCTGGTCCCAGACCGGTGTTCCGATCGTCCAGGGCGATGACGTGCTGACCGTGCTGCCCGGCACGATGAGCGAATTCGAGTTGACCCGTCGGCTGGCCGACACCGATGCCGCCGTCATCATGAAGGTCGGCCGCAATCTGCCCAAGATCAGGCGTGCGCTGGAAGCCACCGGCAAGCTGACCCGCGCCGTCTATGTCGAGCGCGGCACCATGGCCGGCAGCGTCTCGATGAAGCTCGCCGACAAACAGGACGACAACGCGCCCTATTTCGCCATCATATTGGTCGCCGGCTGGTCCGGCCGGCCCGGGGCGTTGGGAGCGCAGGCATGAGCGGCCGTCTCACCGTCATCGGTCTCGGGCCCGGCAATGCCGATCAGGTCACCCCTGAAGCCAGCCGCGCCGTGGCCGAAGCGAAGTTCTTCTATGGCTACAAGCCCTATCTCGACCGGCTCGAACTGCGCCCGGACCAGGCTCGTGTCGCGTCCGACAACCGCGAGGAACTCGCCCGCTCCAAGGATGCCTTGATCAAGGCCGCCGAGGGCCACGACGTTGCCGTGGTTTCCGGTGGCGATCCCGGCGTCTTTGCCATGGCCGCGGCCGTCTGCGAGGCGATCGAGGCCGGCCCGGCCGAATGGCGCGCGGTCGATGTGGCCGTCGTGCCTGGCATCACCGCAATGCTCGCTGTCGCCGCCCGTATCGGCGCCCCGCTCGGTCATGATTTCTGCGCCATTTCGCTGTCCGACAATCTGAAGCCGTGGGACCTGATCGAGCTGCGTCTGCTGGCGGCGGCCGGCGCCGGCTTCGTCATCGCGCTCTACAACCCGATCAGCAAGGCGCGCCCCTGGCAGCTTGGCCGCGCCTTCGAATGCCTGACCGCGATCCTGCCCGGAACCACGCCAGTCATTTTCGGCCGCGCCGCCGGCCGTCCGGACGAGCGCATCGAGGTTTATCTGCTGGCCGATGTCGACGCGCAAAAGGCCGACATGGCGACCTGCATCATCATCGGCTCGCCGGAAACCCGTATCATCAAGCGCGGCGACAAACCGGCGCTGGTCTACACGCCACGCTCGGCAGCGGGCTCGACGAAATGATCCACCATCGCGGCGAGCTCATCGACGGTTTCAGCCGAAGGCACCTCCGGCAACGCCGGCCTGCGGACCATGATCACCTCGATGCCAAGCGCTCGCGCGGCGGCAATCTTGCCGTAAGTGGCAGCGCCGCCGCTGTTCTTGGAGACGACGACTTCAATTCGCTGTTCTTGGAGCAACGCGCGCTCGTCCAACTCACGGAACGGGCCCCGCGCCAGCAGATAGGTCGCATCCGGCACGGCCAGCTGCGGCTCGACCGGATCGACGCTGCGAATGAGATAGTGATGCCGGGGGGCTGCTTCGAAGGCAGCAACCTCTTGCCGGCCAAGCGCCAGGAAGACGCGCCGCGGCGCCGGGCCAAGCGCTCGCACGGCATCGCCTGTTGTATCGACCAGCGTCCAGCGGTCGCCTTCGACTGGCTCCCAGCCGGGGCGGAGCAAAGCAAGGATCGGCACACTGGTCAGCCGCGCGGCTTGCGCGGCATTGGCGGAGATTCGCGCCGCGTAAGGATGTGTGGCGTCGATCAGCAGATCGGTGCTGGTCTCCCGGAGATAGGCGGCCAGCCCCTCGGCGCCGCCAAAGCCTCCACTTCGCACGGGCACGCCTTGCGCGATCGGGGTTTCCGTGCGGCCGGCCAGCGACAGCGTGACCGAGGCGCGTACCGCCAGTTTGCCGGCCAGTTGCCGGGCTTCCGTGGTGCCGCCGAGGATCAGAATGCGGTGGGTCATCATGCCTGCTGAAAGTTCGCGCGGCGCCAGGCCGAAATGGCTGACGGTGATCGGCATCGGCGAGGACGGTTTAGCGGGTCTCGGCGACGAGGCCAAGCAGCGGATTGCCAAGGCCGAGATCATCTTCGGCGGCAAGCGGCATCTGGCGCTGGTCGAATCCTTCGCCAAGGGCGAGCCACGGCCCTGGCCGGTGCCATTCGATGCCGGGATGGCCGATGTGCTTGCGCTTGCCGGCAGAAACGTCTGTGTGCTCGCTTCCGGCGATCCTTTTTTCCACGGCGTCGGCGCCACCCTCGCCCGCAAGGTCAAGCCGCGGGAGATGCATGTCATCCCCGCGCCGTCGGCGGTTTCGCTGGCGGCCGCCCGCCTTGGCTGGGCGCTGCAGGATATCGAGATCGTCTCGCTGCATGGCCGGCCACTCGACCTGATCCGGCCGTTGCTGCAGCCCAATGCGCGCATCCTGGCGCTGACATCTGATGCCGAAGCGCCTGATGCAATTGCCCGCCTGCTCACCGAACTCGATTTCGGCGCCTCGCGGTTGACGGTTCTTGAGGCGCTGGGCGGGCCAAAGGAGAACCAGCGCGCCGCCCGCGCGGATGCCTTCGACGTCGAAAACATCAATCCACTCAACGTGCTGGCGATCGAAATTGATTCGAACCCGCAAGCCCGCGTCTTGCCGCTCTCGGTTGGTCTTGCCGACCACCTGTTCGACCATGACGGCCAGATCACCAAACGCGAAATCCGCGCCATCACCCTGTCGTCGCTGGCGCCGAGGCGCGGCGAATTGCTGTGGGACATCGGCGCCGGCTCGGGCTCCATCGGCATCGAATGGATGCTGGCGCACCCCTTGATGCGCACGATCGCCATCGAAGCCGATCCGACCCGCGCCGCCCGCATCCACCGCAACGCCACCGCCTGTGGCGTTCCCGGCCTTGTCGTGGTGGAAGGCAGCGCGCCCAAGGCGCTGGCCAGACTGGACACGCCGGACGCGATCTTCATCGGCGGCGGCGGCAGCGATACCGGCGTGTTGAACGCTGCCATCAAGGCGCTGCGTTCCGGCGGCCGGCTCGTCGTCAACGCTGTGACGCTGGAGATGGAAGCCTTGCTTCTCGCGCAGCACACAAAGCTCGGCGGCTATCTTACCCGGATAAACATCTCTCGCGCATCTCCGGTCGGCTCGATGCAGGCCTGGCGGCCGGCAATGCCGGTCACCCAATGGAGCTGGGTGAAGCCATGATGGTCGCAGGCATCGGCAGCCGCAAAGGCGTGAGCGCTGAAGACGTGCTTGCCGCGATTGAAACCGCTCTCGAAGCGCATGGGCTGGCCGTGACGGCGCTTTCCGCACTGGCAACTGCCGCACCGAAGAAGGATGAAGCGGCGATTGCGGCCGCCGGCCGCGCGTTGAACCTTCCGCTCATCATCGTCGATGACGCGGCCCTTCGGGGCGCCGCAGGGGACACGCTGAGCCACTCCGACCTGTCGCAAGAAGTCGCCGGCACGCCCTCGGTTTCCGAAGCATCCGCCCTTGCCGTGGCCGGTGCCGGCGCGAAGCTGCTTGGCCCCCGCATCGTGCTCGGCCCGGTCACCTGCGCCATCGCCATCAGCGGAGACGCGCCATGACCGTTCATTTCATCGGCGCCGGTCCGGGTGCGGCCGACCTCATCACGCTGCGCGGCGCAAGGTTCCTGGCAAGCTGCCCGGTCTGCCTGCATGCCGGCTCGATCGTCGCGCCTGAATTGCTGCAGCATTGCGCGCCGGGAACGAAACTGATCGACACCGCGCCGATGTCGCTCGACGAGATCGAAGCGGCCTATGTCGAGGCACACAAATCGGGCCATGATGTCGCCCGCCTGCATTCCGGCGACCTGTCGGTGTGGAGCGCCGTTGCCGAACAGATCCGCCGGCTGGAAAAGCACGGCATCCCCTACACGCTGACGCCGGGCGTGCCCTCCTTCGCGGCCGCGGCCGCAGCACTTCGCCGCGAGCTGACCATTCCCGAAGTCGCGCAAAGCCTGGTGCTGACCCGCGTTTCCGGACGTGCTTCAAAAATGCCGCCGGGCGAAACGCTGGCCGGCTTCGGCCGCACCGGCGCGACGCTCGCCATTCATCTGGCCATCCACGCCATCGACCGCGTCGTCGCCGAATTGACGCCGCATTATGGCGGCGATTGTCCGGTGGCGATCGTCTTCCGCGCCTCCTGGCCGGACGAGCGGGTGCTGACCGGTACGCTGGAAACGATCGAGGCACGGCTTGCCGCCGATCCGATGGAGCGCACCGCGATCATCTTCGTCGGCCGCTCGCTGGCAGCGGAAGGTTTTGGCGAAAGTTCATTGTACGACGCCCACTACCAGCGGCGTTTTCGCGGACGGGACGGATTGTGAGCGGCAACACCAAAAACAACGGCGGCAACGCCACGCTCGAACGGGCCTTTTCGCGGCTGAATTTCAAGCCGCACCCGCTGGAGCCGGGCCATGTCTGGCTGGCCGGGGCCGGCCCCGGCGACCCCGGCTGCCTGACGCTGGAAGTGCTGGCGGCTTTGGCCGAAGCGGATGCGCTGGTCTACGACGCTCTGGTTTCACCTGACGTCGTCGCCGTTGCCGCAAGCGCCGAGCTGTTCTTTGCCGGCAAGCGCGGCGGCCAGCCCTCGATGAAGCAGGATGACATCACCGCTCTGCTGGTCCGGCTGGCGCGCGCAGGCCGCCGCGTTATCAGGCTCAAGGGCGGCGATCCCTATATTTTCGGCCGTGGCGGCGAAGAAGCCTTGGCACTCGCACGCGAAAACATCCCCTTCCGCGTGCTGCCGGGCCTGACATCCGGCCTCAGCGCGCTCGCTGCAACCGGCATCCCGGCCACCATGCGCGGCATCAACAAGGCTGTGATCCTGGCGACCGGCCACGCCGCCGGCACTGACGACGATATCGACTGGGCGGCGATCGCCCGCACCGGCCAGCCTGTCGTGGTCTATATGGGCATGGCCAATTTGCCTTTGATCGCGGCAGCTCTGCTCGATGGCGGGCTGGCGCCGTCGACGCCGGCGGCGGTGATCGTCGCCGCCACCACGCCGCAGGAGCGGACCGTCGTCGCCACGCTCGCCACAATCGCCGAGGAAGCAGCCGCCGCCGGGCTGACCTCGCCGGCGCTGATCGTCGTCGGCGGCATAGTCGCCATGCGCGCCGCATTGACGGGGCAGGCATGACCGCCCGCGCCATCATCATCGGCGCGCCGCGCTCCGGCTCGGGCAAGACTAGCGTCACCATCGGTATCTTGCGCGCGCTCGCCCGGCGCGGCCTGAAGGTGCGCGGCGCCAAATCCGGCCCCGACTATATCGACCCCGGCTTCCACACCGCCGCCACCGGCCTTTCCGGCGTCAATCTCGACAGCTGGGCGATGCCGCCGTCGCTGCTCAATGCGCTGGCCGCGCAACAGGCCGACGACACCGATTTCGTCATCCTCGAAAGCGCCATGGGCCTGTTCGACGGCATTCCGGCCGCGCCGGGGCGAACCGGCTCTGCCGCCGACCTTGCCCGGCTCTACGGCCTGCCGGTGCTGCTGGTCCTCGACGTGTCGGGCCAGTCGACTACAGCGGCCGCTGTCGCCAAGGGGTTCGCCACCTACGATCCGCATGTGCGCATGGCCGGCGTCGTGCTCAACCGGCTGGGCAGCGAACGCCATCGCCGCCTGTCCGGCGACGCCATCGAGGCGATCGGCCTGCCCGTTGTCGGCGCCATTTTACGCGACCCTACGCTGAACCTGCCCGAGCGCCATCTCGGCCTCGTCCAGGCCGGCGAGTATGACGATCTGATGGCGCATCTCGACCGGCTGGCCGACATGGCGGAGAAATCGCTCGACCTCGATGCCGTGATGAGGCTGGCGACGCCCCTCGCCCCGGCGGCCGGCGATTTTGGCGATGCGCTGCGGCCCCCCGGTCAACGTATCGCGCTTGCCGAGGATGCCGCCTTCACTTTCCTCTACCCGCATGTCGCAGCCTATTGGCGCAAGGCCGGCGCGGAGATCGTTCGGTTCTCGCCGCTTGCCGATGAGGCGCCCGACGATAGCTGCGATGTCTGCTGGCTGCCCGGCGGCTATCCCGAGCTTCACGCCGGCAAGCTTGCCGCCGCTGCGAATTTCCACACCGGAATGGCGCATTTCGCCGCGACCAGGCCCGTCCATGGCGAATGCGGCGGCTTCATGGTGCTTGGCGAAGCGCTGGAGGATGCTGCCGGCGAAACGCATCGCATGCTCGGCCTGCTCGGACACGCCACCAGCTTCGCCAAGCGAAAGATGAATCTCGGCTATCGCGAGGCGCGGCTGCGCGCCGATTGCCCGCTGGGGGTTCAAGGCGCGCTGATCCGCGGCCATGAATTCCACTATGCGCAGATGACGGCCACCGGCAATGACGAGCCTCTGGCCGACCTTGCCGACGGCCAGGGCAATCCGATCGGCGCTTCCGGCTACCGGCGTGGTCGTGTCAGCGGTACCTTCTTCCATGCGATAGCGAGGGCCAGCGCGTGAAGCTCCCGAATTTGACCCTTTCGCCCCGGCAAATCCTCGACGACGTCGCGCTTTGCCTGGTCTTTTTCACCCGCCTGCCGCTGCCCGACCTCGACTTTCGCGGTCGCGGCCTCGCCGCCGCGATCTGGGCCGCGCCGGTCGCTGGCCTCGTCGTCGGGCTGATCGGCGCCATCGTCTTTGCCACGGCGGAACGATTCGGCCTTGCCATGGGGCCGGCGGCAGCACTTGCCCTCGTGGCAACCGTGATCACCACCGGATGTCTGCACGAGGATGGACTGTCCGACGTCGCCGACGGCTTTGGCGGCGGCAAGTCGCGCGGCCGCAAACTCGACATCATGCGCGACAGCCGCATCGGCGCCTATGGCGCCATGGCGCTGGCCCTGTCGCTGCTGATTCGCTGGAACGTGCTTTCGGAACTGGTGGATCCCACCCAGGCGCTCTTTGCCCTTGTTGCCGCGCACGCGGCATCGCGGGGCGTACTGGGCGCCTTCATGCATCTGTTGCCGCCGGCGCGCACCGACGGCCTCTCGGCCGGCGCCGGCACCGTCTCGCTTGAAACCGCGATCGCCGGCGCCGTGCTTGGCGCGATCCCGCTCCTCTTGCTCGGGGCCGGCGGCGCCATCGCCGCGCTGATCCTGCTCGGCCTGTTCTTTGCCGCCTTCCACGCCCTTTGCCTCAACCAGATCGGTGGCCAGACCGGCGACACGATCGGAGCCTTGCAGCAGGTGAGTGAAATCGCGGTGCTTCTCGTCGCCTCCGTTGCGCTTTCCTGATTCCCTTCGACTTGATTCCCTTCCGGAGACCTTGCCCCCATGCCTTTCAAATCCCTCGATGAATTGCGCGCCGCCTGCCTCGACCTGCCTGCCGGCAGCGATACAGCCGCCAAAGCCGTTGCCACCCGCCAGGACACGCTGACGAAGCCGCAAGGCAGCCTCGGCCGGCTGGAAACCATCGCCGCCTGGCTGGCGCGCTGGCAGGGCCGTGACATGCCCAAGCTCGACCGGGTGAAAATCTTCGTCTTCGCCGGCAATCACGGCGTCACCGCTCAAGGCGTGTCGGCCTATCCCTCCGAGGTCACCGTGCAGATGGTGGCGAACTTCGCCGGCGGCGGTGCCGCCATCAACCAGCTTGCCCGCATCGCCGGCGCCGAGCTCGATGTCATCCCGCTCGACCTCGACCATCCCACCGGCGACTTCACCCAAGTGCCGGCAATGGACGAGAAGGCCTTTCTCGCCGCCGTCTCAGCGGGCTATGACGCCGTAACGAAAGACCTCGACCTGGTCTGCTTTGGTGAAATGGGCATCGGCAACACCACGCCGGCGGCCGCCATTTCGGCGGCGCTATTCGGCGGTGGGGCGGAAAAATGGACCGGGCGCGGCACCGGCGTCGACGACGCCGGCCTGAAGCGCAAAGTGGTCGCCATCGAAGCCGGCCTCAAGCGGCACGCCGCAGCCCTCGCCGATCCGCTGGGCATCGCCGCGGCACTCGGCGGGCGCGAACTCGCCGCCATCTTCGGCGCCACGCTGGCCGCCCGTCATTTGGGCATACCCGTGCTGCTCGATGGCTTCGTCTGTACGGCTGCCGCCGCCCCGCTGGCCAGGCTGCATCCGACTGGCCTCTCCCACACCATCGCGGCCCATGTTTCGGCCGAATCGGGCCATCGCAGCCTGCTCGAAGCACTCGGCCTGCCGCCGCTGCTCGATCTTGGCATGCGGCTCGGCGAAGGCTCCGGTGCCTGCCTGGCCGTCAACATCGTCCGCTCGGCGCTGGAGTGCCATGCGAGGATGGCAAGCTTTGCCGAGGCGGGGGTGTCGGAGAAGTAATCGCCGGCTCCGGTGCGGACAACGCCCAAGCACAGACGCCGGTGTGATCGGCATCTTCCTGCGGTTCGGATTCTGGAATAGATTTGGAGGATGAAAAAGCTTCATCCCGTTGCAGCTGCGGTGTCTATCGCCGTAGCGGTCGCTGCTGTGCTTCGTCACAGCGATATTCAAGTTATGGCCCGATCGACACTGCCATTTTCGTTGTTTTCCTGGTCTTCTTCTGGTGGCTCATCAGCGATTTCTCGGGCAGCAAAGGCGAAATTGATGCCAACGAAGCTGCAAGCGTGGAAGAGACCATCGTTTTTCGATTCGGCAGGTCTCTGAGCCGCATTTTTCGACGCGGTTAGATCGCCACGAGAACCAAGCACCGCCGCCGGTTAAAGGACCGCAGTCACGCGCATGGCCCGAGACGCGCCAAACGCATCTCGCTTTCAGGGTCTTTCCACCAAGTCTTCAAGGAATTTGGTGGGTGCGCACAGGATTGAACTGTGGACCCGCTGATTAAGAGTCAGCTGCTCTACCAACTGAGCTACGCACCCACTCGGCCGGCAAAAACCGGCGTTGGCGGGCATATAGCCGCCACCATCGGTCATGTCTAGCCCTGCCGGAATCATTTCCCGACAAATCGACAAACCCTTCCTGCGATCAGACGAACAGCCTGCCTTCCGCCACCTTGACCGCATGGCCGCCAATGCGCGCCGAGGCCAGTTTTCCGCCCTGCACTGTCAGCTCCAGGCGGATGCGCGACGGCCGGCCCATCTCCAGCCCCTGCTCGATCCACAGCTGCGAAATGCCATCCGTGGGAGCATCGAAATGCATGATGGCGCCGGCAAAGGCCGCCGCTGCCGAACCGGTCGCCGGATCTTCATAGGAAGGCGTGCCCGGCACGATCATGCGCACATGGAAGGCGCTTTCATGGTTCAACGTCTCGCGGCAATAGACATAGGGGCTGGCGAAGGCCCACTCGCTCTTGCGCGGCGCCAGTTCCGACCAGGCCTGGTTGTCCAGCCGGATGCGGCCCGCCGCTTCGAGATTGGCGACAGGAATGGTCACATAGGGCACGCCCGCCGACCAGAAGGCGACGCGGTGATTCTCGAAGCCGATCTCATGCGGCGCCAGGCCGAGGGCGGCGCCGATCGCCTGCGGATCGGCCTCTAGCTTCAACGGCTCCGGCAATTTCGCCAGGTCGAATTCGGCGAAAGCGGCGCCGTCATGCCTGCTGACGGCGCAGCGCACCGGGCCGATGTTTTCCTCCAGCACGAAGATGCCGGCCCCGCTTTCGCCAGCCAGGTCGGCCAGCGCGATTGCCGAGCCAACTGTCGGGTGGCCGGCGAACGGCATTTCATAGTCCGGCGTGAAGATGCGGATGCGGTTTTTATGCTTGGGATTGTCCGGCGGCAGCACGAAGACCGTCTCGGACAGGTTGAATTCGCGCGCGATGGCCTGCATCGCTGCCGTGTCCAGACCTTTGCAATCCAACACCACGGCCAGCGGGTTGCCGGCCAGTCGCACGGTCGTAAACACATCGTAAAGCAAGTAATTCCGGGGTTGCATTCCTGCCTCAATCCCAACATGGGCGAAATTTAATTTGATATTTGAACCGGTAACCCTGATCTGTGCACAGATAGGGACATTGCGCATCATAGGGGTCCGACGTGGACCAGATTGTCAATCTGCCAAAGACGGAATCGGATTCCGCCATCGCGACGGCGCTCGGGCTCGACAAGAAGGGGCGGAGCAAGACCCGCCGGCGTGGCTGGCTCTATGTGTTGCTGACCCTGACCGTGCTCGCCGCCGGACTTGGCCTCTATCAGTGGTATGCGGGCACGCCCGCCAGGATCGACTACACCACGGTGCCGGCCGCCAAGGCCGACCTCACCGTCCAGGTCTCGGCGACGGGCACGCTGCAGCCGCTCACCCAGGTCGATATTTCCAGCCAGCTCTCCGGCATCATCCGCTCGGTCTCGGTGAATGAGAATCAGCAGGTGAAGAAGGGCGACGTGCTCGCAGCCCTCGACACCACCAAGCTGCAGGTGCAGATCGAGCGCGCCGAGGCTTCCGCCAAGGGCGCGGCCGCCAATGTCGAGGATGCCACGGTGACGCTGGCCGAGAACGAGCGCGCGCTGGTGCGCGCGGCCGCCTTGACCAAGCGCGGCATGGCGACCGACCAGTCGCTGGAGGCGGCGACGGCGACGCGCGACCGCTCGAAGGCCGCGCTTGATAGCGCTCAGGCCAATCTCGCCATCGCCAATGCCGATCTGAAATCGCAGCAGACCGACCTTGCCAACAGCACCATCTACGCGCCGATCGACGGCATCGTGCTGACGCGCTCGGTCGACCCCGGCCAGACGGTCGCCTCCTCGCTGCAGGCGCCGGTGCTGTTCATCATCGCCGCCGATCTGCGGAACATGGAGCTGGTGGCGGCGGTCGACGAGGCCGATATCGGCGCCGTCAAGACTGGCCAGCATGCGCGCTTCACCGTCGACGCCTTCCCCGAGCGGCCATTCGACGCCGAGATCCGCGACATCTCCTATGCCTCGGTCACGACGGACGGCGTCGTCACCTACAATGCGCGGCTCGAGGTCGACAACAACGAGTTGTTGCTGCGCCCCGGCATGACCGCCACGGTTTCGGTCGTCACAAGACAGGCCAAAGATGTGCTGACCGTGCCCGCCAGCGCCTTCCGCTATCGCCCGACGCAGCAAGCAGCACGCGCATGGAGCTTCAGCGACCTGTTCACCGGCCGCATGGGCCGTCCGGGCGGCAATCGCCAGCGCCAGGCCGCAACGGCCCCCACCGACGGTTCGCGCACGCTCTATGTGCTGGAGAACGGACGGCCGCGTGCGGTCAAGGTCAAGATCGGCTCGACCGATGGCGAACTGACCGAGATCACGTCCGGCCTGGAGGAAGGCTCGCAGGTCATCACCGCCTCGCAGTTGCGGAGCTGAGGCCGTGGCCGCGGGCGCGCCTCTCATCACCTTCGACAAGGTCTGGAAGAGCTACGGCCAGGGCGAGGCCCGGGTGCACGCGCTGGCCGGCGTCGACCTTGCCATCCGGCGCGGCGAATTCGTCGCCATCATGGGCCCGTCCGGGTCGGGCAAATCGACGGCGATGAACATCATCGGCTGCCTCGACACGCCGACGGCCGGAACCTACTCCTTCTTGGGCGTCGACGCCGGCCGGCTCGACCGCAACCGCCGCGCCATGCTGCGTAACCTCTATGTCGGCTTCGTCTTCCAGGGCTACAATCTCCTGGCGCGCACCACGGCGGCGGAAAATGTCGAACTGCCGCTGATCTATCGCGGCGTGGCCAGCCGCGAGCGTCGCGACCTTGCCATGCAGGCGCTCGCCCAGGTCGGCCTGGTCGGCCGCGAGCATCACACGCCGGCCGAGCTCTCCGGCGGCCAGCAGCAGCGCGTGGCCATCGCGCGCGCCATCGTCACGCGGCCGATGCTGCTCGTCGCCGACGAGCCGACCGGCAATCTCGACACCGCCCGCACGCATGAGATCATGGAACTGCTGACAAAGCTCAACAAGGAGCTCGGCCTGACCGTCACCATGGTCACCCACGAGGCCGATGTCGCCGACTATGCCGAGCGCACCATCCGCTTCCTCGACGGCCATGTCGCCTCCGACGACGTGAACTTGGAAACGACTTAGCCATGACCCCGAAAAGTGGAATCCGGTTTTCGGTCAGGATCATGGCCAAACAGGAAGATAGAGCCCCATCCCGGCTCTTTCGGGATGGGTCAGGCACTATATCATGATCTGGGAAACCGTCCGCCTCTCGCTACGCTCGATCCGCCGCAACGTGCTGCGCTCCTTCCTGACGCTGCTCGGCATCGTCATCGGCGTCGCCGCCGTCATCGCCATGCTGACCATCGGCTCGGGCACGACGCAGAAGGTCAAGGCCGACATCTCCAAGCTCGGCAGCAATCTTCTGGTCGTCCGCGCAGGACGTCCGGCAGGCCCCGGCGGCCCGGGCGGGCTCGACCAGGTGGTGCGGCCGCTGGCCGAGAAGGACCTTGCGGCGCTGGTCGCGCATCTGACCGGCGCGCGCGCCATTTCGCCGGCCTCGCAAAAACAGGTTCGCGTCATCTTCGGCACCGAGAGCCTGACCTCAGGCGTCACTGGCACCGACAGCGCCTATCTCGATGCGCGCGACTGGAAGCTGATGTCGGGCCGTCCGTTCAGCGATTCCGAAACCCGCTCGGGCACCGGCGTGTGCCTGATCGGCGAGACGGTGCGCCAGCAATTCTTCGGCGCCGGCGATCCCGAAGGCGAGATCATCCGCGTCAACCGCACCTCTTGCAAGATCATCGGCCTGCTCGAACCCAAGGGCTACACCGGCTTCGGCCAGGACCAGGACAATGTCGTCCTGATGCCGCTGCACGCCTATCAGCGCCGCATCGCCGGCAATCGTGACATCGACAACATCTACATCGCCGCCGACGACCGCACGCCGACCAGCGAGTTGCAGCCGCGCGTCGAGGACATTTTGCGCGATATCAGGCGCATCACGCCGGATCGCGAAAGCGATTTCGCCATCCGCGACATGACGCAGATCGCCGACGCCATGGCCAGCGCCACCACCACCATGACCGGCATGCTGGGCGCGGTCGCCGGCGTCAGCCTTCTGGTCGGTGGCATCGGCATCATGAACATCATGCTTGTCTCGGTCACCGAGCGCACGCGCGAGATCGGCATCAGGCTCGCCATCGGCGCGCACGAAAAGCACATCCTGATTCAATTCCTGGTCGAGGCGACGGTGCTGTCGCTGCTCGGCGGCATCATCGGCATCCTGATCGGCCTGGCACTCGCCGGCCTGGCCTCAGCGACGCTGACCATCCCCTTCGTGCCGAGCCCGGCGGTCATCCTGCTCGCCGTCGGCTTCTCGGCGCTGATCGGCATGGTGTTCGGCTTCTTCCCGGCCCTGCGCGGTGCGCGCCTCGATCCGATCGACGCGTTGAGGCACGAGTAAAAGGCCGGACCGGCTCCGCCACGACTGCGGCCATCCCCAACCTTGGACGCTCGCCTGCATCGACAGCCCTGTCGCCTGCTGGTCGACGATGCTAAGGCAAGACATCTCCGGTCGAGGGAACGACACATGAGCAAGAAGACACGACTGATCGTGACGATGGTGATCATCGAGGCCGCCCTGGCAGGCATCTGGTGGTATCTCGCCCGCTTCGGCATGGCCAATCCCGATCGCGTCACCTCGGATTTCCAGGCAGTCGTCGGCCAGACCATGGGAATGGCCATGGGTGGGTTGCTGGGCATCGGCTTTATCTTGTTCCTCGTCGCGGCCCGCAACGACCGCAAGGCGGCGCAGGAGAAGACGCGCCCTTAATCCACGCCGGAAAAGTGCCACTCGATCAGCGGCTTCATATACGATGTCAGCCCGTCCGGCAGGTCGCCGGCATGGCGTATGACCACCGGCCCTTGGATCTCCGGATCGGTTTCGCTGGCGACGAAGGCTGAGATTCGCCGCGCGATCTCATCAGCCGGCGCCGGCTCGTGATAACGGCGGAAGATCACCGTGCCGCTGTTCGTCGACAAGGCGTGATAGCGCTCGCCGCGCTCAGCAGCCGACAGGTCGAGGCCGGTCTCCTCGCGCACCTCGCGGATCATGTTGAAGTCGACATCGACCAGCCCATCGCGGAAATCGACCGGCTCGAACGAACCGGCGGCGAAATAGACGCGGCCGGCATTGACCGTGTGACGTCCCATGCGGATCGCCACCAGCGCATTGTCGCCGGCCACCAGCATGGCATGGGCATAGGCGTGCTCGGCTCCGGAATTCTCGCGCTGCTTCCGCCAGAGCATGAAGGTGGAGTAGTTGACCGCATGGCAGCGGCCGATCAGGCTGTTGTCACGCCAGGCAAGCTGCGACAGCAGCACCACCGTGCCGTCGAACAGCGCCGGATTGGCTGCTATCTCGCGCTGCCAGTTCTCGGCGATCGCCGCGGCATTATCCCTGGCGAAGGGATGCGGGCCGGGATCGAGCCGGACGTCGACGGCATCGACGGGCAGGATGACATTGCGCGGAAGATCGAAACTCATGCGTCTAAGCCCCAATGTCGCCTATCGAGCCCGATTATGCTTATCCAACCATGTCCAGCGTGATCGCCACCGGGCAATGGTCCGATGCTTTCGGCCGGTCCCAGCCGGCGCGCGGAAAGCGCTCGACTTCCTGGCCAGCCGGAAAGATCGTGCGCCAGGGCTGGCCATTGCGGATGATATCGGGAACAGCGGTGGTGTTCTTCGCCGCCAGCCCCCTGGACAGCAGGATATAGTCGAGCTGGCAGAGATGCCGCTCCTCGGGTCCGCGCGTGTGATAGAAGGTCCAGCGGTTCATTTCCGGCCGACGCTCGATGACGTTCTCGCAGAAGCCGCCGGCGGTCAGCACGTCGATGCAGGACCGCGCCTCGTCGATCACCTCGAAATGGTAGCCGTCGACATCATCGCCGGCGATCTTCACGCGCTGGCGGTAATCGTTCATGTCGCCACAGATCGCCCAGCGCTTGTCGGCGGCATGGTCCTTGCCGAAACGCTCCTCGATGATCCGCCGCACCGCTTGCGCCTCGGCGATGCGCACCGGCATCGTCGCCTCGCGCCCGTCGAGCCCGTTGCGCGGCGAGCCCATCGACTTGAAATGCACGAGATAGAGCGTCAGCGGCACGCCGCCGACGGTGATGTCGACTTCCAGGCAGTCGCGCCGGAAGATGCGTTCATTGGCCTGGCTGCCGAGGGCCGCCAGTTCCGGCGTGTGCAGCCCGAACTGCTCGTAGGTGACGTAGGCATGGCTGGTCATGCGCACGAATTCGATCGGCTGTCCCTGCGCGGTCTCGTTGCGCATCATCACGGCGACATCGATGCCGCGCGAGTCATTGCCCGAGGTTGTGTATTTCTGCCGATAGCCCTGCCCCACCATCTTGAACAGATAGCCGTATTCGAAGGCCTTCAGCGCCTCGATATTGTCGACCTCCTGCATGCAGATGATGTCGGCCCGCGTGGCGGCGATCGCCAGCGCCGTCAGCTGGCGCGTGTCGTCGGACTGCGCGATGGCGCGGGCCTGCTCCAGCATCTTGTATTCGGCTTCGCTCTGTATATCGAACAGCGCCAGCGTCCGATCCTCGTTGAGCTGGTTGCGATAGCCGGAAAAGTCGAACCTGTTCATCAGGTTCTCGACATTGAAGGTGGCAAGGCGCAGCGACATGCCCTGACCTTTGCCTGCAAGAGCGCCGGAACACAAGATCGCAGGACCACAAGCCAAGATCGTTTGGACCTGACGGCATTCGCGCCATGGTTGACGGAACCTTTCCGTTCATCCGCCGTTCAGACGCAAAGATCCACAGTGGGCCCATTCCAGGGTAGGCGTGGGGCCTTTAGCTCTTGGAGAGTGTTATGAACTCGCTCTTTTCATCCACGGTAAAATCGGGGCTTGTCGCCCTGGGCGTCATATCAGGCATCACGGCGCCATCAGCTGCCGGACCGATCATGCAACCGGATCTGTCGCTTCCCACAAGCACGGCGGCGCCAACGGTCACGCCGGTTCGCGACGAATGGGCGGGCGGCAATGACCGCCAATTCAACAACGACAATTGGAGATGGCGCCGGTCAGGTAACTGGAACGGTGGTCGGCACTGGAGCGGTGGAGGCAACTGGAACGGCGGCGACAATTGGCGCTGGCGCCATGGTCGCCGGCACTATCACGGCGGTTATGACGATGGCGCAGCCGCGATCCTTGGCCTTGGCCTCGGGCTTGGCCTCGGCAGCATGTACAACAGCTACAACAACTACGACTACTATGCGCCGGCACCGCGCCGCTACTACCGCGCCGGGCGGCTTTCCAACGCCCATGTCCGGTGGTGCTATAACCGCTACCGGTCCTACCGCGCCTGGGACAACACGTTCCAGCCTTATGGCGGCCCGCGCCAGCAATGCTGGTCGCCCTATAGCTGAGCTGTAGGTCAGACCAAGGTAAAATGAAAACGGCGCCTCGCGGCGCCGCTTTTTTGTTTTTGGCGAGCCCCCTCGTGCCGACAAAACTGTAAAATCCGTCAGGGCATTCGATTGTCGCGCTCCCCCTGAGTTCCGCTCTCATGCAATTCGGTGGATCACATTGGAATGCGAGAGGCTGCCGGCCTCGCAAAATCCTCGACCGCTATCCCCTAACGATTCGTTGTTAAGGAAAACGAGCGACCTAAATCAATTGAATTCCCCGCTATGAGTCCCCGAATCTGACGAGTCAGACTCTATTCGCCCGCTAGAATTGGTAGCCGCGACGTTTTCCACATCAACAGCTAGGGATTGCGGAAAAAATCATTGAACTTTTCCCCAGGTTAGAGCAGCATCTGAAATGCGATTCGACACTGAGAGTATGCTGTGACATACTTTAGCCATGTCGAACGTTGCCCGTTTTCCCAATACACCGCCGAAGTCACCGGCCTCACAGGAAACTGTGCAGGCCGAACAGACCCTCGCGCTCATTAAAACCTTGCTTGCATCGCTCCCAGAAGCGGAAAGAGATCTCGTCGCCCGACAGCTTTGGAAGATGGTTGGCACACCAGACTCGCCGAAGGCCGGCGACGTCCTCTCCAGTGTAGTCTCATTGATGAAGCGCCGCGAAGAGTTCACAGTCGCAGAAGTGAGACAGCACGTAGAGCACCGCGTAGGCGCCGCCCCCAAGGAAGTCTACAACGCTCTTGGCTATCTAACGCGCAAGGGACGCCTGAAGCGGATCGGTTACGGCCGATATGTAGTGGATGGGGTCGGTCTCTCAACCTCTGACGATCTTGGAGGCGAAATGGACCGACACGAAGATTTGTCAGACGATGAAAGATAGTACGAAGGCGACCGGCGCTGCCGGTCGCCTAAGAGATCGAGTGTGATGCGGTGAGTGCCTAGCCAGCGGCCGCATCACAGAACCAAAACCGGAAGGAGGCGGCAAGGACCGCGAAACCTATGGCTTTAGTTGTCCCAGTCTAGCCGGGGTTGGTTGACGGTGCGTTAGCGCCGTCAACCAATTCGACTCCCTCATTTTACACGACTGCACCTAACTCACAACCGCGGCGACAACTCGTCGCGGAAAGGAAAAGCTATGTCTAAGAAGAGCCCGTGGCACTCCAAAGCGAATAACGATCGCAAGGTTTACCACGATGAAACGAAATGCACGGAAGGCAACAACATCGAGCCCAAGAACGTGGTTTCTGGAACCGGTGGACTCCCGAAGTGTGATCATTGTCGCCGCATCAGCGGCTAACCTGCTGAGAGACGGGGGGCATTTTTGCCCCCCGTACACCTCGCCCTCAGCCGTGAGGCGAAACCCAAAGGCTCAGTTCTTGGCCTTGTCGACCAGCTTGTTCTTCGAAATCCACGGCATCATAGCGCGGAGTTTAGCACCAACCTCCTCGATCTGGTGGCTGTCGTTCATGCGGCGGATGCCCTTGAAGCGAGACAGGCCGGCGCGGTATTCCTGCATCCATTCCGAGGTGAACTTGCCGGTCTGGATGTCCTTCAGCACGCGCTTCATCTCGGCCTTGGTTTCGGCGGTGATGATGCGCGGACCCGAGACATACTCGCCCCATTCGGCGGTGTTCGAAATCGAGTAGTTCATGTTGGCGATGCCGCCTTCATAGATCAGGTCGACGATCAGCTTGACCTCGTGCAGGCACTCGAAATAGGCCATTTCGGGCGCGTAGCCGGCTTCCACCAGCGTCTCGAAGCCGGCGCGGATCAGTTCGACCAGGCCGCCGCACAGCACGACCTGCTCGCCGAACAGATCGGTCTCGCATTCCTCGCGGAAATTGGTCTCGATGATGCCCGAACGGCCGCCGCCGACGCCGCAGGCGTAGGACAGTGCCAGGTCGAGCGCATTGCCCGAGGCATCCTGGTTGACGGCGACCAGGCACGGCACGCCGCCGCCCTTCTGGTATTCGCCGCGCACCGTATGGCCCGGGCCCTTCGGCGCGATCATGACGACGTCGACGGTCGACTTCGGCTCGATCAGGCCGAAATGCACGTTGAGGCCGTGCGCGAAGGCGATCGCCGCGCCGTCGCGAATGTTCGGCGCGATCTCGTTCTTGTAGATGTCGGCCTGCAGCTCGTCGGGCGTCGCCATCATCATCAGGTCGGCCCATTTGGCGGCGTCCGCCACGCTCATCACCTTGAGCCCGTCGGCCTCGACCTTCTTGGCGGTCGCCGAGCCGGCCTTGAGGCCGATGGCGATTTCCTTGGCGCCAGAATCCTTGAGGTTGAGCGCATGCGCCCTGCCCTGGCTGCCATAGCCGATGATGGCGACCTTCTTGCCCTTGATCAGGTTGAGATCGGCATCACGATCGTAATAGACGCGCATTTTTACTTCCTTCCCGTTTCTTGAGATCAGAGGCCCTGCGGCCCGGTTTTTGCTCCGAAAAGAGCGAGAAACTGCTGCGTCGCCCGCACGGCATCGCCGCCGATCGTCGCCTCAGTCAATTCCAGCCGGTCGCCAAGCAGCAGACGGATCTGCACGTCACGGGCGACCAGCCCGAAAAAGCTGCGGAATGCCGTCTCGGCATCCGCGAAATCGAGAAGCCCGGCCTGGCGCCCTGCCTCGAGCACCGGCTTCAGCCGCCTGGCCAGCGCGAAGCGGCCATTCTCCAGCACCACGGCGCCAAGGTTGTCCTTGCCAGAACCGGCATGGCCGACCGCCACCCGGTTGAGCGCGATCGAGGTGTCGCTGGAAATCACCTTCAGCCAGTCGGAAGCAAAACGCTCGAGGCTCGCCGTCAGCGAGGCAAGGTCGAGCCCTTTGCCGTCGACGGGCGCCACGCGCACCTTGGAGGCCTGCCACTGCACGGTCGCCGTCAACAGCCCGTCGCGGTCGCCGAACCATTTGTAGAGCGTTTCCTTGGAACAGCTGGCCCGCCGCGCCACCGCGGTCATGGTCAGCTGATCGCCCTCCTCGACCAACAACCGCAACGCCGCATCCAGAACGGCCTTCTGCCGCTCCGTCAGCGTCTCGCTGGTGTCGATGTCAGGTACGATGTGCAACACGCTCTTCCCTCGCGGACAGCCAAGCCAATCATCCTGGCAAGCCGTACCGTACGTTACGGTTCGGCATATTGCGCAATCCGGCTCGGCGCGCAAGGGGCGGCGCGGAAAAAGATCGACGGCCGCGAGCGCCAACGCTTTCATTGAGGCATCGCGGCACAGCGGCCAAGATCAGTCGAGGACAGGCGGATCACGCAGCCGGCCAAGCAGCGTCGACATCATCTTCAGCTCATCCGCTGAAAGTTTGCCGCCAACCAGTTCGGCGATTGACCGTCCGTAGACAGTCCACATCCGGCGGCGCGTCTCACGCCCCTTGGCCGTGATGCGGATCGTCTGCCCGCGACCATCGTCGGTCACCGGCAGCTTCTCGACCAACCCGTCCGCCTCTAGCCGAGCCAGCAGCCGCGAGATGTTGTACTGCGCAAACAAGGTGCGCTCGATCAGTTGAAACGGCCGTAGACCGCCCTCTCCCGCTTCGGCAAGCTCGTGCAGCACGTCGTACCAGGCAAGCGGCGGCAGGCCGCCCTCCTTCAGCGCGTCTTCGACGCTTTCCACAAGCTGGCGCGAAACCCGCATCAGGCGAGCCCAGGCCTTGATGGCTTCCGGCGAAGGCGTGGCTTTCTCGGTCATGGCCGACCCTAGACGATAGATGCAAATGCATCAAGCTTGACGGTAGATGCAATTGCATCTATATGCATGCAACTGCATCAACATCGGAACCAAATCCATGAACGCCCTCATTCTCGTCAGCCACCCTCTCTGCCCGTATGTCCAGCGTGCGGCGATCTCGCTGACCGAGAAAGGCGTGCCGTTCGAGCGCGTCGACATCGACCTCGCCGACAAGCCGGACTGGTTCATGGCCATCTCGCCGCTAGGCAAGGTGCCGCTGTTGCGCGTCCAGCGAAATGGCGACGAAACGACAATCTTCGAATCCGCGGTCATCCTCGAATTCCTCGAGGAGACGCAGGCCAAGCCCCTCCACCCGGCCGACCCCTACGCCCGTGCCCGGCACCGTGCCTGGATCGAATACGGTTCGGCCGTGCTGAACACCATCGGCCGGCTCTATTCGGCACCGACCGAGGCCGGTTTCCGTGCTGAGTCCCGCGCGCTGTCGGGGATGTTTGACCGCCTTGAGGCCGAACTGGCGGACGATGCCTTGCGGAGCGCGCCATGGTTCGCCGGCCACCGCTTTTCGCTGGTCGATGCGGTGTACGGCCCTGTCTTCAGATATCTCGACGCGTTCGACCGCATCGGCGATTTCGGCATCCTGGACGCCAAGCCGCACGTCCAGTCCTGGCGGAAGGCGCTGAATGATCGTCCGTCGATCAAGCACGCCGTCGCGCCGGACTATCCGCAGCGTCTGCATGCTTTCCTGCAAGCAAAGGGATCCTTCCTGTCGAGCCTCATCCGCCAAGGCGATCAAGCCGGACCTTTTGCTTTGGCACGATCGGCTTGAACGCACGGATCGCGAGCAAGCATGTGCTTCGAGTGGCCTCAGTTCTCGAACATGACAAAGGCGGCCCAGACCCGCGGATCCTGGGCGCCTGATATCTTGCCGTCGCGGGCATCGCGTCGGGTCTGGCGCAGCGCTTCCGGATAGGTTTGTCCCGCGGCAAGATGGCCGTAGAACCCTACCATGAAAGCAGCGGTTCCGGCGTCGTCCACGGGCCACAGCGTCAACAGCGAGCGTTTCGCGCCGGCAATGTCGATTGCCGTCGGCAGGCCGCGCAAACCGCCGACGAATGTCTCCTGGCCGCGAGCCGTCTCACAGGCGGACAGGACAAGCAGATCGAGGCCCGACAAATCCCAGTTCATCAATTCCATGCCATAGAGCCGACCGTCATCGTCATCACGTTTCATCGACTGCCGGTCTCCCGACTGCGACAGCACGACCTGGCTCTGCCAAAGCGCGTTGACGGCGCCCACGCCGCCCTCTTTCTCATCACGGTAGGCGCCATGGGTGGCCAGATGCGCAATCGTCGCCTGCTCCATATCCTTGCGCAGCATCCGCTCGCTGGCCGCCGTACCGGTGAGCATTTCGACCGAATAGTGATCGGCGCCCAGGATCGAGGCGATCGCGTCGACCTCCTTGCGGGTGCCCGGCAGCGGCTCCGCCCCTTTTTCCGAACCGCGCGCATAGTCCAACCCGCCGGCCAGCAAGGCTCTGCCCGTCTTGGGAAAACTCTGATCGACGCCGGCATTCAACAGCGATTCCGGCCGCGTCAGCACGCGCACCACGAAACGATCATCGAGCGACGCCCCCCTGCCGTCCTGCAGCAAGGGGAATGGCACCGAAAACAGTTTTCCGTCCGGCACCACGAAAAGCGTATCGGCGCCACCAAGCGACGGCTCCAACGGCGCGATCAGACCGGAATAAAGCCCGGTGAATGTGGCGTTCAGATCGATCAAGGTCACGGCGCCCCGTTCCTGCGCGTAGCGCGTCGACCTCAGCTTCGCGATGCGTGTTTCGCGCGCGGCCGGGATGAGCCGGCGGGGATCGCCGAGATCATAGAGAGACGGCTGCCGATCCTTGCGGGTGACGATCGCATAGAGGCGCTCGTCTTCCAGCGGATCGGCACTCTCCCGATCCGCCCGCCACTTGCGGGTGATGAAGTAGTCGATCAGCGCCTCGTTTGGCTTCAGCAGGGCGCCGGCCGACGGCAGCGGCTTGTCCACCACGCCCTGGCTGAAACTGTATTTGGCCATGACTCTGGCCGTGGCCTTTTGGTATGCCGCTTCAACCTGCTCCGGCTGCACTGCCCCAGGATCGTCGGAACTGTCACCGCTGGAGGCCGCCTCCTGATAGGCCAGGGACATCCGGATCCCGGCCTGGATCAAATACCGCGTCTCCGTATCGTTCGGATCGATCAAGCGGGACAGTCTGCGCAACAGATCGCGTTTCTCGTTTTCAAGCGTCGGCCAGCGGCGCACGGCTTCGGCAAACGCCGGCACCGCCGATGCATTGTCTTTTGCGAGGCGCGCATAGTCGTACAGCATGTCATCGGCGAGGGCGCGGCTGGCCTCGGCCACGATTGGATTGCCAGCCGTGCTCACCTGGAACCAATTCCAACGCAGCATGTCTTCGTCGAGAGCCGCGAAATCGGCAGCCGCCTTCTCCGGGTTCGTCTTCGCCTTGAGATTTGCGATGGCCTGCCGCGCGGCAAAGGTCAGCGGGTGCACCACCCCGTACGTCGCTTCGGCGATGCTTTGGGCTCGCTCAAGCTGGCCCATGCCGTTTTCCCTGTCGCCCACTGCGACGAAATGCGCGGCGAGCAGGTTGGCGATCTTGATTGCCAGTATTTCGGGATAGTTCGGGTCGGTGGTCAGTTGTTGCAGCCTTGCCAGCGTCGGCTGATCGAGCGGCTGCGCGCTAGAGAGCGCCCTGGTATAGAGCAGCCAGGCATCGGCCTGTTCGACCAGATTGCCTTCCTGCTTGAGAACGACGGCAATGTCTCGATCCTGCTGGAAGTAGCGCAAGGCCTCGTCGTACTTGCCAAGGTCCAGATAGTCCTGTGCCGTGTTATTGGCGCTGACCAAAACGTTGAAGTGATCCGAGCCGTAGTAGCCGATCCGCTTCTCCAGCACGGCCAGATCGTATTGCAAGGCGCGTGTCGGAGCCCCCATCTGGCGCAGCATGTCGGCCAGATTGTTCTGCAGCTTCCAGATGAAACGATCATCGGTACCGGCTACCTGCGCCGCCAACTTCAGATTACGCTGTTCGATATTGATCGCCGACGCGATTTGACCGAATGCGGCGACCCCAGTCGCCAACACATCGTTGGCAAACAGAAGTTCCTGGGATTCCTTGCCGTGGTATTGGGCGTATAGATTGGTGGCTGTCGCGCACATGGAAACGAAGCCCTGATAGTCCTTCTCGGCCTGCTTCAGCATTGCGTAATTGAGATAAAAGTCGCCGCGCTTCTCGACATCCTGCTGCATCGCCCGGATTTTCAGGCCTTCGGCAAAAATCTCTTCGGCGTAGTCGAGGATCTGGTTGTTGAGGAAAGTCGCGCCGGCGTTCGAGTAGCTCTCCACGGTGAAGTCGTAGAGGTCGCTTCTGGCGGCATCGAGCAGCGTTGCGCGCAATTGCGCATAACCTTCATCGAAGCGTCCTGCGTCCATCATCAGCTTGTAGGCCGCGTCAATGCGGGCTTTCAGCGCCACTTCGGTGTCAGCCGCCCCCTGCTGGCTGGCTTGGCCCGGCGTCTGGGCTTGCGCTTGCGGTGAGGGAAACGCTACCGCCAGCATCACTAGGATAGATGCAACAACGCGCATCAGATGTTGCGATTCTCGCGTTCTGAACATGGCGTGCATGCGAACCGGCATGGGCGAAAAACTCTATGAAGAGGTCGTATCATGACCTGAATTTTGACCGAAGTCCCATCGCGCTTCCGTCAATCCTGCCCGCCTGAACGGGTCGATCACCGTGCCGGCGACCATCGAGGCAAGAAACTGCGGCGCCGACGGAATTTTCGCGACGGTCGCCACCAGCCTGTCGCGGATGAAGGGCAGTGCCACCGAATCCGATTGGTAGAACGGCGTGAATGCCAGCGACAGCGCCTGGAAGACACGCACGTGCCAGCGCCGCGCCTTGGCATAGGCTTCGAGCGCTGCCTCGATGCTCTGCGTGCGCGCCAGCGCATGGCTGAGCGCCGCGGCATCGAGCAGCGCCATATTGGCCCCTTGCCCAAGCTGCGGGCTGGTCGAGTGGGCGGCATCGCCGATAACGGCAAGCCTCCGCGCGACCGGCATCTTCATCGTGTGGTGGCCGTAGCGGGCCAGCGACAGCTGGTCGAAACTGTCGATCTGGCTGGTGAACGCTTCGCTTTGCGGCCACAGCCGCACCACCCTTTCCTTCCAGGCGTCGATGCCGACAGCGCGCACCGCGTCGGCATCATCAGGCTTCAGGCTCCAGAAGAAGGCCGCCATCGTCTCGGCGCCCGGCTCCGGCCGGCCGATCGGCAGCACACCGATCATCACGCTGGCCTTGTCGTAGCGCTGCGACAGCGCGTGCTCGTCAAAACCTTCGCCACGCCAGCCGAGCGATGCCCAGAACGCACCATAAGTCAGAGGGCGCGGCGCGCCCGCAGCGCCAACGCATTGCCGCAGTTTCGAGCGCGAACCGCTGGCGTCGACGACCAGATCGAAGGGCCCTGCCTTTGGCCCATTGCCTCGGACCAGCGTCGCCCTTTCGCCTGCCTCGACCGTCTCGACCTCGACGCCGGTCTCGATGGCGATGGCCTCGCGCCGAGTGGCGCGGAAGAGCACGCCGAACAGCGCCGCACGGTGCACCGCCAGGCCGAAACGGCGGCCGCGCTGGGCGTCGTAGCGAACGTCCAGCACGGTGCGACCGGTCGAGGCATCGGCGCCGTGCAGCCGGTCGATGCGGGCGCCGAGCGCCAGTATGTCGTCGAGCAGGCCGAGATCGGCCAGAACGGTCAAGCCGGTCGGCTGCAGGATCAACCCGGAGCCGACGGGCTTCGGCTCCTCGAAGCGCTCGAAGATGGTGACCCTGTGCCCTGCCCGCTTGAGATACAGCGCCACGGCCAGCCCTGCCGGACCGGCGCCTGCAATTGCAATGTCGTAGGAAATGCCGATGCCCCCAAGCCGAACTGGCCGGGACAATCCTTCAGCCGCCTGATGAAATCAAGTCGCGCCGCCGAACGCCGTCGCGCTGCTCAAGCCTGCGCTGCGTCGAAACCGGCGCGCGCCTCACGCACCGCATCGTGGTTGAGTTCGGCCCATTGGATCAGGTGATGCAGGGCGCCGAACATCGAGCGTCCGAGGTCGGTGAGGCTGTACTCGACGCTGGGCGGCTTGGTCGGGAATACTTCGCGGTGCACATAGCCGTCGCGCTGCAGGTCGTGGAGCGTCTGGGTCAGCATGCGCTGCGAGATGTCGGGCACCAGCCGCCGCAATTCGCCGAAGCGATAGGGCTGTTCGGCCAGCGCCGCCATCAGCAGCGAGCTCCATTTGCCGTTGAGCCCCTGGATGACCTCGCGGACCGGACAATCGGCAAGGTTGCCGCCGCCGGTCATGGCCTTGTAGACGTCGAGTTTGGACCTCAGATTGACGATCCGGCTGTCCATGGCTGGTTCCCCGCGTGTGCCTACCTCCCGAAAAACTGCCTTCTTTACGGCGCCGGGTCAATTCCTATTTTAGTGCTGGTCTCTTTTTGAGACCATTAAGAACACCCGCCATGCTGGCGCAAAATCAGGACCTCCCATGACCGAAACCCTTCTCGTCACCGGCGCTTCCGGCCAGCTCGGCCGCAGCGTCATCCGCTATCTCCTGGACACGCACAAAGTTCCGCCGGGAAAGATCATCGCCACCACCCGCAACCCGGAAAGCGCCGCCGATCTGGCGGCGCGTGGCGTCGTTGTCCGGGCCGCCGACTTCAACGACGCGACCTCGCTGGAAAACGCATTCAAGGGCGCCG
The DNA here is from genome assembly GCF_002294875.1 of Mesorhizobium sp. WSM4312. Classification (NCBI taxonomy): domain Bacteria; kingdom Pseudomonadati; phylum Pseudomonadota; class Alphaproteobacteria; order Hyphomicrobiales; family Phyllobacteriaceae; genus Mesorhizobium; species Mesorhizobium sp. WSM4312. The sequence continues at coordinate 2,126 of NZ_NSFU01000004.1, read as the reverse complement.
ACAGGGTGCTGATCATTTCGACCAGCGATCTCGATCTCAAAACCGGCAGGCGTCTGAAGCAGCATGAGGCGGCGGTGGCGGCTGCGAAGAAAGCAGGCGTTTCGCATCTGCTCTACACCTCGATGCCCAATCCGGAGCCGGTTTCGCCAGTGCTGTTTGCCGGCGACCACTACGGCACCGAGCAGGCGATCAAGGCCAGCGGTATCGCCTATACGATCTTCCGCAACGGCTGGTACCAGGAGAACCTGTTCATGGCACTGCCGAACGCCATTGCCTCGGGGCAGTGGTATACGTCCGCCGGCGACGGCCGCATCGCCCATGGTGCACGCGACGACATGGCCGCAGCCATCGCCGCTAGCCTCGCCTCCGGTTCGGCCGACAGCAAGACCTACACGCTAACCGGGCCGCAGGCCTATACGACAGCCGAAATCGCCGCCCTGGTGAGCGAAGTCACCGGCAAGCCGCTGAACGTCATTCAGCTGCCCGACGAGGCCCTGACCGAAGGCGTGAAGGCGGCCGGCGTCCCCGAGGAGTTCGCTCGCGTCATCGTGTCTTTCGACGCCAACACGCGGTCCGGCCGCATCGCCATGGCAACGGACGCGGTCGAAACGCTTTCCGGCAGGAAGCCGCGAACGCTGAAACAGTTCCTCGAAGCCAACAAGGCCGCACTGGCTGGTTGAAAGGTGCGCGGCGGGAGGTCTGCCTTCCGCCGCGCTACGTCTTGAGCAGGCCGAGCCGGATCAGACTCTCGCCGGTGGCGGCCAGCGCGTCTTCACGCGAGCGCGGCGCCCAGCCGAGCACATGGACCGCCTTGGCGTTGGTGGTATTCTTGACCTTGCCCAGTTCCGTCACCAGCTGCGCGGCTTCAGGGTTGAACAGTCCCACGATCCGCACCAGCCAATCGGGAAGTTCCCGGGTCTTGACGCGCGCCGCCGCCTCGCCGAGCCTCGTCTTCAAGGTCTGCGCGATTTCCCGCACAGTCATGAAATCACCCGATACCGCCAGGAAGCGCTCGCCTTCGGCGGTTGGATCGGCCATGGCGCGCACGTGCAGATCAGCCACGTCGCGTGCGTCGACCACGCCGAAGGACAGGCGCGGCAGCCCCGGCATTGCACCGTTCATCATGCGCTGGACGAATTCGGTGGAGGCGAATGGTCGGAGCCTAGCACAGGCCCGAAGATGCCGACCGGATTGACGACCGCCAATTCCAGCCCGCCGCCTTCGGCGGCAATGAAATCCCAGGCTGCGCGCTCGGCAAGCGTCTTCGACTTCACATAGGCGCTGACCTTGGCCGTCGGATCGGTCCAGCTCTCCTCGGTGAAGGGCCGGCCGTCGGGCGGCATCTTGCCGTAGCCGATGGCCGCGAAGGACGAGGTCAGCACGACGCGTTTGACACCAGCGTCCCGCGCCGCCCGCAGCACCCGCAGCGCCCCTCGCGAGCCGGGATGATCAGGTCATCCTCGTGCTTCGGCACGCCGGGTGGAAATGGCGAGGCGACATGCAGCACTTAATCACAGCCTGCGACCGCTTGCGGCCAGCCGGCGTCGATCATGAGGTCGGCGACGGCAAAGGACAGCCGACCGCCCGGCTCGGCACCGCCAGCCTTGAGCATGGCCAGAACATCGGTTTCACGCCTGGCGGAGCGCACCGTCGTGCGCACGCGGTAGCCCGCATCCAGCAGGGCAAGGACACAGTGGGCGCCGAGGAAGCCCGATCCGCCGGTGACAAGCACCACTTCACCGCTCATGCCCGCCTCCGCACCTTTTCAGGTAAAGGCGATAGAGCTCGTCAGATCGCCACCTGTGTGCCGATCTCTACCACGCGCCCGGTCGGGATCTGGAAATATTCGGTCGCGTCCGCCGCCGTGCGCGCCAGGCCGATGAAGAGGCGGTCCTGCCACACCGGCATGCCGGAATTGGGCGAGGCCTTGAGCGAGCGCCGCGACAGGAAGAACGACGTCGTCATGATGTCGAACTTCCAGCCCTGCTTGCGGCAGATTGCCAGCGCGCGCGGAATGTTGGGCTGTTCCATATAGCCGAAGGTCAGCGTCACCCGCATGAACAGCTCGTTGACCGTCTCCATCTTGACCCGGTCGCTGTCGGACACCACCGGCTGCGGCGCCGTCA